>JADGPT010000008.1 GCA_017882345.1 Bacteroidales bacterium
TTAGTAGAACGTGTAAATAAGTATGGGTTGGAAGGTTTATTGGATGATCCACATACAGGGAGAAAACAACGAATCACTATTGAACAAAAAGAAGAGTTGTGCTTAGTTCTTTCACAAAATCCTATAAAAAAAGGATATGCTCAGCCCGAATGGGATGGACCATTATTAGTTAAATATATGAAAAATGTTTTGAATCTTGAATATTCAATTCGCCAGACTCAAAGATTAATGAAATCACTTGGGTATAATGTAAGATAATTTTTGTCAAAAATCTCATTATTTTCATTTATCCGGTGTACTAAATGTTTGATATTCTGTTAATATTACAATGTTTGAATACTTGTATGGATTCAACATCTTTGAAACGGTTGAAAATTATCGTGCCTGCATTATTGGCTATTCCAGGTCGGGTGACAATGCAAGGTATTTCTAGGTGGACAGAAGAAGGTGGAAGCTATCGAAGTGTTCAGCGATTTTTCAATACAACCCTAGATTGGAAAAATGCTCAGTGGGCTCTTATTCGTCAATTTTTTCTGAATAGTTCTGATACTTTTATCTTAGCCGGAGATGAAACTGTCGTTACAAAATCAGGGAAAAAAACATTTGGACTCGATCGGTTTTTTTCATCCTTATTTGGAAAACCGGTTCCTGGAATATCTATTTTTGCTTTTTCTCTTGTCAGTACGAAATTGCGAATCTCATTGCCATTAATGACACAACAGATGACCCGTCCAAATGAAACAAATCCAGAAAAAACAACAAAAAAAAACTAAGTCAAGAAAAGAATAACAATGGATCAATGAAAAAAAGAGGGAGTGGGAGACCGAAAGGAAGTACAAACAAAGTCAAGGAAGACGTTGAATTATCCCCTTATCTCAAATTCATCCAGAATCTTTTATTGGAAGTGATGCTGCTAATTGGAAATAACATTCACGTCAAATATGTGGTGTTTGATGGGGCATTTGGCCATTATGATGCATTGCAAATGGTCAAACTCGGTGGATTGCATCTGATTTCCAAATTGAAAAAGAACTCAAACCTATATTTTTCATATGAAGGTGCATACAGTGGAAGAGGGGCACCAAAAAAATATGGGAATAAAATAAACTATAAATATATTCCTACCAAGTTCTTGAAAAAAAGCATTTGTAAAAATTCGATTAAGACTGACATTTATCAAATGGCAATGCTCCATAAATTATTCTCTCAACAGTTAAATATTGTGATTATAGTTAAAGAGAATCTCAAAACCAAAGCCAGGGATTTTGTTATTTTATTCAGCAGTGATCTTGATTTGGACTATAAGAATTTGATTGACTATTACAAGCTACGTTTTCAGATTGAGTTCAATTTCCGAGATGCAAAACAATACTGGGGATTGGAAGATTTTATGAACATCAAGGAAACACCAGTCAACAACGCTGTTAACCTTGCTTTTTTTATGGTAAATCTTTCTCATATTTTAATCAACAATGTTCGTCTACAGAATGCGGAATTTAGTGTTCAAGATCTAAAAACACATTTTAGAGGCACTAAATATGTCGATGAAGTATTAAAATTACTTCCAGAAAAACTGGATCCAATTTTAATCCAGCAAATATTTAAAGAAATGACGAGAATAGGTGGAATTAATACGGATTAATGGCGAAGGTATTGTCATACAGGAAATGACTTAATTGCAAGAAGTACAGTTTATACCTCATACCTAGTATCTGAAATTCGAAGAAATGGCTAAGACCTATGGCATAGATGATCCGTCCTATTCTACACTCGGTGCATTTTTTGATTATGACCTCGATGGTGATCTTGATCTTTTTATAGTGACAACAAATGTTAAAGTCTTAAGAGGTATAGATTTCGAAAAGGCCAGGGTTGAGAGCGATCCCTATGCAGGCGATAAATTATTCAGGAATGACGGAAATCATTTTGTTGATGTTACTCCGGGATCAGGCATTTTAACAAATGCTCTGGGATACGGGCTTGGGGTTGCTATTTCTGATATCAATAAGGACGGCTGGCCGGATATTTATGTTACAAATGACTATGTTGAGCCTGATTATCTGTATATTAACAATAAAGATGGAACATTCACCAATAAACTTTCCGAATATGTTCAGCATATTTCTCTTTCTGCCATGGGCAACGATATAAATGATTTTAATAATGATACCTGGCCTGATATCTTTACAACCGACATGCTATCTGCAGATAATAAGAGACTTAAGCTGCTTTATGGGATGGAAAACTATATGGAATATGCGAAGATGGTTATGGATGGTTTTTATCACTCGACCATGCGGAATATGCTTCAGTTAAATAATGGCAATGAAACATTCAGCGAGATCGGTCAACTTGCCGGTGTTTCAAACACAGACTGGAGCTGGGCCCCATTGTTTGCTGATTATGATAATGACGGTTGGAAGGATCTGTTTGTTTCAAACGGGTATTTTAAGGATTATACCAATCGTGATTTTTTAAAGTACAAAACAGACTATTATTTGCAGCAAGCCAGAGCGAAGGCTCCTGTAGATACGTTAATGCTTTCAGGTTTTATGACTTCAACTCCCATGCAAAGTTATATTTTTAAAAATAATAAGGACCTGACATTTACTGATAAAAGTGTTGAATGGGGATTTGACAGGAAAGGATTCTCCAATGGAGCTGCGTACGCTGATCTTGATAATGACGGGGACCTTGATCTGGTTGTCAGTAATCAGAATGAAACTGCATCGATTTACAGAAATATGCTTAGGGAATCAAATCTGCCTGCAACCAATTATATCACAATTCAATTAAAAGGGGGTGATAAGAACACCTCTGGAATAGGCAGTAAAGTTTATGTCTTTACCCGTCATGGAGTGCAATATCAGGAACAATCACCATCACGCGGTTATCAATCATGTGTAAGCAATAAACTTCATTTTGGATTATCTGACAGTGAGGTTGTTGACTCTGTCAGAGTTGAATGGCCACGAGGCAAAGTAAGTATTTTAAAGAATATTAAAGCTAACCAGTTGATTATAATAACCGAGAGCGGACAAAAACAGAAGACACTTGTCGTTGCCCCGGTAAAAAAAATATTTTCAATGGTTGAATCATCTGTTGCCTATGAACATGTTGAATATGGATCTAATGATTTTGAACGTCAACCCTTACTGTTATCAATGTTGTCAACATGTGGTCCGGCAATGGCGATAGCTGATGTAAATAAAGATAAACTGACAGATGTTTTTGTCGGTGGATCAAAAGAGACACCGGGAAAATTATTTATTCAATCGGCGAATGGAACATTTAAGGCTTCTCCGGATTTTATTTTCAAGGATGACATTAACTGCACTGATGCAGATGCTATATTTTTTGATGCCGATAATGATGGTGATCAGGATCTGTATGTTGTCAGCGGAGGTTATAATGACTACAACAGAAATGACAAGGCTCTTCAGGACCGGCTATATATGAATAACGGATCAGGCAAATTCACAAAAGCTCAGGATGCCCTGCCGCAAATGCTAAATTCAAAATCTTGCGTATGCGCAGCTGATATAGATGGAGACGGTGATCTTGATCTTTTCGTGGGAGGACGGGTTATGCCGGGTGAATACCCCAAACCGCAGGAAAGCTATATTCTTATTAATGACGGGAAAGGACACTTTAAAAATATGACAGCATCATTTCTTCCCGATCTAGCAGCAGGTGGGATGGTCACTGATGCTGTCTGGATCGATCTGAATAAAGATTCCTGGCCCGATCTGGTTATCGTTGGTGAGTTTATGCCGGTTCGTGTATTCATAAATGATCATGGGAAAAAATTCAGGAAAGAAACCAAAACCTGGTTTGATGTTCCGGAGGGAGGATTCTGGAACAAAATTGCAGCAGCTGATTTTGATCATGACGGCAATATAGACCTGGTAGTCGGGAATTTCGGAACAAACACTCAATTGAAGTGTTCCATAAAAGAACCAATTGAACTGACATATAAAGATTTTGATAACAATGGATCGATAGATCCTATTTTTACTACTTATATTCAACATGTTTCATATCCTTTTGCAAGCCGTAATGAGTTACTGAATCAGATTAACAGTTTACGTGGAAAGTTTCCGAACTATGAATCCTATTCAAATGCCAGACTGACAGATATTTTTTCAGCCGATAATTTAAAAACTGCCTCAACCTTATCAGCCAGTGAATTAAGAACAGTATATTTTAAAAATACAGGCAGTAAATTTGAAAAACATGTTCTTCCCATGGAGGCGCAATTTGCTCCTGTCCATGCTATTGAAGTACTTGATTACAATATGGATGGAAATTTGGATTTTATTCTGGCTGGAAATCAGAATGCAAATTGTGTTCGGCTTGGAGTAATGGATGCCAATTACGGTCAGTTATTTGTAGGAGATGGAAAGGGAAACTTCAGATATATCTCACAGGGTGTTTCAGGACTCAGCCTTACAGGGGATGTAAAATCACTTAAATTATTGACTATTAAAGGTATCCGGTACCTGTTTGCCGGGATTAATAATACAGGGATTGCAACCTATAAGCTTAACTTAAAATAAAATTAATTATTAGCCTTGGGGGAATCACAAGTACAATTAATCTGGCTGACAATTTTTTGTCTGAGGTTCATATTAATTAATCGATTGGTCCTCTGATCAACACATTTATTACATTTTGAAAAAAGGCCAAGATCCCATATATCTGCAAATACACGGCCTGCTTTCAAACCAATTCCATATTCCACTACAGTTTCCAGAGAGTGAATATCAGGCAGGTTGAAGTCGCCTTTTTCCATTAACAGATCCATTGCACCGTTTCCTGCTCTGACAGGAATAATAGTACAACATTCCGCCCCGCTGTTGAAAGCAAAGTATATTGATCGTTCAGCCCAATAAATACCCTCTGATTCTGAGAGCAGGGGAGGCCTGAGGAGAATAAAAGCTCTGGAACTTATATCATGGTTCGTAAGAAAGCTGACAGAATTACGGAAATCCTCCAAAGACATTTGCTTATTCAGATTACGGAGAATATCAGGATGTATAGTTTCCAGACCCATTGCAATATGTAACTCGGGTATCAGCAAATCCCTGAAATTCAGACATTTTTCATTGATAAGCCTTGGGTGACTTTCAACGATTACTGTTTTGAAATTTTTCAGCAGTGATGCAATTTCTCTATAGTCTTCTTCAGGAATAGCTTTTCCGTCAAAGAAACTTCCACTATTATATAACTTCAGATGCTTAACATCAGGCATTTGTTGTAACGCCCATTCAATCTGATTTGGAATTGCTCCGGCAGGTACGGATTCATCTGTAGTGTTCTTCCAAAGATCGCACATTAAACAATGGAAGGGGCATTCCCGGTTAGTCAGAAAGATGATTCCTGTATCTTCAATGCTCCCTGAGATAGTTCGCTCTTTTTCCACAAGCCAGCCATAAGGCTTTTGAGGGTCAACAGGATTTTTGTTTCCCCTCTGAGAGACAATCCATTGATCATTGATCAGGAAATCAGGATTTTCACTCATAATTTGAAAGAAACTCTTTCCTATACTCAATTTCTTTATCAGGGAAATGCCTGCTAAAGTCCCGGCTTGATACTGCGCCATGTTGGAAACGCCTTTTTTGAAAAACCGGCATTTCCATTCCTGTAATAGCCTTAACCCCATCAAAAACTATTTGTCCCTTAAGAGCATAGAGTTTCTGGTGATCCCAATTTGTCATATCAATGTAGGGAATACCCTCGGAAATTTCTATCACATTTGGTAATGTATAAGGACTGAATCCTTCGAAACCCAGGAGATCGGAAGTTGCAAACGTTCGCATGTATCCTCTGCTCAATCCACCTGAGTAGGTTAATGAATGTTTGATTGATTCGACTCCCCAACCTTCATGGTAAAGCATCAGATTATTCAGTACACTCCTGATAGTTAATTCAGGATTTTCCTCAATCGGATAATCTTTTAAGTTTTCATCCCCTCCGTCTCCGTCAATTATGTATTTCCATTCGGGATAGCGTGACCGGATTCCCTGCAGAAGTGATAGATTCATAGTTGCGGATTGTATATCAAGAGCTTTATAGTCTTCAACGACTTTAACAGCCTTTTTCCAATCCAGAGTAGAATAATCCACTTCAATAGGTTCAAGGAACAGCCCGAGATTAAGTGCTTCCAGAAATTTTCTTGCCTGTAATAAATCAGCGCCATCTCCGTCAATTGAAAGCGTAAAAGCCTTTAATCTTGACGGACTTTCACCAAGTTCTTTAAGTGCATGATAGGTAAGCAGGAATACTGAACCACTATCAATTCCAGCCGAAAAAGTTACCCCAACAGGACCTGTTTTAGCACGGAACTGCAACCATTTTTTGATTTCTTCATATAAGGCTCCGATATATTTTTCGCCAATTTGTGCCGTATCTTCAGTGGAAAAACTATTACGTTCTGGTTTGAAAAACCGGCTATAAACAGGATTGGGATCAGGACAGCCCAACAGTTCAATTCTGGTGATATAGTGGGCTGGCGCCATTCTTGTATAAGAAGGATGAAACTGATGATCAAGTCCTTCCTTTTTCAAATAATTATAAATTACATCAATACGTTCAGCAATTACCAATTCAGGGCCCCCGGGTCGTTTTGCAATAAAATACCGGATCGGACGTCCTATAGATCTTGCCATGCGAATGGTCTTGCCCTCAACAGAAACAAGTGAAAACTGTCCATCGATCTTTCGGACAGATTCTGCATCGCCTGATCTGACAAAATTAACGGCTTCTTCGTGTGTCATGTTATAGATGACATTCTTTTCCGGATTCGTGAGATCCGTAACCTTACTTACATATTGACTGTTCATATATCTTGTTTTATACGTTATTTCTCTTTTTTTATTAGTAAGTGCCTAAAGTGCCTAGAGTTTGGAGTGCCTAAAGTTAAAGAAAAGTAGGCACTCTATTTTGATACAATACCTGTACCCTCTACTATAGTTATATAACGGTCGGAATCAATTTTATTGTAAACATCCTTCTTGCCATTTGACCAGTTGATCTCAAGCAAGTCGATCTTTTTTTGCTGACCAAGTCCGAAGTGTATTCTCGGATCATTGTTAGAGAGATAACTGGTTGCCCATTGGTTTACCATTACCCTCTTTTTACCACCGGCAGTAAGAGTCACTTTTGCACCTATTGCAGAAGCTGGTCCATCCTTACCTTTAAGGGTCAATCCCAGCCAGTGATTATTGTTTCCTCCATTATTTCTGAGAAGCGCTGCTGTTCCCGGCTTGTCAAGATGAGAAACGATAATATCGAGATTTCCGTCGTTATCAAAATCCCAGACAGCTAAGCTCCGACCGGAACGTTTAGTTGAGAAATAGGCTCCATGCTCTTTTCCTACATTTGAAAAATGACCTTTCCCATCATTTTCAAGCAATAATGGATACTGCAGAATTAGTTCTTCCGCGGTTCCATTTGCAGCAACTATATCGAGGTCACCGTCGTTGTCATAATCAAAGAGCTGGGCGCCCCAGCTGTTTTTACCTGCCATAGCCGCTGCGACACCACTTTGTTCAGTAATATCAACAAACAAACCATTTCCTGTGTTTTTATAAAGGGCGCCATAATCGAGATCAGTAACAAGCAGATCGATCAGACCATCACCATCGATATCACCAATAGATCCATGCATCGAACCAGTACCTTTACCCTGACTATTTGCAGCAACACCACTTTCCACGCCAACTTCCTTATAAACTCCTTTGTCATTTCTGAAAAGGAAATTCAGTTGATGATCATTTGCCTGAAAAATATCGAGATCGCCGTCATCATCATAATCGAATACAGTCAGACCCATGCATTTTGAATCAGGGTAATAGAGTTTGTTCTTTCGGGTTACATCAACAAATTTTCCATCAGGTTGCTGCTCATACAACATTGATTCCTGCCCATTGTATTCAGTGGGACTTGGCATCATATTTGGCGATCCGGGTGAAACATAAGCAGGGTCGAAAGCCAGAAAGTTGCCGACCATTGCATCCAGTCTTCCATCGAGGTTATAATCCCAGAAAGCGACACCGATACTCCACTTTGTAAAACCGTTCAGCTTTTCAGGTCCGCCCAGACCTAATGAAGCAGTGATATCGCTGAATGTTCCATTGCCGTTATTATGATAGAATACATTTTGGCCATAATTCAAAAGATAAAGATCCTGGTAACCATCATTGTCGAGATCGATGGCACCTGCAGCCATGCTCCAGAAGTGGCCATCTAATCCGGCAGCCTTAGAAACCTCGGTAAAAGTCCCGTTGCCATTATTTTTATATAGCTCGTTATGTGAATTTTTATTCACCTTTCCTTCAGGATCTGATATGCCTTCAAGATATGTACCGTTCATAAGGAAAAGATCCATAAAACCGTCGTTATTGTAATCAAACACTGTAATACCCGAACCACTGCTCTCGAGTATATTCTTATATGAGTTGTCTCCAAAAGTATATTTGAAAGTAATTCCTGCTTTAGAGGTTATGTCAGTGAATGTGACATTTTTTTTCTGAGCTGATGACTCAATGGTTAAAAATATCAAGAACAGGTAGTGTAAAAAAACGGGAAGTTTCTTACTCATCTTTGGTCTCATTTTTTTAAGGCATTACGAAATTCCTCTGATGTTACAACTCTTGTATTATATTCCTGAAGATACTTCTGATGTTCAGCATCTTTTGGATAAATATCATTCAAAGCAGGCGGATAACTTTTCATGCCATGAAACGGAAGAGGCATTACAGTATTGCCAAGGGCAGTATTTATATCGCCATCCTTAACCCAGCCCACGCTGTGGATAAGAAAATCTCTTTTCCAGCCTTTTTTTAATTCCGGCAATCCTTTGGTATCAAAGGAAATAGATATTTCATCACCTGCATTTGAGATAACATATTTATTATCCGATTCAGTCAGTAGCGGTAATACATCACCATATCGTGTATAGTTACCTGATAAATCGCGCCATTTTTTATTTTTATCAACATTTGAATAATCAAACCAGTGAGGTCCATATCTGCCTCCTTTTCTATAGGTGTGTGAAAATCCCCTGTAATGCAAGTCAGCGGAAACCGGATTAAGTACAGTCGAAATAGTTGGAGAATTTGAGATATTATCAGAAAAAAATATATAATCCCAGTAAATCTCCATATTTGTCCTGATCCTGATTCTATGATCCCCTGACAGAAATTTGGATGAAAGATCAGCAATTACTGTTTTATCCTTTCCCATCGGAAAACCCAGGTTTTCAATAACCGTTTCCCAATCACCTTTACCATTTAAAACCTGTATGAAGGGACGAATCACTTTCAGATCGCCGGATTGTGAGAGAGCAACATTAATACTGGCATCAGTAGGAAAGATCCATCCATTCAGGAAAAGGAACAGGTTTTTGGTTGTCCCATACTTACCAGGATCCAGAATCAGGTCATGCATTTCAGTAACTCCCTGGTATTTATCAGGTTTGAAATCAGCCAGATATTTGTCATCTTTCTCTGCTATAAAAGAAAGAACGTCATTTCCATGGGAATCTCTTGCAGTAACCGGGATGTGTTTTTCTTTTACCTGAAATTGTTGGTTGCCCGGGAATGGTGGTGGCGAAAATTGTTCAGGAACAAAAATGTCGACTGAATCGGGATGATCTACGGTAACCAGTTGTACCTTGTCGAAGAACATTGTCTCCCATAGTTCTGAGGTCAGCTGAATTGAATAGAGTCCGTTTTTTGGTGTTAATAAATCACCTGGTACTTTTATATAGTCATCAGATGCATCGGGGAATGCATAAGCAGTATTGCCTCCCATAATACCAAGAGGCATTCCGAGTGCGCTTCTCCACATGACATCCTTTACAAATACAAATTCATTGCCATTCCAGGTGAAAAGAAACGGGCATGAACCTTTCAGTGTCTGTGCCTCAATCAATGCCTGATCGGTACCCGGTGAAAATATATTCTGTGGTACACCATTTGTCCAGGTGATTCTTATAACATCGGCTTTTGACCGTGATCCAAGTCCGAAATGAACGTTAGGATCAGTCACAATCATAGATTGGTAAAGATCACCTGCACGTATTTCCACTTTTGCTCCGATTCCAAAATGGTTATTCTTTGCACTGCCGGCTCTTAACCCAATAAGCTTCATTCTGACATAATGGTTAATGTTTCCGCCGTCATTTCGTAAGAGTGAAATGCCACCATTCAAGCCGGCAATTACCACATCGATGTCACCGTCATCATTATAATCAAACAGTGCTATTTGTCTTCCTGATTTCGGTTCTTCGGGAAGCAGTCTGGAGACATCTTCAAAATTCCCTTTCCCGTCATTATGATAAAGAAACAGTCCCCGGCCACCTTTTTCTTCTGATTCACCGGCAATAATAAGATCCTGAAATCCGTCATTGTCAAAATCAAAAAACTTAGCATCATAGACTTTAATGTGCTGAATAGCAGAGAACATTTCGTCGGTTCTTTTTTCCTGTTCAAAACTCCCATTACCCTTATTCCGGAACAATTTTTGGCTGCCTCCATTAACTGACGAAATGAAAAGGTCAGGAAATCCATCATTATTGTAATCACCTACAGCTACTGCACCGGATCCTCCATTACTTTTCAGACCGGTTTCTAAGGTGACATCTTTAAAAACTCCCTGCCGCTGATTAGAATATAAAACATTACTGGCATTCTCATTCACAACAAAAAGATCAATGTCGCCATCGTCATCAAAATCTCCAAATGCAGCTTCCCGGCTATTAGCATTAACACAAGATAATCCCATTTTTTCTGCCTGTTCTTCAAAAGTACCATCACCATTATTCCTGAACATCAGATTTGAATTTGATCTTGTCTCATACAGGTCAAGATCTCCATCGTGGTCCATATCAAAGAATAAAGCCTTATTTCCGCCGGATTTGCTGCCTATCTTTGCTTTATTTGTTACATCTTCAAAAACTCCTTTTCCTGCATTTCTGTATAAAACATCACCGCCCTCCTTTACAATATAGAGGTCGGGAAAACCATCGTTGTCATAATCGGCAAATGCTGCTGAAGATTCCTTGCCCGTATGTTTGATCCCGACCTGTTCTGCAACATCCTTAAACCTCCCCATATCATTATTGAAAAGGTAATGCTTATAAGATGAGGTAGCAGGATCATAACTACCCACATAAAGATCCACATCACCATCACCATCATAATCAGCTGCCTCAACATGCGTGGAATTTTTAAATTCAGGATATTTATCCCCATCATAAACCGGAACAATATTCAACCCCGAAGATATTGTTGCATTGGTGAACTTTATTACATCCAGGAGCGATTTATTTTCACCGGGCTGGGAGGAGGGTTGGTGATCATAAGTAATAAGCGGGAAACCAATCAATGAACCACCAGGACCCTTTAACTCCATAATACCAGCCTGATATGGTGAAGTAACCTTAAGATAATTATGGAAAATTGTAAATTGTATAAATGCATTTTCCTTATCCGGTTTTTTCAGCAATGAGAGGGTTTTATCATAATAATTAATGGCTTCCTTTGGAAACTCGGGAAATTGCTTTTGAATTATTTCCAGTTGTTCTATTGCCTTGTCGGTGTCACCGTTGCGGATATATATTTCGGTCAGATTAAGTCGTGGGACTAAATTTTCCGGTGCTTTTTCAACAAGCAGAAGCAGGAACTTCTTTCTTTGTTGTTGAGATTCCTCGTCAGATCCTGCAGAATATAATTCAGAAAGATCATATAGTATTTTAATATGATCAGGAGCAAATTTAAGAGCCTTTTCAAGTTCTGAAACAGCTTTTTCACGTTCATCATTCATCTGGTAAACAGTAGCCAATAATAATCTGATATCAGGATCTTTTTGATCAATTTTAATCGCTTTAAAAAGCTGTTTTTCAGCTTCCGGATATTTACCCATTCTTAGATATGCCAATCCCAGATTTGCATACCCCAGTTTTTCATCCGGTGCCAGTTTAATAAACTTCAGGAATTCCTTTTCAGCTTCATCAAGCTTAAACTCTTCAAGGTAAGCCAGGCCCATTGTCTGGGTAGTCATCAATTCAACTGATTTTTTTTTGCTGTCTTGCGGAGTCTCTTTGCAACTAAACAGAAAAGAGGAGCAAAGCATGATCAGTAATAAAATGTTATTGTTCTTCATCATACTTGAATTGTTTTCTGGAGGTTCAATGCATCAAAATTAAGAAATAAACGGAACTTAAGTCAGAGTTTACCTTTCAAGTGTGACCGGAATACCGTTTTTAATTTCTATCAGGACGGGTGTACCCACACGTTTTCCTTTATCATCAAATTGAATAGACCCTGTGACACCTTCAAAATGTATTTTTTTTAATGATTGTTGAATTTCATCTCTATCGGGACCGGCAATTCTGATAGCTTCAAGAAGTAAGCTCATGCCATCAAATGAATATGTTGCAATTGCACCTGGTATTTTACCATAAGTTTTCTTATAATCCTCCCGGAAGACTATACCCTTTGATCCTGTCCGGTTTCCTGAGGAGACTAATACAACATTCTCATAATCTTTCAGGTACTGACCGGATAATTCATCTTCATAAAGAATTGACAAAGCACCAAAAACGGATTGATTCATTTTCCTTTGTCGTAACTGACGAATTAATCTCAATGAAGAAGATGGATTTCCAAATAAAACAATAGCACTGATCTCAGCTTTTTTGATCTTATCAAGTAAGTCAATAAAATCCTTATCCGGGGAATCGTAAAACAGCTGTAACGGATCTGCTTTACCTGCCAGCTTAGTTTTTTTCAGTAAGCTTTCAACAGCTAATTTCGAATCATAGCCCTTATCTGAAACGGTAGCTACTTTAGTAAGTCTTTTTTTATTGTATATTTCTTCAATGAAAGCATCTGCCTGCTGAAGATCGTTTGGTATACAGGTAAAATACCATGGTACGAAAGCCTGAGCAAGAGTAGGATCACTTGCCCATGTGGATAAATAAACAATTCTGGCTTTAGTCGTAACCTGTTCAACCAGGTGACCATTTCTCCCATCAGGAGAACCCATTATTGCACACACATTTTCTTCAAAGATTAGGTCAACTGCCTGTTTGGACCCTGTGCCCCAGGGGCCTTCCATTGACCGGATAACCAACCGGAACGGTTTACCATTTAATCCTCCATTTTCATTGGCTTTCCTTATTGCCATCTCAGCGCCATGCTTTGCAGCTATAGAATTATTATCAGGTATTAATAGTCCGATTTTTATGGTCTTGTCAGGTACTATGTGTTCTTGTATAGCTTTCACATCCATGGCAATAAATCCAGGCAGGGCAAAAATAAAGAATGAATGTAATACTACCGAACGTAATCTCATTGAGTGAGCACAATCTAGATTAAAGGTTTTGGTACTGAAATCTCTCTCCCTATTGCCTGTGCAATTTTTATAAGATCGGATATCAATCGGTCAAATTCATCAAGGTTAAGTGATTGGTAACCGTCACAAAGCGCTTCTTCAGGTTTATAATGAACTTCTATTATGAGGCCGTCTGCACCAACAGCCACTGCAGCTTTAGCCATTGGGGGTACCATCCACCTGACACCGGTTCCGTGACTTGGATCGACTATTACAGGGAGATGACTGAGCCGTTTCAACATTGGGACTGCACTGAGGTCGAGTGTATTTCGCGTTGAAGTTTCAAAAGTACGTATCCCACGTTCACATAGAATTACCTGGTCATTACCCTGATGAAGGATATATTCAGCGGCAAGTAAGAATTCCTCTACAGTAGCCATCATCCCCCGCTTCAGTAATATCGGTTTCCTGCACATTCCCACCTCTTTCAAAAGTGGATAGTTTTGCATATTGCGTGAACCGATCTGAATCATATCGGCATAAGACGCTACCAGTTCTACCTGACGGGTATCCATCACTTCTGTTACCACAGGCAACCCTGTTTCCTTTCTGATGAGACTAAGGAGTTTTAATCCCTCTTCTCCCAAACCCTGAAAGTTATAAGGTGATGAGCGAGGTTTGAAAGCACCACCTCTCAGGATTTTTGCTCCGCCTGCCTTAACTGATCTGGCAGTTTCGAATAGTTGTTCCCGGTTCTCAACTGCACATGGTCCGGCAATAATAACAATTTCAGAACCACCTACCTGAACTCCGTTAATATTCACGATTGTGTCGTCCGGCTTTGTCTGACGACTCACTCTTGATGGAACGGAAGATCCCCCGTTAACAGGTTTATTACATGGATTTGTTTCAATCATCTCTTTATTTTCAGATTAATAACTTCCGGTTTTAGTTGTCTGATGAATAGTACCCATTGGTGGCGACGGGTTAAATTCGAACTTGCCATTATGAACTTCAGCCATCCAGATGTCTCCAATATCATTCCAGGTATCATCAAATACAATTTTACCTGTGACTCCCTGATAACCCTGAAAAGTTTTCAGATCAGTGAGCAGATCGCGGATAAGAACCCTGTTAAGACCGGCTTTTTGAATGGATTCAATGATAATGTTCATACCGTCATAAGCATGCGCCGCAAATACGTCCGGTTCCTGACCGAATCTCTTGAAATAATTCGATTGAAATGCCTTTAACTTTGGGTTATCTGCATTGGGATTATACTGACAAGTAGTTACAATGCCTTCGGCCAGATTCCCTGCAATTTTAAGAAACTCAGGGGAGACCATCCTGTCAGAGCCATAGACCGGCTGTTTCAGTCCAATCGCACGTATCTGTTGTAATATCAGTGCAGATTCTTTGGCATTTCCCCAGATAAGTATAGCATCAGGCACAGTGACTAATATTCTCTCCACCTGTGTTTTGAAATCTGTTTCACCATCGTTAAATTTCTCTTCGATAACTATTGGATGACCAACACGTGTGGCTGTCTCTGAGAATATCTTGATACCGACTCTTCCATACCTGTTATTAGCTCTTATTACTGCTACCCTGGAATGACTATCCTTCTTATAAATCTGGTTAACCAATGCGTAGCTGCTCTGCCTGTCATCGCTGATCACGCGTATTACCCAAGGTATATTGGTCTCAGTAAAAGTTGGATCCGGATCACCTGTACAAACCATGGGTATCTCCATTTTGAGAGTAGCCCTGATTGCAACATGTGAAACTATATCGTCGATAGAACCCAGCCATGCCCAGACCTTTTCATCATCCATTTTCACCACTTCGTTGGCGGCAGCACCCCATGCTCCAACATCATTGTGGATCATTAATTTGTAGGGCATGTTATGATAGCCGCCTTTTTTATTAGCTTCTTCAATTGCCAGAGTAGCCCCGTTTAACATCTGTTTCCCCAAAGATACTATTACAGAGCCTTCCAATGGTCCAAGGAAACCGATCCGTACTTCTTTGAGATCAGAAGGAGGCTTCAATTCACGACCCGCGCCATTAAATTGGAGTGGCACAAGAAAATGATATACATAAGCTTTCTGAAATTTTTGATAAGGGAAAATTTCATCAGTAGCTTTACCATAGTTCTGTTTCTTTTCCTGTCCTGTTATATTTGAAATGGAACTCAGAATAAGTAAAACAATTGCCAATATCCTAAAGTTAAGTTTCATGATATTATTTTTAGTTTGATTTGCAAATTGCATATACTTCAATTTCAACCAATAGGGTTTCCCAGCATAACCTTGCCTGAATTCCTGTGCTGGCAGGTAAAGGATCAAGATTTAACCACTGGTAGAAAGAGGTTCGGATTTTATTGAATTCCGTATAATCCCTTTCGATATCCCTGAGATAATTTGTCGTTCTTACTACATCATGCCAGGTCATCTTTTCAGCCGAAAGAAGATTGGTTATATTAAGGTATGTTCTCCAGAGCTGTGCCTTAAAATCACCAATATGTTCGGCTTTGCCTTCCTCGTTAACGCTTGCTGTACCTGATACGAGCAAAACCTTGTGACCGCCGAAATCCAGACGCAATGCCCTGGAAAAGGATGATGGCTTCTGATAGTTATATGCTTCATTGATTACCTTTGGTGCATGGACCATATGTTTTTCAATAGGAGGTCGATCGTTATGAAGAGTTGGATAGACAGATCTGATTATTTTGTTTTCTTCGGATAATATCCCCAGCTTTTTCATTTCGAGCCGCTCTCCATCAGTAAGATTTGAGAGATCTATCAATAATTGTTTTTCATCCATTAGTTCATTTTTTTCAAATTTTCAACTTTTCAACTCTTCAACTCTTCAACATTTTTAACTATTTCATCAACTCTCCACGACTCACTCCTTTTTCAGTAGCAACCCAGAGGACATCTTTATCAGCATCAACACCAATAATGAAATTATGTGCAATTGATGGTGATAATGGTATTTCTTTAGTTGTTTTATTTATGGTGTTATCATCATTACGACCAAAATTTTTTATGATGGCCATTCCATCGTTGTTATTGTCATTTTTCTTGTATGTCACCCAGCTCTTGCCGTCAGTACTGCTTAAACCTTTGTCGCTGCAGATAAAAACCACGGGACCTTTCGCCCTGATGAAATTGATAAAGTTGCTGGCCAGACCACTGTCATGATCGAAATACCCTTTCCAGTGACTCCCATCATAACGACTCATTCCGAAATATGTAGATACCCACAAGATACCGTCCGCGTAAGAAGTGGCGGTGGTTATATCGTGAACTATTCCATCGTCGGGGAGGAGATCAATTTCCATTTCCCCATCTGGATCGGTATAATCCTTGAATTTTTTTGTTTTGGTTGTGTACTCAATTACACCTCCTCCCCAGGCTGCAATAAAGATCTTCCCATCTCCGGCAGAAACGCCATAAGTCCATGGCTCATGCATGGGAGCATTCTTTTCTGTAAAAATTTCCCATGCTTTTGTGTAAGTATCATAATGACCAGCTCCGCCTGCTGTGGCAGCCCATACATCTTTACCGTCACAAATAACGCAGTAAACCAGATCATTGGGAAGACCACTATTTAACTGTGTAAAGGTTTCAAATTTACCGGCTGACCATCGGTTTAAGCCGCCAAATGTTCCAATCCAAACATCGCCGGTCAGTTCGCTTACATCTATTGAAACAACACCATTATGAGCCAGACCGTCCTTTGTGGTATATGTTTTCCATTTCCCATCCTCATAAACTGAAAGACCTTCATGAGTTCCAACCAATACACGGTTTCCGTCTATGCGAACACAATAAGCATGATCTGATGGTAAACCGTCCTTAGTTGTGAAATTTTTCCAATGGCCATACACAGGCATTGGTTTGGCATCATCTTTAGAATGGGCGTTAGCCGGGCTTTTTTCAGCAGAGGGCTGAGAATTTATAACAGCGACAGAACAAATACCGCAAAGGATCACTGCAACTGCAGTTCGCGGGATGTTTTTTCGAAATATCTTTCTCATGATTTTCTTTCTTAGTTAGATTGGTTTTTAGCATGAAATTTCTTTGAAACATTATGTTCATAAGCCGGAGCTCTCAGAGATTTAAGATAATCAATCAAATCATTGAGCTGATTTTTTGTCATATCATTAACCCGTCCATGCTTGTCTTCCTTCCCGTACTTAGTCCATATCTCCTCGAGTGTTGCAGCACGCCCGTCATGCAAATATGGTGGTGAAGCATAAATATTATTAAGATGAGGAGTATCAAATAGCATGGAATCATCACTT
This sequence comes from Bacteroidales bacterium, assembly GCA_017882345.1. GTDB lineage: Bacteria > Bacteroidota > Bacteroidia > Bacteroidales > VadinHA17 > LD21. The sequence continues at coordinate 17,657 of JADGPT010000008.1, forward strand.
GAAGCAAGCGTTTTAACGTAAGCCATTTTCAGATTTGTATAGTAAGGGGGAGGGTGACAGGTTATGCACCTGTTATTTTCCGGGATATCATTTCCAAGGTTGTCCATTGTACGATCAAATATTGCTTTGCCCCTAAGTTGAGATTCCGTAAGTTCTCCGTTTGGATTATACTGGAGATTCGGAGGATAAGGTATCCCTGTTATAATATAAGCAGTAATAGCATCAAGATCCTTATAATTAAACTGTTCCGTCCTTGTCAGAACTGTTGAAAAACGCATTCCGTCCTGTTTATATACAGTCTGATTTTTACCATTCCACTTGTATGGGGGTGTATCTCCTATATCGCGTAAAGATTGTGTATTGGTCAGATTGCGTCCCATATCCGTTGATGCCATGTTGTATACAAGGCCATCCTCATGCATATCAGGATGACAGGTATAACAGTCAAACTGATTCTGAAAAGTGTGTCCGGAATTATTGAAAAGCCTGCGACCTTGCCGGGCAACAGTAATCTTATTGGGACCACCGAGGTCGATAGTGCTTACTGTCTCAAGGCTTTTGGTATTTATCACAGCTATCCTGTCTTCCAGTTGTTCTGCGACATACAGAAGTTTCCCGTCAGAGGAGAGTGCTAGTCCTTTAGGATTTGCACCTGTTTTAATTCGTTTAATGACATATCTGCTGCTGATTCCAAGATTATCAGAATATGAATTTAAAAGTTCCGGGGAAGATTTATCTATCAAAGACCTGACAGAATCAATATTGACAACAGAAATAGTATTTACGCCTGAATGGGATACAAATGCTTTTTTACCATCGGGTGTTATGACTATATCAAAGGGATCTGAATAGTATGCATTCGGTTCATCAAGCAACAACTGAATAACTCTGCCATTCTCTTTCTGCTCAATGACCACAATTCCATAGGTCATCATCCATCCCAGTTCAACCTGGATTGACGGAACCAGGTTTTTGGGTCTGATCATGGTAACTATTGCCAGATCTCCGGTAGGAGTGAAGGCAATATTTTCCATCATATACGCTGATTCGATGTTTCGCCGTCCGGTTATTTTTTGGGAGTTTTCATCTAAAACTGTGATCTCGCTCTTTAATGTCTCACCGTACGGGGCAATCAGAGCACGCCTGCTGGTCACATATAAAGTTTTCCCGTCGGGTGACAATTGTGTTCCCGTAGGATTATTTCCTGTATCAAACCTTTTTCTTTCTTCCCCTGTATTCAGGTCCAGGACAGAAATATTTGATGAGTACGAATTGACAACATAAAGAGATTTGTTATCAGCACTCAGAGACAGGCCGGCAGGACCATTACCTGTTTTCAGAGTATCAACTACTTTTGATGTGCTTAAATCTATTACCGATACATCATCCGACCATTCATTACTTACATAAGCACGTTGTCCGTCATTGCTGAGAATCACACTATGAGGAAGATTACCGACAATAATCTTTTTCAACACCTTCTTTTTTTCAGGATCAACAACAAGTAAGGCATTATCTTCCTGAGCAACAACATACAGACGGTCACCCTCTTTTGATACAGCCATATTAAAAGGTGACATATACTTTCTATTCACCAATTTTGATATAAAACCACTTTTTTGAGTGTAAAGATGACACGATAGACAGTTGAGAGGGTGGTCCCCAACGGCAGTTTTGGAATTAACATGGACTCTTGCCCATTTTCGTCCCGGGAAATATACAATTAATCCAAGTACGGAAAAAAACAGTAAAACCGAGAGTATTCCGGATGTCTTCATATCTATTCCAATGAAACCTTTTTCTCAATAACTTTATTTATATGCCCCGGTATAACAACCGGCGATTTCTTAACTGAAAGGGGTACCCTGTTCACTGGTACCATTTCCGGATCCTGGTGACAGCCAACGCATCCGCGACGTTCATTGGGGCGTAACCAAATCCAGTCACTGGGCCCTCGCAAAATATGCCCGTCTTTATCAACTGTCTGAATCTGAAATGGTTTATCAGCCAAAACTTTTAAATAAAATGAACCATCCTCCTCAACATCAATAGATCCGAGAGTTGAGTCTATTCCCACGATTTCAATTCTGGACGATTTAGGAAAGGAGGCAGTATTACCTGAAGATTGCATATCTGATACATTGATATCCTGGCAGAGAAGTAATCCTGTTTTTACTCCCATATCCAATTCACTTGGCAGTTTTTTTGGTCTGTCATGTTTTCCGGTTTCAACGGCTTCCAATACATCATATTCTGCATTGTTGTACAATACTTTTCCAAGTGCTTTATTATCCGGATCAAATTCATAAAGTGCATACCGGTCTGATTCAGACTTCCGGTATGAAACCATTAGTCTGCCGGAATGCAGGGGGCAAACAGCGTGAAAATCACCTCCAATTTCAGAAGTAAGATTAACCCTTGAATGTAATGGCCTGTTATAACTTATGGAGATCAGATTGCCTTTTCCCCTGAAAACTTTATCGGATTCTATAAAGACTATTCTGCCATTATTTGTTTCCAATCCGGGGCTGGTTATAAATGTGTCTTTTGTGCCTTTATAAAACATGTCTGCCTTTGTTCCATCAGGTCGTAAGATGATAAACATCGGATCTCCCTTCTCAGGAAAGATCTGTCTTCCTACAGTTAAAACCCGGCCATCACTCAAAATACTTGATGCAAAATAGGTATGAGGATTAAAAGTAATTCGTTTTAAATTGCTTCCATCGAGATTACAGGTATAGAGGGAATGCCCTGCTTTCAATGTGTCATTAGGAGCGAATTTGCTGAAAACCAAGCGTCCACCTGGCAGATAAGCTGGATCAGTACAGTTTTCTTTAGAAGCAATTATCTGCCTTGTTTTTAAATCTCTCAGATTCATTTCCCATATCTGCCACGGATCGTTTTGTTTTTGCTGGCCGGCAAAAAGCAAATATTTTCCGTCAAATGAAATTTGAGGAGACCTGGCCGAATAGTAATTGGTGGTAAGTACCTTCACTGATCCTGCCGGGTTATTGGGGTCTAATGCTACAATCTGTGCCTGAGGGATATATCTCCAGGAATCTGTGGTATCATAATCTAAATATTTTGTTTTTCCTGAAGACCGTGTAAAAACTATCATCTCATTCATGGACTTTTCCGAGCATGATGAAAAAAAGATACAGGCAGAGCCAATGGCCATCACGACGAAAAAGACTATAGTCGCTCTTATTTTATTCATCAAAATGTTATATTAAGGTTCTTTGACAGTAAGGATCTGATTGACTTTTACATTATTGAGGACCTGTATTTTGCCTGAAGGCCATTTTATCTCGATTCTATCAACAATCTCATTCTTAGCGAGTCCAAAATGCATTCTCGGGTCGTTTTGCGAAAGGTAACCAGATGTGCTTTTTTTCTGAGCCGTCTGTACTTTACCTCCGGAAGTGATTTTTACCCTCGAACCTATTCCGTCTCTGTTGCTTGTTGTTCCCACCAGATTAAGGGTTATCCAGTTGTTTTGATTTCCTTTATTGTTTCTCAAAAATGCCCCACGGTCATTCAGATTTACAATATAGCCATCTATATCGCCATCATTGTCATAATCGCCAAAACAAGCCCCACGACCAACAAGCTTTTGCAAAAAGTATTTACCCATTTCTGTGGAAACATCCTTGAATTTGCCATTGCCAATATTCTCAAAAAGCTGATCTTCCTGTCCATATAGATGTTTAAGAGCACCGTTTGCTTTATAAATATCAATTAATCCATCGTTGTTATAATCAATAAACGATGAGGACCATCCGACAAACTGACCGGCCGGCATAGCAATTCCTGAAGTATACGACTGATCGGTGAAAATCCCGTTACCCTTGTTTTCATAAAGCCTGCAGTATTTATCGTCAGAAACAAAAATATCTACAAGACCGTCGCCATTATAGTCAGCAAAATCGACTGCCATGCTTACAGCTGATTCTCCTGACTGACCGAATGCCGTCCCTGATGGAGTTCCCATATCGGTGAAACCTTTTCCACCATTATTATGCCAGAGATAATTCATTGAATGGTCATTGGCTACATAAATATCAACGAAACCATCATCATCATAGTCTACGGCGCCAACACCCATGGCTCTTCCGTCAATATCAACGATTCCCATTTTTTTTGTCACATCTTCAAAGGTACCATCTCCATTATTGTGATAAAGAATATCCGGCTGTGCGTCATAGGACAATGGACCAGGAAAGCCGTCAGGAGCATAAAAATATTTATAATCAGGATCAAAATTCAGGTAATTGCCTACATAAAGATCGAGGAAGCCATCATTATCGTAATCCAGCCAAACAGCGCCTACACTGAATTCATTTTCTCCTCCCCCGACTTTTGCGCGTTTAGTAACGTCTGTAAATGTGCCATTACCGTTATTTTTATAGAGCACATTTGCTCCGTAATTACTAACGTATAAATCAGGATAACCATCATTATTGTAATCGCCGACTGTTACTCCCATACTATACCATGGTCCACCTACACCCGCTTTTTTGGTTACATCTTCAAAAGTGCCGTCTCCACGGTTGTGATAGAGATGGTTCTCTGGCATTTTATCAGGTTTGTCACCACTGCTTAAACCTTTAATCCAGGTGCCGCTGCAAACATATAGATCGATATACCCGTCCTGATCGTAATCGAGAAATGCGGCTCCTGCGCCACTTGATTCAACAATATTTGAAAGTTCATTGTCACCGATAGAATGAACAAAATCCAGGCCTATCTCTTTACCGATCTCCTGAAAATAGTCATCATTTGCAGCCGGTACGGATGCAACAGAACTGGAAAAAGACCTGGTATTGGATTTGCAGGCGGAAATTGTTAGCAAAAAGATGAAAAGAAAAACAAGGAAGCCGGATTCATTTGATTTGCTGCAAAACTTCTTTTTTACAATCATCGTCAGGGTTATCGTTTATGAATATTATATAGTATTAGATTGCTTAGATTTAATCCTCAGTTACCTTTAAAACCGGCTGCAAAACCTATTACCCGATTTAACCTTAAGAATTAACCTAAACAATCTTAATGCGTGAACCTAAAAACGATTCCTGACTATGCAATTAATTCAGGATAGTTATAAACCCTACCTTAAATAACTAACAGAACAATGTTAAGCATGCGCTATTAAACTGTAATTAAAACAAGATTAAAAAAGAATTAAAATTATAAGGTGAGAGTACTCACTAGGGGTTGCAGCCTCTAGACAGTAGGCAGCAAAACCGTCACAACTGTACCTTTGCCAATTTGTGATACGAGTTTTACCGTTCCATTATGGTTTTTAATTATCTGATCAACAAGCGGAAGTCCTATCCCGGTACCCGAGAATGAAATTGTATTGGCACCACGGTAAAATGGTTCAAAAATCTTTTGGTGATCCCCCTCTGAAATTCCAATTCCCCTGTCTTCAAATACAACCTCAATAAACTTTTCGATATGACGGAATCTTATATCAACTGTGTGGTCAGATGAGTATTTGCAAGCGTTATCAATAAGGTTTGAAACTGCAATTTTCAGAAGGGAATCATCACCAACCACAATCATCTGGTCGGAGTCGGTGAGGGAATCATCCATTGAAATATTGATACGGTAACCCTTATTGAATCTTGTTATCTCCTCCTGGACCTGCCAGAGAATTTCATCAATCCTGATCTTTTTGTTAAAATGTACCGGATCCTCAGCGCTGGTACGGGCTATCATCAATAATCTGTTTGACAGGTCAATAAGTGATTTAATATCATCAAGTACTGATCCAAGAGCTGACTTATATTCTGCAGTTGAACGATCTTTCATCATCAGAACCTCCAACTGTCCATTTATGGAAGTAAGGGGTGTCCTGAGTTCGTGTGATGCGTTTGCAATAAAATTCTTCTGCATTCCAAATGATGTCTCAAGACGTTCAAGCATTTTATTAAATGTTTTTGCGAGTCGGCCTATCTCATCTGTTCCATTCCCTTCTAATACTCTTAAATTCAGGCTTGTAATAGAAATATCTTCTACCTTTTTTACTACATCGGAAATAGGTTTAAGCGCTCTCCCCGAATAAAACCAACCGGCAATAAAAAACAATAAGAGGCTGATCAGGCATACAATTATTAAAATGATTTTTAATTTTTCGAGATGTGCTGAACCTTCTGCATCAATAGCTGCGGCAATAATGACAAACCGGTCATATTTAGTGTAATATAAGGTTCCCAGTACAGTATACGGATCCTGTTTATAGCCGATATTATAGCCCATTCTTACCCGGTCAAGATAATTATTCTTTATTACTATATCGGAGTTTTCATCTGAATTATAAACTGTGTCATTCTTGAAATTCAGAATAATTATCTTTTCATTTTGCACGAAAACAGGGCTATTGTTTTCAATTCTGAGGATACGATTTGCATCGACGCCATCAGTATTAAATAATAAATTGGCAGTACTTCTGGCTTTGTCCATCAGGCGATTATAAAAATCTTCACTACGGAAGTTTGCCGAAGACAGAAAAATTGCAATTGATGCAATTATCATAATTACTCCTCCTAACAAGAGGAACTGCAAAGTTAATCTGGTCCTGATCTGCATTCTAAAAATCTCCAAAAACATAGCCAAACCCAACCCTGGTATGGATCATCTTTTTTTCATATCCTTTATCAATTTTCTTCCGTAAGAAGTTAACATAAACATCTACGACATTGGTACCGAAATCAAACTTTATATCCCAAACCTTTTCAGCTATATCGATCCGCGATAATACTCTGCCACTGTTCCTCATAAAATATTCAAGTAAAGAAAACTCCTTTGCAGTAAGATCTATAGATGAATTTCCCCTTCGCGCAACTTTCCTGTCAAGATCAAGTTCCACATCGCCAACGATGAGACTGTTTGCTCTTTCCTGTGACTGATCGGGTTTCTTAAGTAAAACCTTAACCCTGGCAAGCAGTTCCCTGAATTCAAATGGTTTGACCAGGTAATCATTCGCACCGGCCTCAAATCCAATGATTTTATCATCGGTTGTACCAAGTGCAGTAAGCATCAGGACAGGTATATTTGAATTTAAATTTTTAAGCTTTTTACATAATTCCAGACCGTTGATTCCAGGGATAATAATATCAAGTATAAATAGGTCATATCTGTTCAACTTAACAAGGTTATCTGCTGAGATGCCATCATAAGCTATTTCAGCCTCGTAATTGTTTTCTTCCAGTCCCTTTTTTATAAATGAGGCTACCTTTGGTTCATCTTCGACGATCAGGATTTTCATTGATTTCAGTTATAAAAAATTGATACCTTATATTAAATATCCACTGTCAATAGGATGTTTATATTCTTTTAGTCAGGCTTGTATTTGTGAAGCAAATATACATTATTTTATTTTGCAGGGTCATTCCATAGCATGAGCTCACTCTCAGTTCGCGATCTTTAGTGAAGAATATTTTATCCTGAGATTCGAATATCCGGTTTTTGTAAACTCTATGATAATAAATTTAATAGTCCTATTTGCCTTGTGTAGAATAGTTCTAAATTATAATATGTAATTCAATGGTGATATGTCTTGTAAAGTACATATTCACAATGTTGTAACTGCTTTTATTGGTTTTTGTTTTGTGCGGATAAAGGTTAAAAATAATAATATCATCATATTGTAATTGTAGTTTTAATTAATACCTTCGTTATTCGTGAACCTGTACCTTTCGATCAATAAGTAAATGTTTGTATTAGATTATAAACCCTTTTAACTAACATGTTTAAAAAACGACTGACTATGCAAATTTCAACCAATCTACGGCGCATTGCGCTGTTTTTTCTCAGCATGGTTCTTTCTTCGAGTATCATTTTTGCTCAGGAAAAGACCATAACCGGGAAGGTTTCTGGTGAAGGTGAAGGATCTTTGCCAGGTGTAAACGTTACTGTTCAGGGAACGACGATCGGAGCGATCACCGACATGAATGGCAGCTACTCAATTAAAGTGCCGGGAACGGCATCTGTACTTGTCTTTTCATCTATCGGCTATTCTGCTAAACAGGTGGTTGTCGGTACACAGAATGTAATCGACATGGTTCTTCCGTCTGACGTTACTGCTCTTAATGAGGTAGTTGTAACAGGTTACACAACTCAGAGAAGGAAGGATCTTACCGGTTCTGTCGGAGTTGTTGCGCCGGCAAAACTTACTGCAATTCCATCTGGAAACGTTAGTACTGCATTGCAAGGACAAACATCCGGTATTACAGTTATCGGAAACGGGCAACCGGGAGAAACTTCTAAAGTAAGAATCAGGGGATTCAGTTCATTTGAGAACAATGATCCTCTTTACGTTGTTGACGGAGTTCCTACACAAGACATTTCTTCAATGAACCCGAATGACGTTGAATCACTGTCCGTACTTAAAGACGCAGGGGCCGCTTCTATTTATGGTTCCAGAGCATCAAACGGTGTTATCATTGTAACTACAAAAAAAGGTTCCAAGGGTACCAAAATTACCTACAGCATGCAACTCGGTACTCAGGATCCTGGGAATGGCCCGACAAACCTGTTAAATACACAGGAATATGCAGACCTTTCATGGCTGGTTAACAAAAATGATAAAGTATCACCCTATGTACTTGATACAGATGGTAATCCGACAGCTGACAAGATTGACAACGCGGTTTACGGATGGGTTGGAAATCCAACTCCTACAATTCCGGCATGGGCTGCAAATACCAATTGGTATAAAGCAATAACTAACCCTGCTACAATGCAAAATCACGACCTTACTCTTTCAGGTGGTAGCGATAATACTAAATTTTTTGCAGGTATTGGTGTACGCCAGCAGAATGGTATTATTATTCACACGAATTCTAACAAATATACTATCCGATTCAATTCCGAATTTAGCTTCTTAAATAACCATGTGAAAATTGGAGAAAACTTCACCACTACTTACGGAACAAGCCTGGGAGTTAATAACGGTACTAACCTTAATGAATCTAGCCCTATCTCAATGGGTACATACAGGGAACAATCTATTATTCCTGTAGTATGGACAGGCGAAGATTTTGCAGGACTATCGCATACATATAAGGCTGGAGACTGGGGTGGAACTGGAATTTCCTCAGGGTTAGGTAATGCAACAAATCCTGTGGCAAGTTTGACAAGGAATAAGGATAATCAGTATTGGAACGCACGTACAATTGGAAGTACCTACATTGATATAAAGATACTCCAGGGTTTAAGCTTCAAATCCCTCATAGGAGGTACATTTAGCACGGGACATGGTCTGGGCTACAACTATGCAACATATGAAAATGCAGAAAACACCGGATCTAACAGTTTAGTAGAAAATTCATACTTCGGCAGCGACTGGACCTGGACAAACACACTTACTCTTGATAAGACCTTCGGACAGAATAAAATACTTGCAATTGGAGGATATGAAGCTGTAAAGTATGGTATGGGACGTGATATGGATGCAAGTCGTGGTGGTTACTTCAATGATAATCCTCTTTATCGTACATTAAGTAATGGATCCAAAATTCAAACTGCTAATTCCAACTTTGGACCTACGGCTTTTTGGGGTTCTGATGTTTCTTCCACAACTCTGATATCACAATTCATGAGAGTTGATTACTCACTGAAGGACAGATACATGTTGAGCGCTACAGTTCGTCGCGATGGTTCTTCAAGGTTTGGAACTGCAAACCGTTATGGTGTTTTCCCATCCTTTTCGGCAGCATGGCGTATCAGTGACGAAGAATTCTTTAAGGGAATAAGCTTTATTAATGACTTAAAAATAAGAGGTTCATGGGGTACTATGGGTAATCAGCTTGCCGTTTCTCCGCAGAACCAGTTTATCGCATACGGTGGATCACCTTCTATAACCTTTTATGATATTAACGGAACATCTACCAGCTCAGTCCAGGGATTTGCACAGTCACGCATCCCTAATAAGGATGCCAAGTGGGAAACCAACATAACTACTGACATAGGGTTTGAAGCCAGTATATTAAACAATAAAATAGGGATCAAATTAGACTGGTACGACAAGAAAACAAAAGATCTCTTGTTTGCACCTGAATATCCTGGTGCAGATGGTGCAGCTGTAGTTCCATATGTTAATATTGCTGCTATGTCTAATAAAGGGATCGATGCTGAATTATCATTCAAAAATAAATGGGGTGACTTTGGCTTTGATGGAAGCGTTGTTGTAACAACATACAGAAATAATATCGACAAACTCGCTGAAGGTGTCAACTTTTTTGATCAGGGAGGTGGTACTACCAGGATAGGATCTAACAACAGAAATCAGGTAGGACATCCAATGTCTGCATTTTTCGGATATAAAGTTATTGGCTTGTTCCAGAGCGCTACTGATGTTACAGACTCTCCTACTCAGGACGGAGCCGCACCTGGATTATTTAAATATCAGGACACAAATGGTGATAAAAAAATTACTTCTGATGACAGGACCTTTATTGGTAATCCTAATCCAAAATTCACTTATGGATTTAACCTGGCATTCAGCTATAAGAATTTTGATCTGTCTGGTTTCCTTTATGGCTCACAGGGAAATGATATCTTTAACTCTAACAGATACTTTACCGATTTCTGGCCATCTTTCCAGGGACAAAAGAGCAAAGATCTTTTGTACAATAGCTGGACACCAACAAATACTGGTGCAACGACTCCAATGGCATCCAACACATCAAATTTCTCAACAAATCTCAATCCTAACAGCTATTATATTGAAAACGGATCATATCTGAGAATGAAAAGCATTGAGTTAGGTTATACGATTCCTGAAAGCGTTATGAGCAAGATTAAACTTTCATCTCTGAGGGTTTATGTTCAGGCGCTGAATCTTTTCACGGTTACGAAATACTCAGGACTTGATCCCGAACTTGGTGGTGATGACAGAGCTTTTGGATCTGACACAGGTAACTACCCGCTTGTCAAGACCTACGTTTTTGGACTCAACCTTAATTTTTAATTTTTTAATATTGTTGTAATATGAAAAGAAAGTATATAATTTTTATATTTATACTTGCAGTGCTCGGAACATGGGGTTCGTGCAAGAGTGATTTTCTAACTATTGCTCCGACAGGTAGTTTGGGCGCAACAGATATGCAAACAGTGCCAGGTCTCGATGGTCTTTTGGTAGGTGCCTATTCTATGATCGATGGTGTGTCATCAAATACCAGCCCTGATGGTTGGGAATCGACATCCAGCAACTGGGTGTACGGCTCTATACGTGGTATGGAAGCGAATAAAGGAACAGATGGAGGCGATCAGCCTGACATCAACCCTATTCAAACTTTCTCGGAGACTTCTACAAATCCTTACCTGAATTACAAATGGAGAGAGGTATACGAGGCAATTTACAGATGTAATACACTTATTTCCTTTGCCAATAAATCTTTAGCTGCAGGCAAAATAACAGATGATCAGAATAAACTGTATCTTCAGCAAGCTAAGACTCTTCGCGGGTGGTACCATTTTGAGGCATGGAGAATGTGGGGAAAAATTCCTTATATTGATGAAACCGTGGTTGACCCGGGAAGTGTAGTCAATGCATCAGATAATGGACCAAAAATTATTGCTGATCTTCAGACAGGATTAAGTTTACCACTAGATATGGGCGCAATTGGTAAATTCAATATAACTGTTTCAGAAGTGCTTGTTGCAAAGGCATTGATGCAGATAAATCATGACTATGCAGGCGCATTAACTCTGCTTCAGGATGTTGTGTTAACCGGTAAAAAACCTGATGGTGCTGATATCGGGCTTGCTCCAACTTTTGGTGAGATCTTTAATGCGGCTAACCGCAATGACATCGAATCGGTTTATACAATTCAGACTTCTGTAAATGATGGTTCCGGCGCATGGAATGCAGGACCCGGAGAAGTATTGAATTTCCCTTATAAGGGCGGCGGTTCTCCAGGAGGATGCTGCGGATTCTTTGATCCAACTCAGGAATTTGTAAACTCATTTGATGTAGATGCAAGTGGACTTCCAATCTTAGATTTTAGTTATAATACAGGAACAAACCAGAATTTACGCGATTATGGTGTTGCAGGCGGTAGCCCATGGGATGCAACAAAAACTTATTCTAAAAACCAGGGTTGTACTGCTTACGCTCCGGGAGCGCCATTTAAGGATTTAGGCTATGTGTCGCTTTCTGACAAAAATACAGGTAATGACCCAATAACAAGCCCTTCTTTCTGGGCGCTTAGATGGACAGAAGACAATTCAAAAGTCGTTGATCCTCGCCTTGACTGGACTGTTGGAAGAAGAGGTATCCCATATTGGGACTGGGGAGTACATACCGGCTCAGACTGGATCCGCGACCAGACTTATTCAGGACCTTATAGTCCTAAGAAACAGGTTTATAAGAAATCTCAGGAAGGATCATTAACAAGTACTGATAGTTGGACTTCAGGGTACACTGCAAATGGCTATCGCATGATCCGTTATGCTGATGTTCTTCTTATGATCGCAGAATGTCAGATTGAAGGCGCAGCTCTTGATCTTCCCGGTGCTCTTGCTAATATTAACCTGGTAAGGAACAGAGCAGCAAATCCTGACGGCTATGTTTACGAATCAGATGGTACAACACCTGCCGCTACCTATAATGTAAAGCCTTATCCTTCATTCCCGGATAAAGCCTATGCAGAATCAGCACTTTTTATGGAAAGGAAATTGGAACTCGGACAGGAAGGACACAGATGGTTTGACCTGAACAGGTGGGGAATTACCCAAACTGAACTGACAAGAGTTCTTAATTATGAGAAACTTATGCCATGGGGTGCTAATCTATATGGCAATGCGACAGTTGGACCTAATGCCGTTAAATTTCCGATTCCACAACGTCAGATTGACCTTAGTAATGGGAAACTAACTCAGAACTAATAATATTTAATTATTACTTTATTATAAAGTGGACTACCTTTACTGGTAGTCCACTTTTTTTTTATTTTTGCAGGATTAGAACAAGTTATGGTAATAATTATTACATATCCAATGAGGAAATATTTGTTGCTTATGTATGCTGTATTATTTTTATCCTGTTCCAAATCGACGAAGTTCCAGTTATTAAGTTCAAAGCAGACGGGCATAGATTTTAGGAACACTATTACAGAGACGGACAGTTTTAATGTCATGAAATATGAATATATTTATAATGGTGCAGGAGTTGGTATTGCAGATCTAAACAATGACGGATTACAGGATATCATTTTCGCGGGCAACCAGGTCTCACCGAGAGTTTATTTGAATCTTGGAAACTTCAAATTTAAAGATATAACATCTAATTTTGAGGGTCTTACAAACAGCCAGTGGTATAGCAGTGTTTCAATTGTGGACATCAACAGCGATGGATGGCCCGATGTATATTTAACTTCAACAAAAAGCAACGATCCTGAAAAACGCAAAAACAGATTATGGATCAATAACGGATCAAAAAATGGAGCAGATCCAACATTCACAGAGATGGCAGAAAAGTATGGAATTGCTGATACCGGTTATGCCACCAATGCAACATTTTTTGATTACGATCGTGATGGGTACCTTGATCTTTATATATTAAATAATACCGAAACTCAAAGGATGATAACTACTTACCATAAGAGAGTGGTTGACGGTAGTGCCTCAAACAATGACAGACTTTATCATAATAATGGGAACGGTACATTTACTGATGTGACAATTAAGGCAGGAATCGTTTATGAAGGGTATGGCCTGGGCTTGGCTATTGGTGATGTTAATAAAGATGGATACCCAGATATTTATATATCAAATGATTTCATGTCCAATGACTTATTATATATAAATCAGGGTGACGGAACTTTCAAAAATGAAATTAGCAAATATATGTCTTACCAGTCAAAATCTTCAATGGGTAATGATATGGCTGATGTGAACAACGATGGGAATCTTGATATGTTTACACTTGATATGATGCCAGAGAATTATTATAAACGAAAACAAACTATCAATGGTTTTAGCTATATATTCTACATAAATGATGAAAAATTTGGTTTCGAACACCAATATTTGAGAAATATGCTTCATGTGCATAATGGATTTTTGAAAGGAGAGATGCTTCCTTACAGTGAGGAGGGCCAGATGATGGGTATCGACAAGTCCGATTGGAGCTGGTCGCCATTATTTGCTGATTATGATAACGATGGGGATAAAGATCTTATCATTGCAAATGGGTTTCCTAAAGATATGACTGACAAAGACTGGACCCGTTTTAAAGTAAAGGCAGAAGGAAACTATGCTTCCGATCAGACCCTTATAAACATGGCCCCGGCTATAAAAGTACCTAATCTTGCTTTTGAAAACACTTTGAATACCGGGAATCTGGGTTTCACCAAAAGAACGGATTGGCTGCCACCCGTACCTTCTTTTTCTTATGGGGCTGCATTTGTTGATCTCGATAACGATGGTGATCTTGACTACATCTCTAATAATTTAAATGACGAGGCCTTTATTCTGAAGAATACCACATTTGAAAAATCAAAGAAAAAGGCAGGTTTTATAAGGATAAAATTGACAGGAAAGACCGGGAATACAATGGCGATTGGAGCAAAAGTCGAGTTATGGGACAAAGACAAATACCAGTATACCGAGCATTTTCTAACAAGGGGATATGCTTCCTCTGTCGATCCAATCATACATTTTGGTCTTGGGCAGACCACTTCCATCGATTCAATTAAAGTTACGTGGCCGGCAACAGGTTATACAACAATACTGAAAAATATTGCTGCCAATCAGCTGATTGAAATAAATGAAATAAATTCAAGCCAGACACCAAAGATTGTTCAAAATTTGAATAATGATCACCTGTTATTTAATGAGCATGAAAATGTGATAAATTATGTGCATGAACAAACGGATTATGTTGACTATTCGCTTCCTCAGAGAATTATTCCCCATAAATTTTCACAGATCGGGCCTCGTATGGCCAAAGGCGATCTTAATAACGATGGCCGCGAGGATCTGATAATTGGTTCTACTAATAAATTGCCAACTACTGTATTTTTAAGGAAAGGAAATGGATTTGAAGAGGCTCATATTGAAGGATTAACTACAATGAAGGAATTCTCTGAATCAGATCTGGCGATATTGGATTTTGATAATGATGGTGATATGGATGTTGTTGCTGTCGCCGGAGGATATGAAAACAAGGATAGCGATTACAAACATTACCTGTACGAAAACCATAATGGAACTTTTGTAAGAACAGAACTTCCAATTCCGGCTTTTCCTGCTTCGGTAGTACGTCCCTGCGATTTTAATCATGATGGCTATCCTGATTTGTTTATTGGCTCAAGGGTAAAAAGAGGAATGTTCCCGTATGCAAACCATTCCTGGCTTATTATTAATGATAAAGGAAAACCTACAGTTAATTCTGCTTCAAAATTAGACCTTGGCATGGTAACTGATGCGATCTGGACTGATTATGACAATGATGGATGGGAAGATCTGCTGGTTGCAAGAGAATATAATTCTATATTACTTTTAAAGAATATGAATGGGAAAGAACTGATCCCTCAAAACATACCTGAATTGGAAAGCAAGCGTGGTATATGGTTCTCCCTGGCTGCTGGTGATTTTAATAAGGATGGTTATGAAGATTATATTGTTGGCAATCTGGGTGAAAATAACCGGTTCAGTGTAAGTGA
>JADGPT010000297.1 GCA_017882345.1 Bacteroidales bacterium
ATATTTCCTGTCCATTCATATTAAATATTTTTATAATGACCGGCTGTTTTGTTACTTTACCAAGACCAATATTAACGAAATCCGCGGTTGGATTAGGATAAACTGAAATATCACTTTCATTAAAAATTTCTGAAACTTGCGTGATATCTTTTAAAATCTTTTGCAGAGATATTGTGATAAAAGCTACTGCCGGGAGGGAATCAATGCCATTATCCTGAACCCTGACAATTAAAATAGTAAGTGGGTTACTTTTATATGTTAATTGTGATGAATCAGCAACACTTAGAAGACCAGTTGAAGCATCCAGGTTAAATATTCGATTCTCATTTCCACTAACAATAGTATATTTTAATGTCTGGTTTTTGTCTGGATCAGATGCCAATACATAACCAATTGCTGTTCCTGGTACAGATTTTTCCGCCAAGCTAAATAACTGATTATCTATGACTGGTGCTTCATTTACATCAGTCAAAGAAATGATAATGGTAGCCTGGCTACTGAGCGAAGGGGTTCCGTTATCCTTAACCTTCACCGCAAGGGGAAAGGAAGGCGCTGTTTCAAAATCCAGAACGGCTGAATTGGCTACCTTGATTACACCGGTTGCAGAACTGATCGTAAAAGCGTCGCTGGTGTTTCCCGAAAGAATGGAATAAAGCCACCCAATTAATAGGCAGCTTTTTGGCTATTAGCTCAAAACCAAGCAATTAATTATTTTGAACCATAATCTTGCGTGAGATGACCTGGCCATTGATAGTTATCATTGCAAGGTACATTCCTGACTTTTGGTTTTCCAGATTGATCTCAACTTTTTTCTGTTTGTTACTCATTGTTGAAACGATCTCATTCCCTTGTACATTAAAAATCCTGATATCGGCATCTTGATCTTCTGCTTCCTCCAATTCAATAGTTGCAATTCCTCTTGTTGGATTAGGATATATTGATACATCAACCAAACTGCTGGGATTAGTCAGATTATTTGCTTCCTGATCCAACTTAATGTTCTGTGGATCAAGCTCAAAAAATCCGATATCAGGTTTTCCACTTTGAGGAACAAGTGTTCCGAAGAAATCCTTTTGCAGACTTAAATCGTCGCCTTTGTTTATACATGGAGAACTTGATTTTAATCTAAAATCGCCAGATGCAAGGTTTACAAATAAGGGATCAGCCACCAGGGAATTCTTATCCTGGCCTGTAGCTGATATCCATGATGTGAGCGTACCATAGCCATTAAGGAATTCAGGCTTTTCAATATTAAATGAGTTATAGTCGGAAATTGCTGTACCACCGAATTTATATACTTTGGATGAGGCGGTTCCCAGGTAAAAAATGTTATTCGTCGAACTTACATTAGAGCCCTTATCGCTTTCTACCATATAATCTGTATTTCCGACGAAAGTATTGTTCATAGCAGTCACAGATTTGGATTCCTGAACTCTAATTGCCACAATATTATCGATGAATTGATTATAATAAACCTGACTTGAAGCAGTATTCGCGTTTATGCCGGTTTCACCGCCAGTTATTATATTGTAACGAACAACGAACATTCCGCTTCCATTGTTCAGATTCATACAGACATTACCCGAAAGCGTTTTAGCTTTAAAGGTATTGCTTTCAATCAAGCCGTCTAGATAGGTTCCTTTCAACTCCATTACCGAATTATTACCGGTTTCAGAATGATCGAGTATATTATTATGAATATAAGCTTTGCTATTGGTAGAAACCATCCCTATGCAGCTTCCTGCAGAATTTTTGTCTATATACCAATTCTGGTTGACTGCATAAATGTAACATTTGCCAACCTCTATACTTTGGAATTTATCAGCCTTTATACCATCTAAACCAGTGTTATAAATAGTAGTATTCAGAACATGCATCCATTTGATTTGCGAAATCGATATTATCCCATATTCGGCCCCATGTAACTGACAGTTCTCAATAGTTAGTTCCGAACTTGGATTCCCTTCCACATAAATACAGCTCTGAGCTTTAGTATCCGATTTTATTTCGAAGTTACGTATGGAGCAATTTTGACTGGAGTTGAAATCCACAATATTAGCATTGGAAATGTTGTTGTAGATTATTGGCAAACTACCGATGTCATATGCGTCAAGGATGATTTTACTATTTTTAGAAAGCAAGATACTTTTATCTGCATAAAATGTGGTTCCGCGTCTCTGCAAATAGGTATTACCGCTTATGAATTTAAAATCATACCACGAATCATATGGATGCACTATGCTTCCGTTTTCTCCTGGATCATTATTATTGGTAGGATCGATAAATATAATCTGACCTGTAATTGCCTGCTGTAGGTTAATAGTTACAAGAGCTGAAGTGGAAAGTATTTCGGTGCCATTGTCCTGAACGATTACTTTTAAAGAGAAAATTGGGGTTGAAGCGTAAACTAACAGAGCAGGATCTGAAACACTAATCGTTCCGGTAATTGCATTGAGGCTAAAGGTGTTGCCAGTATTTCCTTCAGCAATAGAAAATGTTAATGACTGACCGGCATCCGGATCACTGGCGATCAAGGTGCCTATTATGGTTCCTTTTGTTGCTAGTTCCTGGATGTTGAATACCTGGTTATTTGCAACAGGCGGCTCATTCACATCAAGCAGAGTCACTGTAATGGTAGCCTGGCTGCTGAGGTTTCCGGTGCCATTGTCCTGTACTTTTACAACAAGTGCAAAAGAAGAAACGACTTCATAATTTAATGCAGTAGAAGTTGCAA
>JADGPT010000093.1 GCA_017882345.1 Bacteroidales bacterium
AGCGTGTTGCACTGCATTTTTCCTGTTCATCTCATCAAGTTCATTTGAATAAGGTCTTAAACCAAATCTTTCGAGAACTAACCTGTTTCCAAAAATGTGATCAAGGTGACAATGCGTATTTAAAAGCAATACCGGGTTAATACTCTTACTTTTTATGAAATCCAATAATCTTTCAGATTCCTCTTTATCATAACAACCGCAATCAATTATTGCACAATTGTCAGAATCATCGGCAAGTATATATGTGTTTACCTCAATTGGAGAAAAGACAAGCTTAAAAATTTTCATAGTATATTATTTTCCGTTTTCAATTCCTTTCAGCATAGGCACAAAAACAAATTTTCCATGTTCGGAACGCTCGTAACTTTCCAATCCGGTTCGTTCCACAACAGTCATAACCTGCAAGCTGGAATTACCCACGGGTACAACCAGTCGTCCTCCTGTTTTAAGTTGGTTTAATAGCGCTTCAGGGACCTCCGGTGCAGCCGCGGTGATAATAATACCATCGAAAGGACCATACTGTGGTTTGCCCTCATAACCATCGCCATAAAAGAAATCAGCAGAATATCCAAGTGAAGTTAATATCTTCCGGGCCTTTAAAAAAAGCTCTCTGAAACGCTCTATCGTATAAACTTTTGCTCCCATCTCGGCAAGTACCGCTGCCTGATAACCGGAACCAGTACCGATCTCAAGAATTTTATCTCTCCTTTTCACTTTCAGCAAAGAAGTTTGGACTGCTACAGTATAAGGCTGTGATATTGTCTGTCCTGACGTAATCGGAAAAGCTTTATCAACATAAGCGTGTGTGAGGAATGCAGGGTCCATAAAAAGATGTCGGGGAACCGTATCAATAGCTTTCAGAACATCTTCGTCTGAAATACCTTTTTGCCTTAGTTCTGCAACCAGTTTTTTCCTTTTCCCTTTTGCTTCAAATGTATCTGTCATATAATTTCCCGGACCATATAATATTTCCGACAAAAATATAAATTTTATTCATGTCATTATAACCTGCCAGCCTCAATCTCCATGATGATAGATTCGATAAGCGCATCATCACCATCAGGATCATATTCTTCTTTAAGGTTTGTGCCAAAGATACGGGCGATACCCTGCCAGAAAGCGGCAGCAAGCTTTCCACGATAATCTTTTATAAGGGTATATGATGTATTCTGCGTCTCCCTGTCAATCAGTTTAATAAGCAACCGGCCCTGCGTGATTGTCATCTCCCTCATATCGCCTTCATACTCTGCAAATATATCTTTTTCCACTTTTTTCATGTAGACTTTCCGTTCCTTATCACTTTTGATGTTTCTCATATCCTCATTAACCAGGAATAGTCTGTTCCTCACAAGTAAAGCATAAGGATAGACTCTTTTGAGGTTAGATACAAGCCTTTCGTATTTACGGAAATCTCTTTTATCAGGGAATTGTGGATGTGCATAAACCGTCACTTCCTTAATTTCAACTTCCGGCAATGTCACACCATTTCTATTCACCTTCTGCAGTAGAAAAGACCTTCCCTGTAGAGAATCGTTCCTCTGTTTTAATGAGTCAATCTGTCCTGTCGCATCAGAAACGTAAAGAAAGATAAACAGTATTGCAGATAATAGTCTCACAAACAGTTTTTTTTGCAAATGTATCAAATTCCGGGCCACTTCTTATCCTTCATCCCGGGTTATGAAAATGGAGCTTATCGCTCTTTCTGTTCGTCCATGCAACAATGTGTGTCGGTGAGATATTAAAATTTCTCTTTTGCCAGTTTAAGTATATCATCTTCTTTGACAACAGGTCTTATCCTGAAAGAGTACTCGTATTTTTTAGCAAGCAGCCTGTATTGCGGATGAATCAATGCACCCCATGAATTATCACCACCTACGCCCATCTGGCCGAGATCAACATTCAGATTGACAAGGTCGCGGGGTTTAACATCAATAGTATGTGTATTTGCTGTCTTTGCATCTTTCCTGTATTGAGATAGTTTCCCGGGAGATTCAAAATCATCATGAATATTATTGAGGGCAGCGAAACAGATCAGAGGATCACCGCTGATAAGCACGCCGCTGCCATTGTCATCAGTCAGGGTAAGCCATCTGGTTTCTGTCTTGTAGCCATTCTCCTGAGGCCTGATATAATGAGTATACTGGTCGGCAACTGTACTTTCGTAAAGGCCAACATCAGCTGAAGTTTTCCTGTCTACATAATTCTCATGAGGTCCCCGGCCAAGCCATTTCAGATTGGTAAACTCTTCAGGAAGCTGCATCTGCATTCCCATTCTCGGAATCTCAGGAATAAAGTCTGATAATTTCGAGAACTGGTTTTTAATTACTACATCGGCCGAACCGTAAATGGTGAATGTTGTTGCATATCCACCTATTTTTTTACCGTTCACATCCGGAATGTCATAATTGAAAGTAACTATTACCTTCCCTAATTCAGGCTGACTGATATTTGCTTTGGTAACAACCGTTCTTTCTCCGGCCTTTTTCCATACCCCAAGCAATTTATCCATGTTGTAACCGTAGTCGTTATCGGTGGGTGGTCTCCAGAAATCAGGTTCCGGACCTCTTTTGATTATCTCCTTCCCTTTATAATTGAATGACGTCAGTCTTCCCAGACCCAGGTCAAAAGTTATCTTCATGTCAACACCGCTTACTTCCAGTTTTTTATCAATAGTCTTAGTCTGGAGAACAACAAGGTTATTTTCATTCACCAAAACAGGTTTGGAGTCTACAGGTAATTTAAATTGTGTACTTGCATAAACATGATCTTCCGGAACATAATTCCAGGCATCACTTCGTGATACTCTTATATTAAGGAAATATTCAGTTCCCGGCGCAGGATCAATTCCGGAAACCGGAATCTGAACTACGAGTCCTTCTTTTGGTTTGAGATCAGTTATGGGTATTTTACCTGAATGCACTGTTTTGCCATCAGAAACAACTTCCCACTCAAAAATAAACTCTGAGAGATTAGTAAAATCATATTTATTTGTAATCTTAACCAGTCCTTTATTAAGATCAACAGCTTCAAAACCAATATACTGATATACTTTATTAACTTCGTTCAGGCCCGGATGGGGTGTTCTGTCGGGCCATACCAGACCGTTAATGCAAAAATTTCCATCACTGGGGATCCCTTCCTCCCCATAATCGCCTCCATAAGTCCAGTATTTTTCACCATTTTCATTTGTCCTGAGAAAACCCTGATCAACCCAATCCCAAATAAATCCTCCTTGTAGTTTTGGATATCTTTCAATTACATCCCAGTAATCCTGGAGGTTTCCTGTTGAATTCCCCATTGCATGAGCATACTCACACATTATCAATGGTCTGTCAGTCTTTAAATCTTTTGCATAAGCTTCTATTTCTCCGATAGTAGCATACATGTTGCACCAGATATCAGTATGCCGCTCAGTAGTATTTGTGCTCTTCTCCGCCCGTTCGTATTGAACCGGTCGTGTTACATCCCTTCCTTTAATCCATTTGTAACCATTCAGAAAATTATGACCATCACCTGCCTCATTACCCATTGACCAGATTATAACTGAAGGATGATTTTTGTCTCTCTCAACCATACGCTGCATCCTGTCGAGATGTGCTGCTGCCCATTCAGGTTTATCGGCTAAGGTCACATCTTTATCATAACCGATACCATGAGACTCAATATCGGCCTCATCAACAAGATAAAGTCCATATTTATCACACATCTCATACCAGAACTCCTGCTGCGGATAATGGCAGGTCCTCATGGCATTGATATTATTACTTTTCATCGTCCTTATATCCTTCATCACAGTTGCCTCATCTATAACATGACCTGTTATTTCATTATGTTCATGCATATTAACGCCCTTCAACCGGATTGCAACACCATTAACGAGAAGTTGAGAATTAACAATTTCCACTTTTCTGAATCCAATTTTTGTGCTTACGCTTTCAGAGATATTTCCACTTTTGTCTTTCAGGCTTATCACAAGTGAATAAAGATTTGGCTTTTCAGCTGACCATTTTTTAATATCCTGAATGTTTTTATTAAAACTGACTGATGCTTTGTCATCCGATAATTTGACATCTTTAGATTCTGTAAAAAGCTTTTGTGAGCCTTCAAAAAGGGATGCATCAAGAACATATCCGATACCATCTTCACCTGAAGTCTTTAATGAAACATTAACTTTCAACAGGCCCTCAGTGTAATTCTTGTCAAGGCTCCCGACTGCAAAAAAATCTTTAACATAAGTTTTAGGACGAGCGTGGAGGAACACTGTTCTTTGAATACCACTAAGTCTCCAGAAGTCCTGATCTTCAAGATAACTGC
This sequence comes from Bacteroidales bacterium, assembly GCA_017882345.1. Lineage (GTDB taxonomy): Bacteria > Bacteroidota > Bacteroidia > Bacteroidales > VadinHA17 > LD21. Next base: position 4,315 of record JADGPT010000093.1, read on the forward strand.
CATCACTCCATCGGTAAACCTCCACAGAAAGGGAATTCTTTCCACTTTTAAGATACTTTGTAATATTAAATTCAGCGGGTACTTTACTATCTTCACTATAACCAACAAGCTTCTCATTTATCCATACATAGAATGCTGAACTGACTGCACCGAAATGGAGGAAAATCTCTTTATTCTTCCAGTCAGAAGGAATCTCGAAATTTCTTTTATACGATCCCACCGGATTCCAGTCATGAGGAATAGCTGGCGGAACTTTTTTATAGATATAGGAATCAGACCCCCTGGAATTAAAAACATCCTCGTAGGTCCAGAATGGATAAGTTATATTAGCGTAAACCGGGACATCATAACCCTTCATCTGCCAGTTTGAAGGCACCTCGATATCCTTCCAGTCGCGGGTATCATAATCATCTTTAAAGAACCAGTATGGTCTTTGATCTGGTGTTTTAACCCAGTTGAATTTCCATAGACCATCCAGAGATTTATAGTTTGGTGAATTCGCTTTTATTGCTTCAAGTGCACTCAGTTCATCAGGGAAACTAATAAGAGATGCATGTGGATCCTCCCTGTTAATATTAAATACCTCAGGGTTTTCCCAGTCGCGTGGCTCCTTTTCAGTAAAGGGTACTCCTTCATATTTGCTAAGTTTTTTACAGCCAGAAAGCGATATGACGACCATAAGGATATAAAATGATATTCTCTTCATAGTATCTAATTTTTAACGGATATAAAGTTAATAAAAAATGCATTGGGACAATCAGTCAAAACATACCACCCAATCAGCCAGGCCCAGGCAGCTTTTTCACAATAGAGACATCAGAAAGTGAATTAATGTTTGTGAAGGCCCTTCTGGATTTTTCTGATCCTTCAAATTGCAGATAGTGCACATTTACCTTTTTGAAAAACTCTCTGATAGCAAAATCATTATCCCCTTCCAGATATTCTTCGAGAATCCTTAAAACTGTCTTCTTATATATTCCATGGAGTGGTTCAATGTATTTATTTATCTGTGGAATTAAAACATCACATTTATTAATGTTATAAAAATCTATCTGTCTTATAATAATCTCCTTCTCAAGGAGAGGCATGTCTCCTGCAAAAACAAACAGTGCCTCTTTCTCAGATACTTTTAGTGCTGAGTGAATACCACCAAGAGGTCCTTTATTCAGGTATTGATCACCAATAATTTTGCAGCTATTGTATTCTTTAAACTCTTCAGGTGTATTTGTCACGATTATTAACTCATCAAAAATATCACCCAGGGTTTCAATAATCCTTGAAATAATTGTCTTTCCATCAATTACAATCTTAGCCTTAATTATGCCATTGAATCTTTTGCTGGCGCCACCTGCCAGAATTACTCCGGAAATATTATTAATCAGTTGCACATCTATCGATTTATTCGTAATTTGATTGTCTGAAATTTTTAGTCAATAACAAATATAAAAATTTAATTCAGGCCTCAGACATATCTGCTAATTAACACACATTAACCTGATAGTTATGGATACAAAAATCACAACTCTTTATGACGACTACAGACAAGGTCGTACAAACAGACGCAAATTTGTCAGAAAACTTGCAATGGTTGCCGGCAGTTCAGCTGCCGCTGCTGCTCTGCTTCCTATTCTGGAAGAAAACAATATGGGAGTATTTTTATCTGAACAGGTTGATCCTGATCTGATGACTGAGTTCATTAACTACCCTGGTGAGACGGGTGAAATGAAAGGATTTCTTGCATGGCCAAAAACCGGTAAAAAATTCCCTGCAGTGTTGATAATTCATGAAAACAGAGGCCTACAACCTCATATACAAGACGTTACTCGCCGAATGGCTAAAGAAGGTTTTCTTGCTCTGGCACCCGATGCACTTTCCCCGCTTGGAGGAACACCTGAGAATGACCAGGATAAAGCCGTAGCTATGATTGGCCAGCTTGATAAAGATAAGACAATCAAAAACTTTGTCGCAGCAGTTAAATACCTGAAAACTCAACCTCTTTCAACTGGAAAAGTAGGATGTACAGGGTTTTGCTGGGGAGGTGGCATGACTAACCAGGTTGCTGTAAATTCTCCGGACCTTAACGCTGCGGTTCCATATTACGGTATGCAGCCGACGGCAGAACAGGTTGCGTCTATTAAAGCCCCTTTAATGGCTCATTATGCCGGCGAGGATACAAGAATCAACCAGGGAATTCCCGCTTTTGAAGAGGCTTTGAAAAAAAATAATAAAGTATATCAGATTTTTATGTATGATGGAGCCCAGCACGCATTTAACAACGATTCCAATCCCGAACGTTATAATGAAAAGGCGGCAAAACTTGCATGGTCAAGGACTATATCATTCTTTAAAGAATACTTGAAATAATAAATCCAGACTTTTTTGCTTGATAATAGCTGTGTAACCAGGGGTACTCAGCCCCCATTATTTTTCCATGCATCACTTATTGCCTCAATAAATGGCCGGCAATGATTGAAAAAATATTTGTACCCCTTGCAGAGGTAGTTTAAGCCGGTCTCTCCGTCGTGAGTCAGGATGATCCTGTTTTTTGGACACTCTCCATTACACATTGACCTGACCTCACATTCAATGCAATATTCCGGAAGTGAAATGGATTTATTCATTCCAAATACTTTTTGCCTTTCGCTGTCAAGAAAGTAAGTCAAAGAATGATCCATGATATTCCCAAGCAAGTGATCTTTATTTACATAATGGTCGCAGGAAAAAAAATCTCCATTGTGCTCAACAACCGGAACACCTCCACAGTTCGATTTGAAAATGCATAATGTATGTTCCTGATTGAAGGCGGATCGGGCAGCCTCTTCGAAGATCTGGATTTTTATATCACCAATATCCTTTTCAACCCATTCGTCAAAAATTGTACTCAGGAAATATCCGAATTCTTCAGCAGGAACGGAATTTCTGCTGACCCCTGAAGTTGTACCAGCCTCAGGTTCAACAAGGGGCAGAAAAGTAATATACTTTGCTCCCAGCTGTTTGAAAAAGTTGTAAATAATTAGCGGATGACTGACATTTTCAGCATTAACAACGCATAGAACCTCCGGGATAACACCATGTTTCTTCAAAAGTTGAAAACCGCTGATTACCTGATGCCAGGATGGACTAAAATCCTTTGAAGTACGGAAAATATTATGAAACTCTGGTGGACCATCAATGCTTATGCCAATTATAAAATTATTTTCAGAAAGAAAACTGCACCACTCTTCATCAATAAGTGTCCCGTTAGTCTGAATACCATTCAAAACAGACTTACCATCTGGTTTGTGAAAAGATTGAAGCCTCAGTACCTTTCTGTAGAATTCAATACCTGCCAATAAAGGCTCGCCCCCGTGCCATGAAAAATTAATAATTGTTTCAGTTGAAGCCTTAATATGCTGTACAACATATTTTTCAAGTATATAGTCGGTCATGAGAAAGTGATCTTTATCGGGATACAGACTCTTTTTACCCGGATAATAACAATATCTGCAACTGAGATTGCATGCTGACCCAACTGGTTTGGCAAATATCTGAAACTCACGTGGCATCTTTGTCATCGCCTTTCCATTTAATAATATTCTCAAAACCGGTCTCCGGCAAATTCATACGGATTCTCCATTCCACAGGGAAATAGTTGTTCACTCTGTTTCCAATATTTTTTACAAATCCAAGATTTACTCCTTTCCAGGTTACTATATTCCATCCTGCCGGGGTATTGCCCAAAACAAAATTATCACGCCTGAGATATGCAATTGCCTTCTGCAAATTAATTTCCTTATGAGGAAAACCTTCAGTCTTTAAAGATTGCGACAAAGCCAGTTCATGAGTTGGTAAAACATCGTTATTTTTCATAACAAACAATTTAGTACCTGCCTTCACAACTTTAAGGTTTTGAAAAAGGTAGATATAATCGTTCATCTGATAGGGAACTGCATAAATCTCTTCTCCCCACTTAAGAATTCTGTCGCCCGAAAAATCTGTCCATTTGCCGGCAACAACGACATCATTTTTACCCGGATGAAGATCAGTTTTCCTCTGGCTCCGGATATGCGTCTTTCCCTGCGATCGGGTTTTCCTGATTGCCGTGATAAAAAATCCTTCTCCTTTGAGTTTATCGGGATAAAATCCATAACCAAAAATACCTTCGAATTCGATTTCAGTAATTCCCCTAAAACCTGACACATTGATCGGAACACACTCAGCTTCATTCTTATCGATGAACCATTTTATGTTTTCTTCATTTTCTCCGGGATTAAATGTACAGGTACTGTAAACCAGGATCCCGTTCTCTTTTAAAGCAGGCCAGACATCCATCAGTATCCTCTTTTGTCTTTCAGAACAATGAAGTGAATTGCTTACTGACCATTCTTTAAGGGCAATTTCACTCCTGAACATCCCTTCACCTGAACAGGGAGCATCCACAACTATTACATCAAAGTATCCTGGTAACCTCCCGAATGCAGCAGGATCGTTTTGTGTAACCAGTGTATTTCCGGATCCCCATTTTGTAAGTGTCTCCGCAAGAATTCCAGCTCTTGCCCTGATTGCTTCATTGGCAACCAGTAAATTATCGGGACCGATAAGATCAGAGAGAAGGATACTTTTTCCACCTGGAGCAGCGCACAGATCAAGAACTCTCAGATCTCCTGCCAGATCTGTGGTTTGTCTGATAACCTGTTCAAGGAACATACCTGAAGCTTCCTGCGGGTAGTAACATCCGGAATGGAATAATGGGTCAAGCGTATATGAGGGTCTGTTCTTAAGGTAAAATCCGTTGCTGCTCCAGGGAACAGGCTCAGCATCCGCAGGGATTCCGTCCCACTTGGAAGGATTGATCCTTATACTGACCGGTGATGGCTCTTCCAATGCCTTCAGGAGAGAAGCGGCATCAATATATTTTTGATCGTGGATCCTTTTTATAAATCCGTCAGGGAACATATAATATATTTGGTATGCTGTGTGCTGTATGTAGTCTTGATACTATTTATACAAACATTCAATTAATTTCAGTGAATCATTATTGATCGCGAACAGAACTGCATCATTTCATGAAGCCAATTTAATCTTCCTGATAGCTTTCACCTCACCTTTAATATGAAGTGTGCTTTCTGCCGGTGGAACACCTTTCAGAAACACACCAACTCCCCCGTCATTTCTTGGTGTTACGATTTCCATATCAAAAAGATTACCGGCTGCTAAAATATCCAAATTCCCATCATTATCAAAATCTGTGCAAAATGCAGAAGTAACCATACCTGCATTTAAAAGATCAGGTGCTACTTCTTTTGTAACATCCACAAATTTTACAACTCCATTAACGGTTCTATTTTCCAGAATGTAGCTTCTGGCCGGAAAAGGATATTTTCCTGGTACCTGCCTTCCTCCGATAAATAAATCCAGATCTCCGTCATTATCCAGATCGGCGTAAGCTGTCCCATTTGAATAACCTGTTTCTGTTACACCCCATTCAGTATTTTGTTTTGAGAATGTTAAATCGCCATTATTCCTGAAAATATAACAGGGAAGTTGTTTAAATGGCATATTTTTCACTTGTTTTAACATTTCGGTTTTACTCAGGCCTTTATTAAAATTTGAAGATTCTGCTATTTTATTGAAATAATCAAGATTATCCGGCCAGTTTTTACGTGCATAGTTGAGCTTTTGTTTTACTTTTTTATCTATTGGTCTATCTTTCAATGCCTTGTCTATCCTGTCTATTGTCTGCCTTACTCTTTCCTGGTCGATTTGTTCAAAAGATTCAGGTTCATTATTCTCAAGTTCTTCCCGTGCAACACTCTCAGCATATGCCCTTAATTCCTTGAGTTGTTTTTGTATCCTTTCTTTGGTTCATTTCTCTTGGAGGAGCAAAAGAAATGAACATATATAAAATAAAGAAGGTGTCCTTTTGAGACACCCTCTCCATTTTTTTACATAATGTCAGAATAACATTACATTACTAAAAATGTAATCATATTTCTTTTCATTATTGGTAAGCCGAATTTTGATCGCACAATTTGTTTTTCAACAACTCATCAGTTGGAATCGGGAAATCCATCTTTGCAGGATCATAATT
>JADGPT010000094.1 GCA_017882345.1 Bacteroidales bacterium
CTCACTCCTCATCCCTCATACCTCACTCCTTCTTTAATCCTCCTTCTTTATCTCTTCGAGTATAAATCCGGTACCCCTTACAGTACGGATATCAATATATTTATCCTCAGAAACATATTTTCTTAACCGGCTGATGAAGACATCCATGCTTCTTCCAAGAAAGTAATCGTCTTCGCCCCATATTTCTGTCAGAATATCTTCTCTTGCAAGTATTTTATTCTTGTTAATAATAAAATACTTCAATAGCTGCGCTTCTTTAATCGTAAGCTTTTCTTTTGTATTTCCACAGGCCAGCTCAAGAGTGTTATATTTCAGTACTGTCCCGGATACTTTGAACTCGTCATTTGTTGATGAGTAGGCCCGTTTCAGGATGTTATTAATACGAAGGATGAGAACTTCAGGATCGAAAGGTTTGGTTATATAATCATCTGCACCGATCTTAAGACCTCTTACGATATCCTCCTTGAGACTCTTAGCTGTCAGAAAAATAACAGGGACTTCGGGGTGGGCCTCCTTTACTTTTTCAGCCAGAGTGAATCCGTCCATTTCCGGCATCATCACATCAAAGACACAGATATCAGGTTTTTCCTGCTTAAAAAATTCCCATGCCTCTTTGCCATCTCGGCCAAGTCTTACGTCGAAACCGCTTATAGTTATATATTGAGTCAATATATTTCCAAAATCTCTGTCATCTTCAGCTACCAGGACCTTCATTTCCGAATATTTTAATTAGTATGGCAATATCACAGTAAATATACTACCTTTTCCCGGTTTACTGCTGACAGTTACATCTCCCCCATGTGCTTCAGCGATTTTTTTAACATAATAAAGACCAAGACCCAGTCCTTTGAATTTATGTATGTTACCCGTTGTGGCCCTGTAAAACTTATCGAAAATATGTTTCTGGTCGGTCTTATTAATCCCGATACCATTATCAGCAACCTTGATACATAAATTATTATCTGCGGTGAATCCTTCAATATCAATAACAACGGGATCTTGGTCCGAATATTTCACCGCGTTGGAAAGAAGGTTATTGATCATCGTTGTAAAATAAACAATATCAAGATCAACTTTGGCTCCGCTAAAATTATATTTCTGATTTATTGAAGCGCCGTTGCCACCACCCGATTTAAAACTGTTTATCACATCATTCATTATTTCATCAATTTCAACTGTTCTTTTATCAAGCTGGAATTGAGTTCTTTCCCACATGCTTATCTCAAGTATCATATTGATAAGCTGATTCAGATGAACACTTTGTTTCCCGATAAGTTTTGCCGTTTCAAGTATCTTGGCATCATTGCTTCGTATCTGTGGCATTTCCAGAGTTTTGCCTGCGACTGTAATTGTAGATAATGGAGTTTTTAACTCATGTGTCATATTGTTTATGAAATCTGTTTTAAGATTGGAAAGTCTCTTTTCTTCCATAAGGTTCCTGAAGGTAATCATAAACATTATACCTACAAGGAGTATGCTGAGTGTACTCATACCAAGGGATGCAGAGGTCTCTTTTAAAATAAGCTGCTGCTTATCAGAAAAATCAATAAAGTAGTCAAAAACAAGTCTGTAGTTGTTATCCTCCCACGGGAACCAGTTAACCAGGATTTTAGATCTGTAACTTTCAGGAGGTGAGGGTTTTCCGGATCGATCAGGTAAACGGCGGTTTGCAAAATCCTGACTCCGGTATACAACAATTGTGTCATTGCTGATCATTTCCAGATCGTTGATCACAATAGAATAATTGAAGTTTTTTTCAAATCCTCTTCTTCCGAAATAATCCGAAAGGAATTCCGAAAGATCCTGTTCCTTATTCACAACTGTGGTGACATAATCAAGGATATCCTTTTTCTTTGCGGCCAGTTCTTTTTCATCTTTTGCTTCATGCAGCTCTTTAACAGCCTGTTCTGAGTATTGTCTCAGAAGAAATCGTACAGTATCAAAACCATCTGTAGCCATTCTCCTGCTTATAAAACTCAGCGCATCCTTTGATAAAATATTATATCTAAGAGCAAACATTTCGTTTTTCTGTTGCCATATACCTATAATGATAAATGCCTGGACTGATATCAGAATCAGGATTGACATGACACCAAGAATCAAAACGGTATTTCTTTTTTTCATCTTTATTAATTTACTTTCTCAAAATTATTCAATTTATTGATACTTCTGAAGGATCAGAGAAACATTAACCCGGTATTAACCCGGCGTTAACAACACAACAATCCGGCACTCGGTATCTTTACAATGTCAAACTAAAAACCAGGAAGTCATGAAAAAGCACATTTTATTTTTAATAGCTATTTTACTGATCACAATTGGTTCTTCCTTTCAGCAGGCAGCTGCCCAGGATAAAACCAAAGCAGACCAGGAAAAAGAGGCTAAGATTCAGCAGTCAATTGAGCAGCAGAAAAAAGCAATGGCAGAACAGAATTTAGATAAGCAAAAGTCAGAGATCGATTACTCAGTAAAGGAAGCAAACGATTCACTGGTAAATGCAGATAATGAGAGAACAAAAATCTTTATGACCCTGCCAAGAGGGAACAGGTCATTTAATTTCGATGAACCTTTTGGATTCCCGGGCCAGGATATGGGGGGATGGTACGGACATGGAATGGGTGGGGATGCTGAGAGAACAACATGGGATTTTTCAAAGACAGTAAAAGAAAGCTCGTTCTCGAGAGATTACATCTTTGATGTAGAGAAAACTACAAAATCTGTTGTAATGTCAGTGATGGGCGACTGTAAATCCGGTGAAATCCGTATCAAAATTGTTATGCCAAATGGTAAAAACTATTCTGATATCCTGATTGATGAATCGGGCAATCTCAACTGGAGAAAGTCATTCACAATCTCTGAAACGGAGAATCAGGATAAAACAGGGGATTGGAAATTTCAGATTTCATCTACAAAAGCAACAGGATTTTTTAAGATTTCGCTTCAGTCTTATTAGTTTTCATTCGTTGCCTGAAGATCTGGCCTTGCAGTTATTAAAGAAAGGATCCCAATGGCTGTTCTGATGAAACTCTGACGTTTTAATATTAAAATACCCAAGGACATGTTTTGGCGACAGAGTATACATCAACTCATCATTGTCTCCATAATATGGATCGGTGACCGTCAGCACTTCTTCAATACCGACATTTTTTTTATTGGAAGCGGCGGTATATATTTCATAAATAATTTTAGGTATAGCTATGATTATGGTGAATGATCCATAATCTTTCCTTTGAAAAAGAAAATAAGTAACTTCAATAGGATCATTCGGGTTAACCCTGTCGGTAGAATGTGGTAGTTGACTTTCGAACATAAACCCTTCATTCATAATGTTTTCAACGATGCCGAACTCCTTTGTATTATGTAGGAAGAAATAGCAACCTTTGAATTTTTTTAATATTAATACAAGTATCTCTCCTTTATTCTTCATCCGGCAAGAAATCGATTTCCCGTTATTTGTATCCAAAAATAACTTATATTATTTTATTTGCAACACTTAAACCATTTGTTATGTTATATGTTAATTTTGTAGCCATAGATCACTTTTCTTTAAAATGACAAGAATATTCTATTTCCTGATAATCTGTTTAATAATTTCCTGCGGTCGGAATGGTACGAATTCGGGCAACAAAATAATTACAGTAAGTATTGCACCTTTCAAATACTTTGTTGAAGAGATTGCGGGTAATGATTTTACAGTAAACATTATGGTGCCTGCCGGAGCAGATCCTCATACTTACGAGCCTTTTCCTGATCAAATTATCAAACTCAGGAAATCAGTTGCCTATATTAGCAATGGTTATCTTGGTTTTGAAATGAACTGGTTGGGACGATTTTATGAGACTAACCAGACAATGAAACGGTTATCCTTAGGTGATAAAATTGATCTTCTGGCAACACAACCTGACCATCCGGGAGGGCACATCGAAGGTGCTGATCCTCATTACTGGGTTTCTCCCAAATGTGCTTTGGTAATAGCAAATTCGGTAAGAGGATTACTGTTTGAACTAAATCCGTCACAAAGACAAAAATATGAGTCAAATTATCAACTTCTCATTTCAAAAATTCAGGAAGTAGATAATAAAGCCAGAAAATCCTTTTCCGATGTGCCAATTAAATGTTTCATGATATATCATCCAAATCTGGCTTATGTAGCAAGAGACTATGGACTTGAAGAGATAGCTGTAGAATTTGAGGGCAAAGAGCCTACTCCCTCAAGAATGAGAGAACTGATTGACCGTGCCAGAAAAGATAACCTGAAGACAATATTTGTACAAATGGAATATGATACCAAAAATGCAAAGGCTATCGCCGGAGAAATTGGCGCTGAGATAGTATTAATAGATCCTTTGTCGGAAAACTGGCAGAAATCCACATCGGATATTATTGATGCCTTGCATAAAAGTTTACTTAATAGCTTGAAATAATCAGGATTTATGGCATATTTATTGGAAATGCATTCTCTATCAGCTTCTTATGGTGCAAATGTGGTGTTGCAGGATGTTGATTTCAGAGTAAGTGAGAATGATTTCATTGGCGTTATTGGTCCTAATGGAGGAGGGAAAACAACACTTTTAAAAATAATTCTTGGTTTGCTGAAACCGATTAAAGGTAAAATGGTTTTCAATGAGGAGCTTCTGAACGGAAAGAGTATAGGTTATCTTCCACAGATGTCAACAGCAGATATAAACTATCCTGTTACAGTTACTGATATAATTTTGTCGGGACTTATGATCAGAAAGACCATCATATCCGGTATGTCCTCCTCCGACAAGTTAAAAGCAAGAACAGTAATTGATGAACTTGGTTTGACCGGTATGTCTAAATCCACCTTAAACGAATTGTCTGGCGGACAGATGCAAAGAGTATTCCTGGGAAGGGCAATTATCGGAAGCCCCAGATTGCTTTTACTTGATGAACCGGGAAATTTCGTTGATACGACTTTTGAAAATGATTTTTATGAAAAGCTGAAAGACCTCAATAAACGTATGGCAATACTAATGGTTTCACACGATGTAGGTACCATTTCATCGCATATTAAATCGTTTGCCTGCGTAAACAGGAGTCTTCATTATCATCCGTCACATGAGATAACAAATGAAGATCTGCTCGCGTACGATTGCCCGATTCAGCTTGTTACTCATGGAGATGTTCCACATACAGTACTTAAATACCATTAATTGTGGAAACCAGTATCTTTCAATACGGATTTATTATTAAAGGACTTCTTGGAGCCATCTTTGCAAGTATAACTGCGGGAATAGCAGGAACTTATGTTGTATCAAAGCGAATGGTTTTTTTAAGTGGCGGAATAACACATGCATCATTCGGAGGTATAGGCATTGGTTATTTTATAGGTATTAACCCTGTGGTTGGAGCTGCCATTTTTGGGATCATGTCAGCACTTGGTGTTGAGTATCTTTCTGTTAAGCAGAAAATACGGGAAGATTCCGCAATTGGAATATTATGGGCATTTGGTATGGCAATTGGAATTATCTTCATCTACCTTACACCCGGGTATACTCCTAACCTGATGAGTTACCTGTTCGGTAGTATCCTCACTGTTTCACATGCCGATATAATTGCATTGGGAATTATGTCAGTAGTATTGATACTTTACTTCGGGATATTCTACAGGACAATTTTATATATATCTTTCGACGAGGTCTTTGCAAGAACATACTCTTCTTATGTCGATGTATTTAAATACATTACAACATCATTAATAGCCCTTACAATTGTTTTGAATATCAGGATGGCTGGTGTGGTACTGGTGATCTCATTGCTGACAATACCTCCAAACATTGCCATATTATTCACCAGGGTCTATTTTAAAATAGTTATCTGGTCAATTCTTGCAGGATTTGTTGGAACTGCAACAGGGTATGCTATTTCATATTATGCAGGTATACCTGTCGGAGCCACAATAATTTTTACTCTTGTGATAATATGGGTATTAGTAAAAAGTACTGTCCAGTTGATTGAGCTGACATCTAAGTATTATAATTTCAGGCACTTAAGGCATTCCAAACTTTAGTAACTATTAAATATAGAAAGTAAAAATAACAATAGAGATTTTATTATATAAAAAACTAATACCATGGATTACGATCTTATAATAATTGGCAGCGGCCCCGGTGGTTATGTTGCAGCAATCAGAGCATCACAATTGAAAATGAAAGTAGCAGTAGTCGAAAGAGCTGAGCTCGGAGGTATATGTCTTAACTGGGGCTGTATCCCCACAAAATCGCTCCTGAAGAGTGCTCAGGTGTTTGATTATCTGACTCATGCATCAGATTACGGTATTACAATTTCCGGCGAAGTAAAGCCAGATTTTAACGCCATAATAACCAGGAGCAGAAGTGTAGCCAGCGGTATGAGTAAAGGAGTTCAGTTCCTTTTCAAAAAAAATAATATTGAACATCTTAAAGGATTTGGACGTCTTGCAGGAAATAATAATGTTGAAGTTCAGGATAAGGATGGGACCAGGAAAAATTATACAGCACAGAATATAATTGTAGCGACGGGCGCAAGATCCAAAGAGCTGCCAAACCTGAAACAGGACGGAAAGAAAATAATTGGCTACCGTGAGGCTATGTCCCTGGAAAAACAGCCTGAATCAATGGTTGTTGTAGGATCAGGGGCAATAGGTAGCGAGTTCGCTAATTTCTATCAGTCGCTGGGAACAAACGTAACACTTGTGGAGTTCTTACCCAGGATTGTTCCTGTTGAAGACGAGGAGGTCTCTAAACAGCTCGAGAGATCGTTTAAGAAAATTAAAATGAAGGTGATGACTGATTCATCAGTTGAGTCTGTTGATACCTCAAAAGAGAAATGTCGGGTGACAATTAAAACCCCAAAGGGACAAGAGATTGTTGAAGCTGAAATTGTGTTATCAGCAGTTGGTATTACCACAAACATTGAAGATATTGGTCTTGAAAAAGCTGGTGTTAAAACCGATAAGGGAAAAGTCGTTGTGGATGAATATTACCGAACATCAGTACCGGGAATTTTTGCCATCGGTGATATTGTTCACGGACCGGCTCTTGCACATGTGGCTTCAGCTGAAGGAATATTATGTGTCGAGAAGATAGCAGGAATTGAAGTGGAACCTCTTGATTATAAGAATATTCCGGGATGTACTTACACCAATCCGGAGATAGCATCATGCGGACTTACCGAAGCTGCTGCCAGAGAAGCAGGTTATGATATCAAAGTTGGAAAATTTCCATATACTGCTTCAGGTAAAGCAAGTGCTTCAGGGGCAAAAGATGGCTTTGTAAAACTTATTTTCGATGCGGCGTATGGTGAACTTCTTGGTGCACACATGATCGGAGCCAATGTGACTGAGATGATTGCAGAGATAGTTCTGGCAAGAAAACTAGAAACTACAGCACATGAAATAATTAAAGCCATACACCCTCATCCTACTATGTCAGAAGCTATCATGGAGGCTGCTGCCGCTGCTTATGGTGAGGTGATACATCTTTAATTTTTTTCTTAACATAAGAATCATATTTTGCCATTAAATTAATCTTTAAGTTTGATCACTGATTTAAAAATCAATAAATTATTGAATATGAAAAAAATTGTATTTATCATTCTGATGGTGTTGATGCTTCCTATCATGTTAACGGCCCAACCTTTGGCAAAAAGGCAGCCATATAATATTTCAAAAGAGAAAGTATTATATACTATTGGCTACGCCCATCTTGATACCGAATGGAACTGGGAATATCCTACTACTATTAATAAGTATATCTGGAATACAATGGAGGATAACTTCAAGCTATTTGAGAAATATCCCGATTATGTTTTCAATTTCACGGGCTCGCGACGATATAAAATGATGAAGGAGTATTATCCTGAATCATTTAAAAAAGTTGCAGATTATATCAATCAGGGTCGATGGTATGTCTCAGGATCATCTGTCGATGAAGGGGAAGTAAATATTTCTTCATCTGAATCGGTTCTTCGTCAGGTACTATACGGTAACCTTTTTTTCAAAAGGGAATTTAATAAAGAAAGTGTTGACTACATGCTTCCCGACTGTTTCGGTTTTGTGGCTACAATGCCATCTGTCTGGAGCCATGCCGGTCTTCTGGGATTTTCTACCCAGAAACTTACCTGGCGTTCATCAAACGGTGTTCCATTTAATGTTGGGGTTTGGGAAGGGCCTGACGGGAAGAGCATTATTGCTGCATTAAATGCCACTGATTACACAGGCAGAGTAGTTCCGCGACTTGACATAGACAGCACCTGGAATGCAAGGCTTCAGAATGATAAAAACAAATATGGTTTATTGTTTGATTACCGCTATTATGGTGTTGGTGATGTTGGCGGATCACCAAGGGATGAGGATGTAAAAAATGCTGTTAACAGTCTTAATAAAAGCGATAGCAAATTCAAAGTAATTCTGACATCATCGGATCAGATGTACAAAGATATAACACCTGAAATTCGTTCCAAGCTTCCAACTTATGCCGGAGATCTTCTTTTGATAGAACACAGCGCAGGATCGATGACCTCGGAATCTTATATGAAACGGGCTAACCGGAAGAATGAAGCCCTGTCTAAGTCAGCCGAACAAGCAGCTTCAATTGCCGATTGGCTGGGTGGGGCATCGTATCCTTTCGGGAAACTTAACAATTCATGGGAACTTCTTCTCGGTAGTCAGTTTCATGATATACTTCCCGGAACAAGTACTCCTAAGGCATATGAATATGCATGGAATGATGAATTCATTGCTATGAATGGTTTCTCAGAAGTATTAAAGAACTCAGTAAGCTCAATATCTCACGGTTTAAATACTATGGTTGAAGGGAGAGCGATTGTTGTTTATAATCCTGTAGCGACTGAAAGAGAAGATGTCGTAACAGCAGAACTATCCTATTCAAAACTGCCTGTAAATATTAAAGTATTTGACAGGAATAATAATGAAATACCTTCTCAGATAGTATCTTCTGCCAATAATAAGCTCACTATTATTTTTCTCGCAAAACTTCCGTCTGCCGGATTATCAGTATTCGATGTACGGGGAACCACAGAAAAACCCGCTTCTTCTTCTTCTTCATTATCAGTTACCAATAATACTTTGGAGAACAGCTATTTTAAAGTCAGGATTGATGCAAACGGAGATATTGCCAGTATCTATGATAAGAGATTATCAAAGGAGATTCTTTCAAAGCCTGCGACTCTTGATTTTCAGCAGGAACGACCTTCTCAGTGGCCATCATGGAACATGGATTGGAACGATCGTAAAAATCCGCCAATTGATTACATGAATAAGGATGTATCAATCAGGACCGTTGAGCAGGGTCCGGTAAGGATTGCTCTGTCAATAACGAAAAAAGGTCAGAATTCTGAAATAACCCAGATTATCAGTCTTGCCTCCGGTGATGCCGGAAAAGTCATTGAGGTCAGAAATGAAATCGATTGGCAGTCGAAAGAGGTTAGTTTGAAAGCCGCATTCCCGACAACTGTTGTAAATGAATTTGCAACCTACGGCCTGAATACTGCTGCTATTAAAAGAACAACAAACAATGATGTTAAGTTTGAAGTCCCTGGCAGACAGTGGATTGATATAAGCGATAGATCAAACAGCTATGGTGTATCTATTCTTGAGGATTGCAAGTACGGTTCCGATAAACCTGATAACAGCACTCTCAGACTCACCCTGATGTATACTCCAAGAGCAAATTCATTTGTCTACCAGGGTACACAGGACTGGGGAATTCATAAAGTTAAGTATGGTATTTATCCACACCCAGGCGATTGGGTATATGCAGAAACACCATGGAAAGGCAATTTTCTTAACAATCCTCCGATAGCATTTGAGACCGGGAAACATGCTGGAGATCTTGGTAGAGAGGTATCTTTCATCAGATCGAGTACAAATCAGGTTGATGTAATGGCTTTTAAAAAAGCAGAAGAGGGTAATTATTATATAGTCAGAGTAAATGAGCTTTATGGGAAGGATGCAAAAGGAGTATCGATAAGTTTTCCGGGGAAAATTGTTGATGCTTATGAAGTAAACGGGCAAGAAAAGAAAATCGGAATTACAGATTTCACAAATGGTGTACTCAACTTTGATATTACCAGATTCCTGATCAGAACATTCGCGGTTAAATTTGAAAACCAGGTCAGCTCAATTTCAAAACCCGTTCAGGCAGTGGTTGCAATTCCATATAATGAAGATGGAATCAGTTTTGACTCAAAACGATCTGATGGAAATATTATCAACGGGCTGACGATTCCTGCTGAAATGATCGGAACGGAAATCGTGAGTGAAGATATCCTGTTTAAAATCGGTAACAGCGCTGATGGACAAAA
>JADGPT010000298.1 GCA_017882345.1 Bacteroidales bacterium
TTCCGAGCGAAGCGAGGAATCTCCACTAGTCGTTACAGGTCTTTGTAAATAACTTAATATTTGACTCTTGCAAATAATGTCATATTGTTTGGTGTGCATTTCATTGATTGCCTGTAGTCATATTAAATAAATCAGAAACTGACTATATCTGAACGACATACTTTTAACTGCCTGCAGAAAAAAGCGTACTTTTCCCATCTTCATCAAATAAAACTAATCATCGAAATTTAGATACGGCCTCACTTTTGAAGCCTTCTCCGCTGTAATCAGCTTATTATCTGTAAGATCACCAATCCCAGTAATTCTGCCTTTTATCTCCCTGTACTTTAATATAGCAGTTACTTCATATTTTTCGAAATATGGAAAACGTGACAGTTCTTTATAACCAGCCGAATTCATATTGATCCTCGTAATCACCATTGAATCTGCGAAAACCCGTCCCTTTATCAACTCAAATGTCTCTTCAGGCAACCCATAAACCTCTTTTAACTGGTCAATGCAGGCGAAGCCTCCCAGCAAGTGCCTGTACTTAATGATCCTGGCTGATAAAACCGGACCAATCCCGGGAAGTTTCACAAGCGTTGCAGAATCACTTATGTTGATATCAAATCTCGATACTTGCCGGTTGTACCTACCCCTTACCTTCTGCAAGGTATCCTGCTTTAAGTTAACAAATGCAACAAGTTTTTCAGCTTTTGCCCCATCAATTCCATAAATCTTCTTAATATCTGAGGGTTGTCTGAATTTTCCTCCTTTGCTCCTGTAACTAAGTAAAGTTTTAGCCTCTTTTGCTGCAAGTCCGAGTTTTAAAAGTGTGTCGTACGACGCAGTATTTGGATCAAAAGAAAATGGTTCTGCATTTGATGAGCTATCATGTCCATAAATATCAGATTGATTTCCCGCATCTGAGACAACGCCTGTAATATCTTCAATGGCAATCTGGCTATCGGGTATAGTATATCTTAATCCGATTATCACAACTATTATTAAAAGTATGATAAAAGTTGATTTTCTTTCCCTTCGGGTAAAGCCAAACCAGTTCTTAATCGGTTCCCAGTTTAAATTCATTATAACAACAATGCAATGAGACCTATGCAAGATATGCAATTCTCTGGAAAAACCAGATAAAAATATCCTGATTTTTAGTTTTGGACTAATAATAAAGGGGATGATTGAATATTCTGATCTCAGAATGGATATCCTATTCCGAGTACAATTGTGAAATCATCTCTCCGGTATGGCCCGTTCAACATTATCCAGTGCGATGTTCCGTCAAGCAACGGATCACGCAGTTTCATACCTACATCAACCCTGGCTATAACAAACTTAAAGTCGAATCTGAATCCTGTTCCGGTACCAATGGCAATATCTTTATAGAACTTATTAAACCTGAATTGAGATCCGGGTCTTGCAGGGTCGTCAATATAGCTCCAGATATTCCCGGCATCAAGAAAAACTGCCCCTTCAAGTATCCAGAAAAGCTTAAACCGGTATTCAGCGTTTGCTTCCAGCTTGATATCTGCTGTCTCATTCAAAAAAACTATGGACGTATCGCCTGGTGGATATGGATTATATGAACCCGGACCAAGAGATCTTACCTGCCAGGCCCTGATACCATTCGCACCACCTCCGAAATATTGCTTTTCGAAGGGTACTGCACTTGAATTGCCATAAGGAATTGCTATTCCAAAAAAGCCCCGGTACACAATTGAACCTACATTATTAAATTTGTAATTGTACCTGATATCAATGTCGGTCTTGACATATTGTGCGAATGGTTGCCCTAAGAAGTGATAGCTATTGACAATCTTTTGTAATCCGGACAAATCCTTTTGCACTGCGGATGAATCCTTTCGCGCTCCGGACAATTTATAAATGGTAGAAAGAAAATTTCCTGAAGTTTCAGCATTTACCCTGAGAAACCAGTAATCTCTTGAATTTTTAATTTTCTGGTTATTAAAAATAAATGAATAATTTCCGCCGAGGATCAAGACATCTGTATAACTACCTGACTGGTAAGATGACAGGATTATAGCTTTAAATAACGGATCGATAAAGGGAAGCTTAACGATATTAAATTGAATCGGGTTAAAAATATGTTCCTTGTAATTACCTGCCTTCCAGTTATAACCGAACGTAGCATTAGCTATAGTTCTTGTAAAAACTGGCAACTTCTGAAAGTTATAGGCTGCCATAATTGTTGTGTAAGGATTAAACTTTTTGACGAAGTACTCAAATTTAAAAAATGGTACAATAAATTTGGGAAGTCTCAGGCTGATCTCCAATCCATATTCCGAAGTACTTGACAGACGTTTGTCTTTTTGAGCATAAGCTGCATATGCTCCTTTCAATTTAGTACTAAACAGTTCCGCACCATGAAACAGGTTTTTATGCTGGTAGATCAGGTTTAGGGCGCCACCCAGATTGCCAGCCGAATTAGTTCCTTCAAGTTCGATTTTATAAGACTGCTGACTGAGAAGCGAAAGCTGTATATTACAATCGAGCTTCAGTTCCATTCCCTGAAGACTTTCATTATCCTTTGAATCATTATAGTTAATAATAACTAACCGATAGATCTTCAACGAGAGGAGGTGTGTCTGAGTCTGTTCTGTACTCGTCACATTATAAACCGATCCTGCTTTCAGATAAAGTGCCTTAATAATCAGATCATATTTTACCTCAGGTTTCTTCCTTGAAGTAATAAA
>JADGPT010000095.1 GCA_017882345.1 Bacteroidales bacterium
GCCGGATGTTTTATCGATAAGTATGGCTTTCCATTCTGCCGGGGAAGGATCATAAATAAAGTTGAAAAAGATACAGGACAGTATGATTCTCAGATAAACGTCTTCTGGTCGAGTGGGGCATGTATGATTGTAAGGAGTGAAGCATGGAAAAAATGTGGGGGTTTCGATGCGGATTTCTTTGCTCATATGGAAGAAATTGATTTGTGCTGGCGTTTTCAAAAAGCAGGATACCGTGTCTGCTTTCTGCCCGATTCAGTGATTTATCATGTGGGAGGTGGTACGCTTCCTTATAGTTCACCGTTAAAAACTTATCTGAACTTCAGAAATAGTTTGTTTCTTCTTTATAAAAACCTGCCCGACAATAAACTAAATACAGTATTGTTCATCAGAAGGATTTTAGACGGACTTGCCGCAATTCATTTTCTCTTGCAAGGCAACATCAGAAGTGTCAGTGCAGTTTGGAAAGCTCATATTGATTATTACAAAGCAATAAATGAACTCAGAGAAAAGAGAAAGTCTGTTAAGAAATTAGAAATAAACAACACTTATGAATCTGTTTTGAACAAGAGTATTGTTTTTGAGTTTTATATTAAAGGCAACAAAACTTATAAGAGCCTCATAATGTAAAACTGAACTAAAATGAAGAGATATCAAATGATAGTATTTTTTTCCATAGTACTCACAATCTATTCCCTTGTAAATATTTATCTCTATTACAAAGGGTATAAGGCAATCCCGGCGCTGCAAAATAACCGGCTCCTTTATACAATCACGTTCTTTTTACTTGCTGCGCTTTTTATTGTTGCAAAGATTCTTGAATCAAAACATTCATCAGTTATTACCGATATTCTCAATATTATTGGTGGATTCTGGCTTGCATTCATGCTTTACGGCTTTTTATTCTTCCTTCTCTCGGATATAATTTTGCTGATCCTGAGAATTCCAGGGATTATAAGGGCTGATAATATTTTGCATTACCGAAAATGGTCATTTATTATTATAGCATCAACCTCTTCATTATTAATAATAGGAGGTTTTATTAATGCAATAATACCTGTTGCCCGGGAATATAATATCACCATTAACAAACCGGCAGGATCAGTAAAAACCTTGCGTATTGCGGCTGTGTCCGACATTCATCTTGGTAGTATAATAAGAAAAAGAAGTTTAAAAAAAATGTCTGCTATGATAAAAGACATGAAACCGGATCTGGTACTGCTGCTTGGAGATATTGTTGATGGTGAACTTGGTCCAGTATTAAGAGGTGATCTCCTCCAGTATTTTACATGGCCAGAGTGTACTGATGGTCTTTATGCAATTACCGGCAACCACGAATTTATTGGAGGCGCTAACCGTACTATTCCATATATTGAAAGCAAAGGTATAAGAGTCCTGAAGGACGAAATGGTAACTCTTGATGGCGGAATTCAACTTATCGGGAGAATTGACAGGGATTCGTATCGTTTTTACAGAAAAGAACGCATGGCTCTGGGTGAACTTATGAAACAGGCAGATACGACAAAACCCGTCATTTTGCTTGACCACCAACCGTTTCATCTCGATGAAACTGCGAAATATGGTATTGATCTTGAGCTTTCAGGTCATACCCATAACGGGCAGATGTGGCCCCTCAATTATGTCACTTCAATGATTTATGAATTAAGCTATGGGTACCTGAGAAAAGGGAACACACAATTTATAGTCTCCTCAGGTTATGGATTATGGGGCCCCAGGGTCAGGTCGGGCAGCAGATCTGAAGTACTTTTGATAAACATCAAATTTACAGGAACCGGCAACAAATTAAACTGATCCTCTAAAGAAACTCGTATATTTTTTCAAGACGGATGCCTCTGGAACCTTTTATAAGTATTGTTTTTCCGCTTAGTGATTCAACCTTAAGAAATTCGATAAGTTTATCCACATGATCAAATGCTTTGAAACCGGATTTTGAGGATAGCTTTTGAAATACCGGACCGACGAGAAGAACTGTTTCAGCAAAGTGAGATTGAAGCACCTTCAATACCTTAGAATGTTCTTCTTCGCTCTTATCTCCAAGTTCAAGCATATCGCCAAGGATAACAACTTTGGGATCAGCCTTTATTGCTGAAAATGATTCAAGGGCAACAAACATACTTGTTGGATTGGCATTATAAGAGTCACAGATAAGCGTATTGTTTTTTGTAGCTTTAATCTGCGATCTGTTGTTAGCTGGCTGATATTTTTCAACCGCATCAATAATATCTTCTATCTCAACCCCAAGGAAAAGACCGGTGGCTATCGCTGCTCTGACATTTTCAAGATTATAACTACCAAATAGATTTGTATTTAAATTGTAGGTATGGTGAAGGTAGGTTATTGATATCTTAAGATTAATATCAGATGGTAGCGGGTCAATTAACAGGTCAATGCCGGTAGGATCAGAAAACGGAACTGCCCTGTTTATAATTCTAAATATTTTTTCAGTCAACAATGGATCTTTGTCGTTATACAGCGCGATCCCATTTACCTTACGCAGATGCTCATAAAGTTCTGTTTTTGCCTTCATAACGCCATCAACAGATCCAAAACCCTCAATGTGTGCAGTACCTATGTTTGTAATTATTCCGTAATCAGGTTTTGCAATAAGACATAAAGTTCTAATCTCGCCGATATGGCTGGCTCCCATTTCAATAATTAACATTTCTGTATCAGAAGGTGCTGACAGAATTGTAAGTGGAACTCCGATATGGTTATTCAGGTTTCCTTTTGTAAAATGAACTTTAAACTTTTTTGACAGGATTGCGGCAAGAAGTTCCTTGGTAGTTGTCTTACCATTTGTTCCGGTGATAGCGAGTACCGGAACTTTCATATCTTTTCTGAAGTGTGCAGCAAGAGCCTGCAACTCAAACAGACAGTCATCTACAAGTATTGTGTTTTCAGTTTCAAAAAGAGGATCATCTATAATGGCACATGAAGCGCCTCTTGCCAGAGCTTCTGAAGCAAATTTATTCCCATTATAATTATCACCCCAGAGTGCAAAAAACAGCTGACCTTTCCCAACTGTACGGGAATCAGTTGATACCCCTGTAGATTCCTTTAAAAGGCTATATAATTGTTCAGTTTTCATAGTTGTAAAAAAATGCCTCATTATGAATGCATAATGAGGCTAATATTGTCAGAGAACCAGATTCTACAGACCGGAAGGACTTCCAACTCTTATCATCGCGCATCTGAAGCCGATATCGTCGCGGGAACTCTCCTGATCGAGGAATCTTCTTGTGGACGGATTAAGCCAATATGCTCTGTCCCTCCATGATCCACCTTTATACACTCGAGAATTATCATTAATCAGAGTAACAAAATCATTAACGTTCCCATTGTTATCCTGTGCATACATTCTTAGAGAACCTTTTTTCCCATCTTCTACTGTAAAATCGGTTCCTCCGCCGCCGGGAATTGCAGACTGAAGGTCGCCATCCCTGTAGTTTCTATAATCGCCTTTCTGATAATTATATCTGTTTGCAACATTAATGTCTTTTACAGTATCGATAATCAAACGTCCGAGTTTATCTTTAGCTACAACCGAACCATTTGCATCACGCTTCAAATCGGTATAAACGTTTCCTCTGAAAGGATTAAAACCATCTACATCTTCAGAAGTAAGCGGACGATATACATCCTGTACCCATTCGTTCACATTTCCTGCCATACAGTATAGGCCATAGTCGTTTGGCCAGTAAGATTTAACATCGACGGTGATACTTCCGTTATCGTTCAGGCTACCAGCTACTCCCATAAGGTCGCCTCTGCCACGAACAAAGTTTGCCATCATCTTACCTCTGTTTTTCGTCGATGAGTTTCTGACATTATGACCATCCCATGGATAAATCCTTCTTTCATAAATCCTCTCTTCAAACGTATTGCCTCTGAGTGCATAAGCAGCAAATTCCCATTCAGCCTCTGTAGGCAGTCTGTAACTTGGGAGCAGGACTCCGTCTTCAAAGTTTGTCCGGCGTTCTGTCTGATTTGGATTAAGACTTGGTCGTAACTGATTTACAACGCCTTCGTATTGACCTGCCAGATAAGCTTCTGTATTAAAGTTCTTTTCATTTGTCTGGTTCGGATCGGGGTTAAGCTCTCCTTCGTTAATAAGCAGCTGTTCATTGACTCTGTCTGTTCTCCACAGACAAAAATCGTTTGCTTTGACCCAGCTGACACCGACAACAGGGTAATTATTGTAAGAAGGGTGCCTGAAATAGTATTGAACATAAGGATCATTGAAACCCATCGGGCTTCTCCAGACTAATGTATCGGGTAATGCTCTTCTATATACTTCAGGATAATCTATGTATACCCTGCGCAACCAGAAAAGATATTCACGGTAGTCAATATTCTTAACCTCTGTTTCATCCAGATAAAAGGATGATACTGTAACTGTTCTTGGTTTGTTATTCCAATCGAACATTACATCCTGCTGCACCTGTCCCATGGTAAAACGGCCTCCCTCAATCAGTACCAGGCCAGGACCTGTTTTCTGTTCAGCTCCAAGTGCTACTTCAAATCCGCCATTGTCAGGATTATTATACTCCCAGCCTGTGGAAGAGGAAACATTATCTTTCCCCTTTTTCTTAAATATACAGGATGTAAAAAGCAAGACAGTGATTAAAACAACCGGTAAGGCTCTGAATTTATACATAACTCCTTTAGTTTTATGGCTTTTAATAACACCAAATATAATAAATTTTACTAAATCATTTTTCTTCTCATCAAATATAACTACAATTTGGGGAAATTTATTGTTTTGATTGTATTTCTTTTTTCAACATTATTTAAACTGAATGCCAGTCCTGTCTGATGTAGAAGCGAAAAAGGCATGAATTTATTTCCCGCCAGTGCATTAAACCTGTAATTGTAATATACAGCGATTCTTCCGATATTGAAAGAAAATCCTGTCTGAATATTAAGGTTTTTCCCATTATCACCTAAAATTACAGCATTAATTGCCAGATATTTACTTTCAATTGCTGCCCCGGCCCCTGCATTAATAAATCCACTTTGTACTTCAATGTAGGTGAGAGGCCGGATATTAAGATTTTGCAATTTGCTTACACTAAAATCACCAGACAAATGGATGAGAAGCTTCCTCTTTAGTCTTTCGTTTGATGATCCTGTGGTTGATAAGTCAGGTTCGGCGAGGTGATTAATGGAAAATCCACCAGAATACTTTCCCGAGATAAAGAGAAATCCCGCACCTATATCAAATACGGTTTTTCCTGGAGAGGCCAATAATTCTGAGGAAGGAATTGTCACTCCACCCAATGGATCAATCTGGTCAGGCAATATTGCATTCGCAAAGTTAAAACCTCTGTGATAAATTGAAGCTGAAAGCCCGGCATGAATAAAAAGATCCTTCCCGGCCTGTAAAAAATATGCGTAAGATAATCCTCCTCTGAAATCGTTTATAATGCCCCCGAGGTAATCATCAGCAAGATATATTCCTGCGCCTCCGTGCAATTTCGAAAAATATGAGTCGTAGGAAAAATAAACAGAATGCAGGTTATAATTATTGCCCGGGTAAAAGTTAAGATATGACAACCTCAATACACCGTCTCCTTCACTACCGGCAAGTGAAGGATTTTTTATCATTATCATCTGATAAGATGGCCCCGGATCAGTTTCCTGTCCAAAACAATATGCCGGAAGAAAAAAAGTGAATAAAAGAAATTTATTAATTAGTCTCAACATGTTAAAAATTACTGCAATATCAACGAAATGATGTCGTTATTATTATATTAAACCTTCACTTACAAAAAAACAAAATAAGTTAGCAAACAATTAGCACATTTCTATCTTTGTCAGTGCCAATGAAAAGACTTTTTCAAATATTGCCGGTATGTATGTTACTTTTATCCGCTAATCTGAATGCGCAGAATTTCAAAGATAGTTATTCTTCAACTTCTAAACTCTCAGCAGGTAAATGGTTCAGGATTGCAGTCACTTCAGACGGAATTTACAGAATCGACTATTCAAAACTCAGACAACTTGGATTGGAGAATCCCTCGAATCCAAGTATTTACGGTAACAACTTCGGCCCGCTGTCATATTATAATGATGCTCCAAAACCAGACGATCTCAAAGAGTTGTCCGTTTATATTAATTCTGGCAGCGATGGAATTTTTAATGAGGGTGATTATCTGCTTTTCTTCGCGAAAGGTACAGGAAGGTGGATCTATAACCCGGCAACCAATGCCTACGATTTCAATCATCACAATTATTCTGACACCGCATATTATTTTATCACATCAGGTAATACAGCCGGGAAAAAGATACTTTCTGCTATAGAACCTTCGCTACCTGCGAATTACTCCTCATCCGAGTCAGATGCTCTATTCATTCATGAACATGATGATGAGAACATTATTAAATCAGGCAGGGAATGGTTTCAGAAAGTTTCGGCAATTCATATTGACCCTGGATTTACAGAACTGCTGACTACCGAGAATGTGAAATACAACATCCGGGTTGCAGCCAGGGCATCAGATCCTACTATCTTCAGTCTATACGAAGGATCAACTATCAAAAAAAGTATCCAGATCCCGGGAGTCAATCTTTCAGATTTTACCGGCACCTATTTTGAGATTACGGATTCAACGGGTTCGATTCTACCATCTTCAAATTCTCCTGTTTATGATATCAAATTCAATAATAATGGTCAAACCGGAGCTTCCGGATGGCTTGACTGGATAACGCTACAGGGAAGAAGGTCAAATACTTTTACCGGCCCGGTAATGCAATATAGTGATTCAAAATCTGTTGGACCAGGCAGGATTACAGATTTCACTATCCGGAGTATTATCAATAATGCATTAATCTGGGATGTAACTGATCCTATTAATGTAAAAGATATTCCCTATACCCCAACCGGGGAAAATATTGGCTTTAAAAGTGTTACTGATACACTTAAGACATTTATTGTTTTTACCACCGCCAATGCAATAGTACCAGTAATAAAACCAACTGCTGTTCCGAACCAGGATCTGCATTCATCTTCATCAGCCGATATGATTATTATTACTCACCCATTATTCAGGGTTTATGCTGAAAAACTGGCAGATATTCATTTAAACATCGACGGACTGATTTCTCAGATTGTAACACCCGTACAGATATATAATGAGTTTTCAGGTGGAATACCTGACATTAGCGCGATCAGAAATTTTTTGAGAATGAAGTATCTGAAACAAAAGGAGAGCGCTCATCCTCTTAAATATCTTCTCCTCCTTGGGGATGGTTCTTATGAAAATAAAACAAAACCCCCTGATAATCCCAATTTCATTCCCACTTATCAGTCAGAGAATTCAAATGTAGTTGTTTCTTCATTTACATCTGACGATTTCTATGGGCTTCTCGATGATGGAGAGGGGGAAGCAGATGGTACTGAAGATATCGGTATTGGTCGTCTTCCTGTTTCAGATACAACTCAGGCGGGAATAGTCCTTTTAAAAATTAAGAGATACCTTGACCCTGCCAATATGGGTGACTGGAAAAATGTAATATGCCTTACCGCAGATGATGAAGACGGCAATACACATATATCTGATGCTGAAGGCCTTGCGGCCGTGATTAATGATAGTGTTCCAGCTTATAATATTGCCAAAATTTATCTCGATGCTTTCAAACAGACAACCACAGTAAACGGACAGTCCTATCCTGAAGTCACTAAAGCTATCAACGATCGTATCAATTCAGGTTGCCTTATCTTCAATTACACAGGACACGGAAACGAGAGTGGTCTTGCGGCTGAAAGAGTAGTTAAAACAGAAGATATTAAATCGTGGAGAAATGGCGGAAAACTTCCTCTGTTTATTACCGCTACTTGCGAATTCAGCAGATTCGATGATATTGAACTTAATGTGGCTACCAACCAGTTGACAGGGAAGCCATCAGGTGGGGAAATGGTACTCCTGAATAAGGATGGTGGTGGAATTGCATTAATGTCCACTACCAGGGTTGTCTACTCCGCTCCAAATTACGATCTGAATAGAAACATTTTCGCCTGCGCCTTTAATCGTGACGCGAAGGGAAATTCCATGTCTTTTGGAGACATTATCAGGATTGCCAAAAACAATTCAGGAAATGGCCCGAATAAAAGGAACTTTACTCTGCTTGGAGATCCGGCATTAAAACTGGCATATCCTTATTATGGTAAGGTAATCACGGACTCTATAAATAATGTATCTGTTTATGATAATATTGATAGTCTGAAAGCACTTTCAATGATTTCAATCGCCGGACATATAGAAGATCCTAAAGGGAATCCGATGAACGCTTTCAATGGTATTGTCTCTCCACTGGTATATGACAAAGCAAGCAAAATAAAGACTCTCGCAAATGATGGGGGGCAGAGTATGACTTTCAATCTAAGGAACAACATTCTTTTCAGTGGTAAAACAATGGCAAAAAATGGCAGATTCAGATTTAATTTTATTGTTCCGCGCGATATTGATTATTCATTCGGCTCAGGTAAAATAAGCTATTATGCCAGCGATGACAGAAAGGATATGAACGGGAGTTTCAGCAATATCATTGTAGGGGGATTCTCTAAAATACTCCTCACTGACAGTGATGGTCCTGAAATTCGTTTATTTATGAACGATACACTCTTCAGAAACGGCGGAATGACAGACAGAAATCCCAGGCTGCTGGCGATCATAACTGACCAGACCGGCATTAATACTACCGGATCAGGAATTGGACACGATCTGACAGGATACCTTGATAATGAACCTGACAGATCTTTCGTACTTAATAATTATTTTGAAAATGATTTTGATAACTATATGAGAGGAAGGATAAATTATAATCTGTCAGGATTAACCGAAGGCAGTCATTCTCTTACGGTAAAAGCATGGGACATTTTTAATAACTCATCTGAAAAAACGATTTTATTCCAGGTTGTTACCGGAGAAAAATTCCTGCTCAAAAACCTCCTGAATTATCCGAATCCATTTTTCAGGGAAACCAGCATCACTCTGGAACACAACAGACCCGATAATGTTCTAAATATTACGATAAATATCATTAATATTGACGGAAGGATAATCAGAATAATTAAGACAAGGGTCGAGCCGTCGGGTTACACACTTCCACCTATAAACTGGGATGGCAATGATGAAGGTGGAGGACGGGTAGGAAAAGGAATTTACCCCTTTACTGTAACAATTGTCACTGGAAATGGTGATATGGCAAGGGCTACAGGCCGGATGATCATTTTGTGAGATTCATACAATATTACGGACAAAAAATAGTTCTATATTTGTAAATTCGTAGAAAGATAACAATCAGTATGAAGAAAGAGAAAGTTGCAATAGTCTTATTACTCATGGCCCTTTCGGGCAATACAATACTTTTTTCTCAGCAAAGTACAAGACAGCTTAACGCAATTCAGACCGTTGTTCCGTTCCTGACCATTGCTCCCGATTCAAGGGCAGGAGGAATGGGTGATGCCGGGGTTGCAACATCTCCTGATGTTTACAGTATGCACTGGAATCCTGCTAAATTTGCTTTCATTGATGGTAATGCCGGTTTAGGTATATCTTATGCCCCCTGGCTCCGAAATCTTGTTCCGGATATTAATATCGCTTACCTTACAGGATATAAAAGAATCGACACCAAGCAGGTTTTTGCAGCAAGTTTGATTTATTCTTCGCTTGGACGTGTTTCAATAACTGATGACTATGGAAATTGGCAACGTGACATTAATCCTAATGAGTTTGCTATCGATGCTGCTTATGCAAGGTTGTTTACTGAAAACTTATCCGGAGGGATCACATTCAGGTTCATATATTCAAACCTTACTAGCGGTTTCTCCTCAGGAAGTGAAGTTACAAAAGCCGGGGTCTCATTTGCAGCTGATATTTCGGGATATTATCAGAAGAAGATAAGTATATTCAATAAAGACGGTCAGCTTGGACTAGGACTCAATTTCTCAAACATCGGATCAAAGATGAGTTATTCATCATCCCAACCGACTGATTTTATTCCGATGAATATGCGCCTGGGTGCTTCAGGAACAATTAACCTTGACCATTTTAATAAAATTACAGTCACTTTAGATCTTAATAAGCTCCTTGTACCCACGCCTCCTATATATTATAAGGTTGGGGAACTGAACGCAAAAGGAGATACGGTTCACACAGCCATGATACAAATCAAAGCAGGAAAAGATCCGAATGTCTCTGTACCTGTAGCCATATTTCAGTCATTTTTCGATGCTCCCGGCGGATTTATGGAAGAATTGCATGAAATA
>JADGPT010000096.1 GCA_017882345.1 Bacteroidales bacterium
GGGGTACCTTTCTGGTGTATTAGTGTCTTTTTGTATGATTAAGAAACATGTAAGACCTAAGATAAAAATTACCATCCCTTCGCTGTCAGGCACATTACGCAAACATAGCTTTCTTTTTTTAAGGTAATTCCAGGCTTGCGTAAAGAGCCTTACAGCCCTTTCCTCTGGTATTGGAGAAAAGAGGGATTATAAAATCTTATACCATAATAAGTCCACCCTACTGCTAAAAACGAGTTTACAAACAGGTGCCAGTCGGCAAGACAATCGTGACATAAATTGGAAAATCAATTCCCCTTGATAAAATAACACTAATTACTATTAAATTGGACAAAAGATTTTACTAATACAATCACCTTATAAAAAAGGACAATAACATAATCCTCGATGTAATATTACTGAACTATAAGACTCTTATTTTAAGCCATGTAAAGAATGCATAAAGGCCAAATCATACATAAGTCTGATAATAAAAATACACGTATCAGTAAAAAATCCTTATCAATAAATACACGTATAAGTTATTAATATTAAGGTATATATATCAACATTGTCGTTATTAGAGATGCTTATTAATCAAATGAACTATTAACGCGAAACCAATGTTGATATCATAAAGACAAACATTTGAACATTTTGTTTTACATTTGATATTGAAATAAAACATTTTACATTAATACTTCATTACCATGACAACAAATGACAACTCATCTGAGGATTCCCACTTAAACAAAGCCCTTGAACACCTTACTTCAGTTCTGGTAGCCGGAGAAACCCTTGAAGCATGGGCAATCCAACGAAGACTTTTTGCCCTCACTGGCAGACGGATTCTTATCGCTGCAACATCGGGACGATTCATTAAAATTAAAAGGGGATTATTTGGCGGATTTGATATGGCTGATTTTCGTTGGCAGGATATTGGTGATGCTAAAATAAAAGTAGGAATATTCGGAGCGGATATTTTTATGAAAATATTTGGTTCTACCGACCTGGCGATTTCTAAAGATTCAAATCAGGATTTAGTTTTACCGGGTTTCAGAAAAGAGCAGGCTGAAAAGATTTATCGTCTGGCCCAGGCTCAGGACCAATCGTGGCGTGAAAAAAGGCGTATACGTGAGCTCGAAGAATTAAGAGCAAAATCAGGTGGTATAAATATTGGCACTAACATGGGAAGTCAGCAAACAGGAAATGCTTCTGAAGATGCTTCTTCAAAATTGCAGCAAGCCAAACAGATGCTCGATAATAAACTTATTACTGATTCAGAATTTGAGTCTATCAAAGCGAAGATTATAAGCGGGCTATAAACATCTATACAAACATAAACATGAAAATCATTCTTACCGGAGCCTTTCTCCTTATAGCATTCGCGTGCTTCTCTCAAAATCCGGATTCTGTCAAATCAGAAAGCTGGGAAAGTATTTACAGGGCCAGCGCAACAAAAATTAATGACCTGGTTAATACAAAACTCGATGTAAACTTCGATTTTTCCAAATCGTGGATGTATGGGAAAGCCTGGATTACTCTTCATCCTCATTTTTACCCTACAGATTCATTAAAACTCGATACAAAAAGCATGAATATTAATGAGGTGTCATTGGTGAAAGCCGATAAAAGATATCCTCTTAAGTTTAGGTATGATAGCTTAAACCTCTATATTACTTTGGATAAAACATACAAAAATGGTGAAAACTATACGGTTTATATTGATTATACAGCTAAACCAAACGACATAAAAAGAAAAGGCAGCGCTGCAATATCAGGCGGTAAAGGACTGTATTTTATTAACCCCCTGGGTAAGGATAAAAAGAAACCAACGCAGATTTGGACACAGGGGGAAACTGAATCTAACTCCGGTTGGTTTCCTACAATCGACAAGCCTAATCAGAAAACAACAGATGAGATCAGCATGACAGTTCCCGATAAATACCAGACACTTTCTAACGGCATTTTGGTAAGTCACCGGAAAAACACCAACGGAACACGCACAGATACCTGGAAGATGAATCTGCCTCATGCTCCTTACCTTATTATGATGGCTGTAGGAGAATATTCCATAATAAAGGACAACTATAAAGGCAAGGAAGTGAGTTATTATGTTGAAAAAGAATATGCTCCTGTTGCCAGGAAGATATTTGGATTTACTCCTGAGATGATCGGTTATTATTCCCGGATAACAGGTGTGGAATATCCCTGGCCGAAATATGCACAGATTGTGGCCCGGGACTATATAAGCGGAGCCATGGAAAACACCACCGCCACGTTACATGGAGAATCAGCACAGCAGGATGCCCGTCAGTTAATTGATGAAAACAGGTGGGAGGATATAATTGCCCATGAACTGTTTCATATGTGGTTCGGGGATTATGTTACATGCGAGAGCTGGAGCAATATTACTGTGAATGAATCATTTGCAGATTTCAGTGAAATAATGTGGAAAGAGTATAAACATGGTAAGGACGCTGCTGATGAACATGGCTTTATCAGCATGCAGAACTACTTACGTGGCGGAAATGATAAGAAAGACCTGGTTCGTTTTTATTATAACGATCGTGAAGATGTGTTCGATCTTGTCAGCTACCAGAAAGGCGGGCGTATTTTGAACATGCTAAGGAATTTTGTAGGAGACAGTGCCTTCTTCAAATCACTCAACCTTTACCTTAAAACAAAAAAATTCGGCTCTGCTGAAGCTCACGATCTCAGACTTGCTTTTGAAGATGTTACAGGTCAGGACCTTAACTGGTTCTGGAACCAATGGTATTTTGGCAGTGGACATCCAAAGCTTGATATTAATTATGATTATGATACAGCCGGTAAGACTGCCAGGGTATTTATTAAGCAGACTCAATCGGGAAAGATATTTAAGCTGCCATTCGCAATTGATGTTTATCAGGGTTCAGAAAAGAAGCGTTATAAAGTCTGGGCAGAACATCAGGCTGATACATTTACCTTCCAAACTGTTTCCAAACCCAACCTGATTAATGTCGATGGAGATAAAATACTTCTGGGTGAAAAAACCGAGCACAAAACTCTGGATAATTATATCTTTCAATACACCAATGCCGGATTGTATCTTGACAGGAGGGAGGCTATTGATTTTGCTGCAAGGAACCAGACTGATGATCAGAAAGCGCTGGACTTTATGAAAACTGCTTTGAAAGATAAGTATTACGGATTGCGGCTATATACACTTCAGAAATTGAATTTAATGAATGACTCCGCGAAGAACATATTCGAACCTCTTTTATCTGAAATGGCGCAGAATGATCCTAAATCATTGGTAAGAGCAGGCGCCATTGGGGCTTTGGGAAGACTTAAGAAGGAGATTTATAAACCATTATTCATTAAAGCAATTAATGATTCATCATATTCTATAGCAGGTAGCGCACTGACTGCGCTTGGAGCAATCGACACAGCGGCAGCCCTGGATAAAGCAAAGTCTCTTTCCAACCAACATCTCAGGGGTGAACTTGGAGATGCAGTAACTAATGTATTATTCAGCTATTCCGGTGAAAATGATTTTGATACTCTGGCAGCACGATTTGATGTGTTACCTTTCGGGAGCGAGAAGTTCATGGTGCTCCAACCTTTTGCCAACCTTTTGAAACGAACCGAAAATACTGTAAGTTTTATGAAAGGAATTGACATGATAGTCAGGTTTCGCGATACCATTCCAAAGCAGTATCGCCAACAGATTGATCCTTACCTCAATGGCATGATTTTAAATGGTATAGCCATGAGCAAGCAGTCAAAAGGTATGACTGATCAGGCGGATTATGTCAAATCGAAGCTGCCAGGCAAAACAAAAGCTCCTGAAGTTTCAATACTTCCTGGTGAAACACTGCAGAAGTACACCGGCGAATATGACTTTGAAGGAACAATGGTTAAAGTAACCCTTAAAGATGATACAACACTGAAACTGGCCATTCCCGAACAACCCGATATGGAATTGATCCTCGTTTCCAAAGGTAAATTTACAATTAAATACATGGAAGGTTATTCCATAGAATTTACTGCCAACGAAAAAGGTGATATAACTGAATTGCTGTTTAATTCACCTGACGAGCAGGTTAAAGCGTCAAAGAAGAAATGAACCACCTATATCTTCACGAACACCTTATTCTTATACATCCAGTAGCACATATACCACATTGTAGCCCATATACCAAGACAGGTAATTATTTCGACTGTCTTTTCGCCTCCGCATGCAAATAACAGACTGCTGAAAGGAGCGATAATTCTGTGAAGGAAACCTGCACCCCCAATTGAAAAGAAGAGGTAAATAAAAATGCTATTCATTCCGACTATAATAAACATTCTGGATCCTGAAATGAATTTTTTTCTTACATCAATCAGCCAGTAACAGAAACAAAGTACAAGAATGGCCCATCCTCCGCTTGCGAATACGAATGCGGATGTTGCGATCTTCTTAATAATAGGAGTTACATTTAACCCATCAAGGCTATATCCGATAAGTAACGCTGATACGCCTGCTATCAGCAAGAAGTGGATTTTTTTCTCCGCCGGTTTATCACTCATCAGAAGCTTACCGCAGAGAACTCCCCAAACCGTATGCGATGTAGTTGAAACAAAATTTAATGTTGCCCACTCACTTGCCTTGTCGACACCTTCGATCTTGTTATTAAACCATGCTCCCAGATTCTCATAATTCACCCATGGGTGGTTAAATCCCTCTACAGGGAAAAAACGATAGGCCAGATCTATAAGTAAAAGAATAGCAAAAGTGAAAATCAATTGAAATTTGAAACTCTTGTTTCTGATCAGGAACGCAACAATATATGTAACTGAAAGCTGTGCCAGAACATTCTGAAAGCGGAAGACAAGTTTCCCGGCATCAGTAAAATAGAGTGCCCAACCCAGAAATAACAAAAGGAATGAACGTTTAATTGCATGCCGGGTAATAGTTTTTATTGAATCACCCTTTTTCAACCTGTTGGCAACAGCAAAAGGAATTGCAACCCCGACTATAAACATAAAAAATGGCTGTATCAGATCCCAGAAATGTAATCCATGCCATTCGTGGTGACTGAGCTGAGTACCAAGAAATTGTACAATACCAATATCAGATTTCTCCAGCTGAACATATAGTTCTGTCGCTTCTCCTGCCAAAAGAAACATAGTAAAACCCCGAAAGAAATCTATTGATGTCACCCTGCCGGGGACAGGAGAATTCACTGATTGAGTAATTGCATCCATTTTTTTATTCAATTGGTTCTCATCACGAATCGTGAAATATATGATTTTTTCTTCAAAAAAATCTGACCTGAGTTAAATTTCTTAATATTATCTTCTTGCGAGTGCGCATCTGGTGCGCCTTTATTTCGAAGGCACTTTTAATCCGGCTTGTTTGGCTTCACTAATACCTATTGCTACTGCCTGTTTTCTGCTCTTTACTTTACCACCTTTACCATTCTTGCCTGATTTTAAAGTACCTGCTTTGAATTCATGCATTACGGTCTCAATTTTTTCCTGAGCTTTTTTTGAATATTTTGTCATATCATTTTATTTTATTGATGATGGATCAAAGATATTTTATCTTAGGGAGGTGAGTGTTACAGAATTACTATAAAAATTTGCATGATTCCTGTGTTTAACAAATAAATGCCTATAAAAATACCGTTTAACTGCTGTGAGTTAAACGGTTACCTTCTTTAAACAGAAGGTCATTGTCTGTCACCAGAAATAGGTTCGTTGACTTCCACTTCATTAAAACCAGGTAAAGAATAGTCCAATTTTAGCTTATCCAACTGTTCCTGTAATATTATTGCATTAATTCTGAACCTCAGCGACATAATTAAAACATCCGGATTGACAATTTTGTTTAATGACTGCCAGTAAAATAATTATTTAACTTTGCCGTTATGACAAGTGGATTGATATCCAGCTTCAGAGAACAGATTTTATCTTTGCCCAGTGTTTAAATTCATTTTGTATTGTATTCAATAATTTCCTAAATTTATACCAGTCTGCAGATAAATCTTAAACCCCATGTGTAAGAACCACTTTAATCCTATTCATTGCATCATTCCACCTTACATGATCAAAAAGCTTATGGAATCGGGCAATAAAAAAATTGCCGACAAGGCAATAAATACCAATTTCAGAAACTACAGGTTCCGTAACGACAGGATTTTTTTCCATAATTCCAGCCTTAAGGAGAAAAGAATTCTCGGCGTGATTGCAAAACAGGTTGGAAAGGAGGTTTTGCAGATGAAAGTATATGACTGCAAACAAAAAACTGATCTTGCCGGTGCCACATTACTGTGGGATTCAAAGAACAACCAGAAGATCACTTCTCTGGCAGGGAAAAATGTTATAAAAGGGGGTAAAGCATCCTGGGATTTTTACTGGCAGCTGTTTGGCAGGAACTCCATTGACAACAATGGGCTACTCATCAAACAGTATGTGCATTTTGACAAGGGGATGGATAATGCTTACTGGGATGGCAGACGAATGGTTTATGGCGACGGTGACGGAACAGTCTTTACCAGCTTCACCATCGATATTGACATTATCGGTCATGAGCTTACACATGGTGTTATGGAAAATGAAGCCAACCTTGATTATGAAAATCAGGCCGGGGCTCTGAATGAATCCTTTTCAGACATCTTTGGTATAATGATAAAACAAAGATTTAACAATCAGGATGTTAAAAAATCAAACTGGCTGATTGGAGAAAGGGTGATGATAGGACCAAAATATGCATTACGGAGCTTGAAAGCGCCAGGGACTGCATATTTAAATCATCCGGAGTTAGGAAATGACCCTCAACCTGCCACAATGGATAAATATCAAAACCTTCCGAATACATCTGCGGGCGATTGGGGAGGTGTGCATATTAACTCAGGCATCACGAATTTTGCTTTTTATGTCGCCGCTTACAATATGGGAGGTTATGCCTGGGATAAAACAGGACGAATCTGGTATGCTGTATTAACTGATGTTAAATTAACACAGAATGCTAAATTTGCAGATGTAAAAAACCTCACTATTGTTAATGCAGAGAAGATTTATGGCATAAATAGTCCTGAGGTAAAAGCTGTAAAGCAGGGCTGGGCGGAAGCAAAAGTTTAACAGACACTGATGAAAGTAAAACTAATACGTACCGGCGGATTTATTCCGGTTACAAAAGCTGCAGAAACTGAAGTAAATCTTACTGATACGGAGTTGGTAAGACTACTGGAAGTTATTCATCCTGATCCAAAAGCTCATCGGATAAAGGACGGAAACTATTATGAACTGACTGTGGGTAATAACAGTACTCCTGTTGATCTTGATAAAGTGCCAGATAAATATAGGGCTTTGTTCAGCAAACTGAAAAGTGACATGAGGATAATTAAACGGGACTGAATATTTATGGTTTCCAGAGTTGTTTTTTATACAACAATCCTAAACAACCAAAGGTTTTGAAGTTTTTAAGGAGCAAACCGTACCGCACACCGGTTTTACCTCATCTCGAAAATAACCGGAAATGCAAATATTACAAACAATACCCAGACTACATAAACCGGCAAGTATTTTGAGATCGTAACCTCCACTGTTTCAAGTTCAGATTTTTTGAAGTTAATCTTAAAAAGATCTATAGTAATCAGAATCAGGTTAATAAAAATCAAAATGTTAGAGCCCAGAATTGCCAATCTGTTTGGCGTTAAACCATACTCACTCAATCGATAAAAAATCGCTGACAAGGCAATCAGGTTAACAATAAGTGTAACTATTGAAAGGATAAATAAAACCAGTTCATTGAACTTTTGTTTCCTGGTTATTGAAGTCCCGGAAACTGAAAAGACGATAATCGCCATTACACCTAGCAGCATTATGTTAAATATCAATAAGAAATTCCTGTCGTTATAGGGATCTTTTCCTGATACAGCAATAGCTATAAGGTAAATTATTAATGTAACCAGTACCAACGGGCTGAAAATATTTGCGATTATGGGCGCTATCTTATTTGTCAGTGTTGTGTAATTTTTCAGGATGAACGTTGCTACAACCGGGGCAGAGACTAACCCTACAAGTATTATATTATTCAAATAGAACTTTTCAATATTAATACCGATTGCCTGGAATAATCCAACAGTGATCACCGCTAATACTCCTCCGGCAATCAGGATTAATCCCCCCATAATTGCCAGATCTCCATTATGCCTGATATATTCCGTCCGTTTGTTTTTATCTTTAAAGTCAAAGTCAATAAAAACCATTCCATAGACACACCACATCAGCAAAGGCATATGAATGAATACCAGATTAACTGAAGCGCTTGATCTGTAATTTGGCAACAGGTTGATATATGCCAGCGAAACTATAAATGTCAGAAGGGTAATAATAAGTCCTGTTCTGTTAATCTTTCCTCTGATTGCGATTGTATATAGTGATAGAGCCAGAAAGACAATGATACCCGAATCCTTCTCATAAAAGAGGAAAAAGGTTGGGTTAATATTGAACAGATCCGGAATTTTTATGAGGAATCCGGCAAAAAGACATACGGCAATCATTATGAATATGTCTGACCCGAAGCTCAACTTAGTTTTATCTGGTGATTTGTCAAAATCCAGCCGGCTTTTCCAGAATTTTGCAATTTCGGTATTCTCAATTTCAGGATAGATTTTCTCAAACCCCGATTCAAAAGCTTTTTTGTCTTCTCGAAAAAGTCTTTCAAGTTTTTCGGGATCATTGATGAATTCTTTAATTTTTTCTGTCATGGCAGGGATCATTATATGACTAAGATAAAAAAAATGAGAAAATGGAATAGTGCTATAAATCTAGACAATATTTATTTAAGAGGATAGATGCTCTGATTCTTCCTGATTATATATCCCTGAAATCTCCAGGACTGCACGACTGCAAGACCTTTTTATGTTTTTGCCACCTTTTTTAGTCTATCTTTGCAACTAATCAATATTTAATAATTTGACAACCTTCGCTGATCTTAGTGTTTCCGACACATATTTAAAAGCTTTGGAAGAGCTCGGGATTGTTAATCCGACTGAAATTCAAATAAAAGCCATTCCTTTCCTTATTGCAAAAAGAACAGATTTTATAGGACAGGCCCAGACCGGTACAGGTAAAACAGCTGCATTTGGTTTGCCAATCCTGCACGCAATTGATCCCGATGATTCTCATATACAGGCATTAATACTTTCGCCAACCCGCGAACTGGGACAGCAGATAGCAAAACAACTATTTAAGTTCACAAAGTATGGTCCAAAAAAGATATTCATAGAGTCAGTATATGGTGGCGCCCGTATTGATCAACAGATCAGTGCTCTGAGAAGACCAACACATATCCTGGTTGCTACTCCCGGACGTCTTGTTGATCTGCTTGAGAAAAAGGCAATCGATCTATCATATATAAAAACTATAGTGCTCGATGAGGCTGATGAGATGCTTAGCATGGGTTTTAAAAAGGATCTGGATACCATTCTTAGTTTTACAGCAGGGAAGCGATATACCTGGCTTTTCTCGGCCACTATGCCGTCGTCAATAAAAGCAATTATTAAGAGCTATATGTCGCCCGATGCCATGAGGGTTGTTATAAACAAGCATGATGTTATTAACAACGATATTGAACATAAATATATTATATGCGAAAGCGAAAAGAAACCTGAAGTCTTATTCGGTTTTTTAAAAACGCAGGGCGAAAACAGGGGTCTGATCTTTTGCAGGACAAAAGCAGACACACAAAGTGTTGCAAAGAGGCTTATTGCCAGAAATATCAATGCAGATTCCCTGCATGGTGATATGTTACAAAAAGAACGGGATAAGGTTATGAGGGCATTCAAGAACAGTAAACTTCAGATACTGGTAGCCACCGACCTGGCAGCAAGGGGTATTGATGTAAAGGAGCTTGCTTATGTTGTGCATTATAGTCTTCCGGAAAGTACAGAATACTATACCCACCGTAGCGGACGTACCGGACGAGCAGGTAATAAAGGACTTTCCTTCATTATGATAACATCACGGGAACAGGGAGCTTTAAAGCGTATTGAGCGGGAATTGGGAATAAAAATTAAAGAAAACCACAGGTAAATCGAAAAACCCCGTGGGCGTGTAAGAAAGTGGAAAATTTATATATCCGCATAAGTAAACAGGAATAAAGTTGTCTTACCCCGTATAGTGGATTTAAATAAGAAAATAATTCTCATATTTACTACGCTTATATAGCAGAATTTATGATGATGAAAGTATTTTTTGAAACCAAAAGAAAATATATTATTCTATTAGTTGCTGTATGTCAGCTACTTAATACTTTCTGCAATAAACAACT
>JADGPT010000097.1 GCA_017882345.1 Bacteroidales bacterium
TAGGCATCTAAGTCGCTTGACACTGCCGACTATCTCCTTGGCTTTCCTGTATGGCGGGTTGCTGGGCATACTTGCCGCATCCCTTTTAGAACCATTTTTTATCCGCCAGTTGAATCTTGGTGCGATTCTAAAAATAGGGTTCATTGAAGAATTTGCTAAAATCCTAGGGGTACTGGTGATTGCACGCCATAAGCGGCACGACTCGGAAATGGACGGGTTGATCCTAGGCGCGGCGGCAGGAATGGGGTTTGCAGCTCTGGAAAGCAACGGTTACGCCTTTACCGCCTTCCTAGATAACCATGGGAGCGTTTCAGCAACCGTGGTAGTGACATTGATCCGCGGTCTGCTTTCCCCAATGGGGCATGGGACCTGGACAGCGATTTTAGCCAGCGTGCTGTTCCGTGAAAGCAGGAATGGCCGCTTCCGCATTGACAAGCAAGTGATTGGAGCTTACTTGCTCGTTTCCATCCTGCATGCAATGTGGGACGGACTGCCTCTGATCATTGCTTACACCCTTGGTCAGGGATTAAGCTTGCTAATCGCCTGGGGTATGATCGGTATTGTTGGATTGGTGATCCTCTGGCTGCGCTGGCGAGAAGCAGTCAAATTACAAATGGTTTTGCCGCCAGAAACTGAGGACATATAACACTTAAAAATTTTAGGTTTAGGTAGTGTTAGTAATGGTTTTATTATATTCCAGAATTCAATAGATATCTTGTAGTCCTGTCCCGTTTTTCGTTTTGTCACTAATATAAAATGCAATAAATAATAGTTATTCTACTTTTCGGATAGGCTCTTAGTAGATCTGGTGATAAGAAGAAACAACGTTTCTCAAGAGATGAAGATGGAATTTTAAACCTTAAAAATTGGGTTATATCAGAACAATGTGATGTTGTCGCCTGTGAATCAATCAGTGACTATATCCTTTTCCGGGGGATATTCAAAAATACCGTTATTACGCTACTGAACTTTTGGACGGGTTGTGTATAGAACCCCATATTAAATGTTTTTTATAGTGTTGCAATCCGTTATATTTAAATACAATCACAATATTTTCTGACTAATCAACAATTGTTTTTTCAACTATTCATTTGCCAATAGTTGAATAGGCAACATAATTGTTGGAATTTCTTATATCCCTAATAATTATTGGCTGAAGAATAAGCACTTATCCGACAAAATATGACATAAAGGCTAGGGAACAAAGATGGATGAAACAACAGTAAAGAAGGTAATTCTTCTTTCGATGGAAAGGGACGCTCTTAATAACTTTATTTTTGAGCAGACTTTTCAAAATAAAATTATTGGCAAGTTTAAGGAACTTAGCAAAAATCAACCCATGGTGATCAAGATTATAGGCATGGAAGGTGAAATCATGCCATCAACCATTGGGAACTACATTGGTATGAATAAAAGCAGCCTCACCCGGATGATTGATGATCTGGAGGAGAAAGGGATGGTATTTCGGAAAAATGATCCTGAAGACAGGAGAAAAGTGCTTATATCCCTGACAGATAAGGGGCTTGAATGTTATTATTATTTTAATGAAATCGTCGATGAAATCTTTGAGTCTGTAGACAAAAATGACGTCGAGGATTATTTACAGAGCCTTGAGACAATGGTGAGGATTTTAAGGAAATTTGGGAATCAACTCAATAAATCCACTATACACTTTACAACTACACTTCAAAAAAGATAATGAGAGGAATCCGCCATTAAATCCATTTTTGAAAAACTTGGAGTATTTATCCAGAACAACCGATTAACCATACTCGCGATCTTCTTTCTTCTCATCTTGTTATCATTTCAGGGTGCACAGAAGATCTATATGGCATCAGGAACGGATACCTTTGTCAGCAAAGATTCGCTACTGTATCAGGACTATGATCACCTTTTCGTGAGCTTATTTCAAACTCAATCTATCATAGTAATGGTAGAAGGAAATGATGTAAGGTCTGCAAAGTTAATGAAAGCTATAGATAAGCTTGAATACCAGCTCCAGTCTACCGAAGGGGTTACATCGACCACAAGTCCTGCTTCTGTTATAAAACA
Organism: Bacteroidales bacterium; assembly: GCA_017882345.1. GTDB lineage: Bacteria > Bacteroidota > Bacteroidia > Bacteroidales > VadinHA17 > LD21. The sequence goes on from JADGPT010000097.1 coordinate 2,053, forward strand.
AATTAACTATCAAATGACAGGTAGGTCCAGTATCCCGGACACTGATGCAGAAGTAAAGGCAATAATTGAAGGAAATCCCAGTATATTCGGAAAATTGATCCCTGACAATACACACACAGTGGTTTCTGTAGGAATGTCTGGATCTGTAACAGATGACAAGAAAAGTGAAATCTTAAAGGCTACACAAGAAGCTGTAAAACTTTCTGATTTTCCTCCTTCATATAATATCATAGTAACAGGTGATCCAGCCTTTAGAATCGCGATGAACACTGAGATGAATTCAAGTATGGGACCTTTGCTTGGGCTTGCTGCTGTCTTTATGCTCATAGTGCTAGGTCTTGTATTTGGCCATGTCCGATGGAGGTGGCTACCTTTGCCTGTTGTTTTCCTTGGTGTTATTTTCACTTTTGGAGCCATGGGCTTTCTGGGAATTCCACTCTCCATGGTTTCTATGTCGGCTTTTCCTGTATTGATAGGGCTTGGAATCGATTATGCAATCCAGTTCCATAATAGGATCGAAGAAGAATTGCACAAAGAAGAAAATAAATCTAAAGCTATTATAAGAACAGTAAAACACACTGGACCTGCTGTACTTATAGCCCTTACCATGACTGCTCTGGGCTTCTTTTCCTTATTTACATCTTCAGTTCCAATGATTCGGGATTTTGGAAAACTTCTTACGGTAGGCATAGTAATGTGCTACCTCGCAGCTCTCTTTGTTGGTGTAGTAACCGTTTCTCTTTTTGATAGCATCTCGGAAAGAGGCATGTTGAAAAGATTAAAGAGCAGATTTAAACCTGCAAAAGCAAATGTAGAAAGTATCTCTCCCAAGAAACCAAAGCCCCGTTTTATAGGAGATTTCCTGGCAAAGCTCACAGATTTTACAATAAAGTATAATGTGATTGTAATAGGAATCGCAACTATGCTATGCATTGTAGGGCTTATTGCCGATGAGTCTGTGGGCGTCCAAACAGATGTACAATCCTTTGTTCCCCAAAATATGCCAGCTCTTCTAGATCTGTACCATCTGAAGGACATCATGGGTGGAACAGATGAACTAGATCTTATAATAAAGGTTAACGACAATGCTGACCCTAATATTCTGAAGTGGATAGACAAATTCAGTGAACATGAGAGTCGTAGAGCTCATATTTACAGTGCTTCAAGTATTGTAACTCTTTTAAAACAATATAACGGTGGCACAATCCCGGATAGTCGTGATGAGATTGAAGCGATTTATGGAAAAATTCCGGAAGCTCAGAAATCAAAATATCTTTACGGCAAAAACATGCTTCTTTTAACTTTTAACATTGGAAATGCCCAGAAAGATTTAAAGATCACAGGGATTCAAGATTTGACCAATATTGTAAAACAGGATATTCAGTGGCTGCAAGCCCCTCCTGGAACCTCAGTAACTATCACTGGAAGTTCGGTGGTCTACACCGAGGTTATAGGCGCTCTCACAAGCGGAAGGATTGAAATGACCTATATTGGGCTTTTCCTGGTATTGGGCGGTCTATTAATAGTATATAGAGACTGGCTAAAAGCCCTTGTTCCGATTATCCCAATGTTTATGGTAACAGGCTGGTCCGGTTTGGTTATGAAGTCCTTGAACCTCGACTACAATCCCATGACCGCAACCTTGGGCGCTTTGATCCTTGGAATAGGATGTGAATACTCAATTCTTATGATGGAAAGATACTTTGAAGAAAAGGATGAAGGAGCCAGTCCTCTTGCAGCTATACATAAGACGGCTGCAAGCATAGGGGCGGCTCTTATTGCCTCGGGAGCCACGGTTGTTTTTGGGTTTGCAGCTTTGATCGCATCTCCTTTTCCTTTAACCAGCAACTTTGGACTGGTGACAGTAATTGATATCCTGCTTGTCATGGTTGCAACCTTCACGGTATTCCCACCTCTTATCATAGTACTGGACTCATGGAGGGGGAAAAAAAGAGGAATGCAGGCGACACATAAAAAAGCAGAAAACGTCATAGGGGCCGGTATCCAATGAATAAACCCCAGAACTACCCATCAAATAAATTAGTAACAACATTTGTCTCATTTGCAATTCTCCTCTCAGTTATCTCAATAACTGTATCTCCGGCCCTTGGAGATACCGGAGATCTCCTGATTCCGGGCAATGGGTTCACAGTAGACTATTACAGGAGCTTCGGAGAGCCAAACATTCAAGCCTCTTTAATAGGAGACCCTGAATTCGAGAGGGGAGACATTGCAAATCTTCAGGTAATGCTTGTAAATAAAGGTGTAATTGAGGGTATGAAGCGTCTCTACGCTGATCAGGCCCTTATCCCGGATTCTAAAGAAGAGTCAATTGCTCTTGCCGAGATGAGTGCAGAGCAAGATTGTACAACAGCTAAAGGCATCAAAGCAGACCTGATCTCGGGATCTGATTACATCCATGTCGAGCCTACAACTACTCCTCAGATCTTAGATGAACTTAAAACCGGAGCTATACAGCCTATCAAGTTCACCATACGCATTGATGATAATACCCCTGCTGGAGAGTATGAACTGAGGCTTCCCGTAACTTATCAGTATCAAAGCAATGTCCGGACAAATACTCCAAACGCGATAGACATTGGACTAACTTCTGATACTCTGGCGTTTACGCGGGAAAATACCACACAAAATATTACCCTCCCTCTTCAGATTTCTATTAAAAAAGAGCCGAAGTTTGAGGTAAGCAATATCTCAGGCAGTCTGAAACAGGGCTCCACAAGTTTGATAAACGTCACTTATACGAACCTTGGGGAGATTCCAGCTACAGATGCTCAGGCCAAAATTGTCGTCATGAAACCTCTAAGTACAAGCACGTCAACTGTCAGGCTTGGAACAGTCGGCCTCGGAGAAAGCCAGATGGCATCATTTGAAATTTTGGCTGCATCAGATGCTGTGGTTAAGAATTATGGTATTGACAGTGAAGTAAGGTACATTGACAATAACGGGAAAACCAAATTTTCCGAAAATATGAAAGTGTATACGCCAATTGAAAAATCCGAGTCCAAAGCCAGCATAACTACCATAGTCGGCATATTACTAGCTCTTATCGTTATCTATCAAATTGTAAAGGTGCTCCGCAACAGGAAAAAATATAGTGAGAATGAATCAGGTGATGAGAATGATTAAAAAAAGTATTATCCCTGCGATTGCAACTCTTCTTATATTATTGCTCGCAACAGTGCCTGTACAGGCAGAATTACCCCAAAGTTTCGATTTTAGTAAAAATTTCTACACCGTCTACGGGGGGCCAGATTTAGATGCCACTCTTATTGGAGATAACCAGTACTCCAGGGGAGATACTGCTACTCTGAATGTAGGACTCATGAATAAAGGAGTGGTTGAGGGTTTCAAATCCGAAAAAGATGCTGACACCTCGGTTGATACAGTGCTACAGCAGTCGGAAATGAAATACGAAACACAAACTGTAACAGCTGTCGGTATCCTTGCAACTCTTACGTCCAATAACTCGAATATAACTGTAAAATCCGGCCCTCAGGAAGCAGGTACTCTTCAGCAGGGGAAACAAAGTGCATCCCCCACCAAGTTCACTATCGAAATCAGTAAAAATGCCCCTGCAGGCACATACCCCTTGAACTTACAACTCTCTTACAAATATGAAAGTAATGTGGCAGTAAGCGGAGACAACCTTGATACCGCCACTGGTCTTGTAACTAACCAGGGAGTAGGGGTCTGGTACGAGAACAAAACTCAGAATCAAATAATAATGGTACAGGTCAAAAAAGAACCTTACTTTGAGGTTTCTCAGATAAATGGCAGCCTTTACCCAGATAAGGGTGGAATGCTTTATGTGACTTATAAAAATACAGGGGAAGAACCTGCAAAAGATGCAACTGTCAGGTTAAGTGCAAGCGACCCATTCAGCACGACAGATGACCAGGCATTCCTCGGCACCTTAAAACCTGGAGACAGTGCAACTGCAGCCTTTAATCTGGCCGTAGACAAAACTGCAACTCCAAAGCCGTATTCTTTAGATAGCCAAATCCTTTATGAAGATACTGAAGGGCACAACCAGATCTCTGACAGCGTTAAGATTGATACACAGGTCCTGCCCGCTGAAAAAAGTAAGCTCCCAGGATTTGAGCTTGGAACAGGTGTCGCGTTTGTGACCCTTGCCGCCTGTTTTATAGCTTTAAGAAAGAAGAAACAGGATTGAAGTTTATACAACCTACATTCGGCAGCAAGCACATCCTAACATCTAAATATACTTAGTTGTTATTTTTTATAGGTTCAGTTAAAAACCAGTATCATACGGACTACATATCTAACGTTATTTGTCATTCATCTCATTTACTACAAATATATATTAATTATGTCATGGTTAACATTTAGTAATTTTTGATTTAAATTGAATTTCAAAAGTTCTGAAAGAAACGATATCAATAGAGAAATTGAATGGATTTTTATGTCGACCTGCCGAAAGCAGGATACAAGTGAAAAGAGACCTGTAGTCACAAACACGTATCTTATACAGAAATCTCACAACTTTATAGATTGACATAAAAAAGAAGAAAATTTTGAGGTACTATGATGGAAAAAATTTTGAAAGCTATAGCAATGATTCTTCTTGTTGCTGCTGTTGTCTCTGCAGCCGGCTGTGCTGGAAAGACGAATACCGCAGAAAACGAAACTCAGGCAGCTTCAGGACAAGTAACACCTACATCTACAGTAACATATGCAGAAACACCTACATCTACAGTAACATATGCAGAAACACCTACATCTGCAGTAACACCTGCAGTAGCAAACGAAAATATGACTGAGAACTCGATTGGGAACACTACAGCTCAAACTGGAACTCATATAAGTAATGTTCAGCGCAAACAGGCTATAGCACAGAATCACGCACTGAATTCCGGCACACAGAGCGTCAAAGAGTAAAGAATGAAAGTGATTGAATAGCAGTATATCTAAGGAAATATACAAGTAGCCTTTTAAAAAGGCTACAACCTTTTCTTCGGAAACAACTGAATAAATCTTTTCTGTATATCGGTACTTTATGCGTAAATTATGGAGAACAATATATGACTAGCGATTTTTGCCGAAATATAGTGATTGCAACAGACGGATCTGAGAATACACAGAAGGCCATTTCTTATGGTATTAAGCTTGCAAAACTTAGCGGAGCCACAGTTCATGCTCTTCATGTATTAGATACATCTTCTATTTCTCAAAGCTGGACTGCCGGCAAGGAAACAATGCATGAGGTCCTGACAAAGGATGGACAGAAAGCGACCTCTAAAGTTAAAGAGTGTGGGGTGGCCTCAGGTGTAGATGTAAAAGAGGTTCTTTTGGAAGGTCACCCAAGTAAGGAGATTATCGATTTCGCTGAGAATAATGACATTGACCTGATAGTAATGGGTACCCTCGGAAAAACCGGACTCGATAGGTTTCTAATGGGAAGCGTTGCAGAAACGGTAGTAAGAGACTCAAAAGTCCCGGTCCTGGTAGTCCGGGGTGAAGAGCAAAGATGAAACTTTCTATCAAAAGGAAAAGGCAATGTACCGAAAATTGTGAAATCCTTATTTACTATGCATAGGTTGTAGGGTAAAACATATGCATTTTAGCAATTTTATCTTGAATTTTGAGATAAATACGGGCTCAAAACTCAGAAAATGCATAGTTTTTATTGTAATCTATGCATCTGTAAACTCATCTTTCAAAGATCGTTAAAAAACGATAACAATGGACTGCATAGTTATCATTTTAACTGTAAAATGGTCTACATGATAACGATTTCGCCAAACTTATGTAATTTTTTGTTTTTTAAAACAAATATGCTTAGAGCCCATCAAATTCATAGTATTTTGAGGTTATACTACATATCAGTATAATAGCTATTAATTTTCACCATCAATAAGACCATTTTTGTATTTTTTCTCTTAGGGGACTATGTATTTTCGTTATCGATTGATGCATTAGTCGCACATCTTTGAAAGTCAAGGTAAAAACAATAATTTTTTTTGGTGAAGAAGAAGACTACCAAGTCAATCAAATTTACAGAACTTCCGGTACACAACCAAGTTAGTCACCAGAAACTACGGAGCAACTCACTTTTTTGAGTTTAGATCTGTTACTTTCCGAAATTATAGACATATTTAAAACTAAGTTTAATCCTTTAAAATTATGAATTCGCTTGATAAAGCTGCAAATCCCAATGATGGATATGGAAATGGTTCTGAGGGAAATAAATTAGAGAAGAATACAAAAGATAAAACGTATTTTAATTCAGTCCATAATTATATAGAAAGTTCTGCCGCAGTAAGGATTCCTCAGAAAGTAGATAAACCCCTCATCAAGTTGAAAGATGTCTGGAAAATCTACCAGATGGGAGATGTAGATTTTGCAGCTCTTAAGTGTATAAACCTTGATATTTTCGAAGGAGAGTTCCTAGTAGTCCTTGGTCCTAGTGGAAGCGGCAAAAGTACACTGTTGAACCTAATTGGTTGCCTTGACTTGCCCTCAAAAGGCGACGTTTTCCTTGACTCAAAAGATATCTCAGGGCTTAAGGAATCGGAGCTTGCCAGGATCCGAGGACAGAAGATAGGATTCATCTTTCAGAGCTTCAATCTTATTCCTACTCTGAATGCACAGGAAAATGTTCTTTTACCTATGGAATTCCAGGAAGATAATGCGCGAAAAGCCAAAGAAAGGGCTGTCTATTTGCTGGAATTAGTTGGACTTTCGGACAAAAAACAAAACCTGCCTTCTCAACTCTCAGTGGGACAGAGACAAAGAGTTGCAATTGCCCGCTCTCTGGCTGTGAACCCACCAATAATCTTGGCAGACGAACCTACGGGAAATCTAGATAGTAATACCTGGCATTACATCCTTGAACTCCTTTATAAATTAAATACAAAAGAAGGCAAGACGATTATCATCGTTACCCATGAATTGGAAGTCATAAAACACGCTACAAGAATCGTGTATCTCAAAGATGGTAAGATCGAAAAAATCGAATGACTTAAGAAAAAAATTCTACGGGTTAGAATGATTATAACATCTATTTAGGCAACAAACAGTAAATTTCCAACTTGCCAGTTGAAAATTTAATGCTGCAGTTGATATTATTACCGCTGTTGTCATAAATTTAATATATTCAATCACAAAAATTTACGAAAACGAAGGTGTAATAATGTCTAATGACGATAGAATATACGAATATTTTAAATCTTTAACGAAGTCTACAGAGGAAAAAGATGTATTTTTTAATATCTTTTTGGTGCTTTTCTCTATCGTAGTCATGGTTATTATCTATTTTTAGATTTTCATTAGACTTTAATGATCGTAACCGATTGTAACCAAATTACTTACATTTCACATCAAAACTAAGGGAGTAAACCGTTCAAGTGGGGAAAAGTAAGCTGGTCTTGACTTCAGCTTACATTCGGCAGGTCGACATTCATAATGAGTTATTTTCTTTGATAGCGTTTTTTAAACATCTTATAAATTTGTATTATAGTTCAAACTGATTAACATATGACTCAAATCTCATGCCCTATATAAGCAACGAATCGTTTTTGCAATAATTTAGTATGAAGGATTTTTGAGTTTTCTCTAAAAAACGCTACCAGTAAAAACACTTAGGAAAAATCAAGTCACCTGCCGAAAGCAGGCTTCAGCATTAAACCAACATATATGTGAATATTATGACAAATGTAGGACAGCATAAAAATAAGGAAAACACGAACTGAAGAATATTTTCAGAACTATCGGTACACTACTGGTATCGCTCGAAGTGAAAAATCATTAAAAAGAAGACGAATATTCATTCATTAAATCCTTCAAGTTCTTTCAATATGTGCTCACAAAAGTCAATCATCCTTGGATCCTCAATCGACTTTCCAATAGTAAGTGCTTCCTTCAAAAACTCAATTGCTTTTTCCGTCTTGCCCAGATCACTGTATGCTAACCCCAGACTTCCAAGAGCTGCACTTTCTCCGCGTCTATAATCTATTTCTTTTGCAATTTTCAAGGCATGTTCATGATATTCAATTCCTTTTTTAATCTCGCCCAGATTACTGTATGCTAATCCTAAGGTTCATGTCCAGAGACCTTCCGCAGTAAATTTGATTTAAATCTTCTGACATAGTCCGGTGGAAATCTGGAATTCCTCGGGAGTTTCATTGAGTGTTACTGCAGGAGGTCTGGGGACATGAACCTTAGCTTTATTTTCTATGTTTCAGAA
>JADGPT010000098.1 GCA_017882345.1 Bacteroidales bacterium
TGGTGAAAAACAATATCTATGTTTTCTACCGCTTTTAAACAATCGGCATAATTACGAATATCACCCTCGATCAGTTTATACTTAGGATTGTTTAAGAAAGGTTCGATGTTTTTTTTCTTTCCGGTAGAAAAATTATCCAGACAAACAACTTTATTCCCTGAATGCAATAAAGACTCTGTAAGATTTGAGCCGATAAAACCTGCACCTCCGGTAACCAACACACTACTATCCTTCAAGATTCGTTCCATCAGCATTTGCAAAAGACAATATTACACATTTTAACAGAATTTAACATTATAAGAATTACTCTTTTTCAAACATCAGGAGTATTTCACTTAAAATAAATTCGGCTGTTTTTCCATTACCAAAAAAACCCGGATACTCAAGATCAGCTTGTGAATCCACAAAATTCAAAAATTCATTTCTGATACGTTCCGGATCAGCGCCAACAAGCTTTGCAGTTCCATTATTCACGAGTTCAATCCATTCAGTCTCCTTCCTGAGTACTATGCAGGGTTTTTTAAAGAAATGTGATTCTTTCTGAACCCCACCGGAATCGGTCACAATCATTCTACAGTTCTTCTCAAGGAGGATCATTTCCAGGAATGAAACGGGAGGAATAATTTTAATATGCTTACAATGGTTAAGATCGTCATATAGATTTTTAAGTCTGGCTCTAAGTATAATAATAGTCCTTGGGTGCAAAGGCATCACGAGAACAATATTCTTTTCTTCAGCCAGCGTTTTGAGTGTAACGAGAATTTCTTGTAGCCGGACTATATCATCAGTATTGCTATCCCTATGGATTGTAACAAGGACATAATTATTACTTTCGAGAGACAATTGTTCAAGAAACTTTGCTTTCTTCTTTTCTGCAAGTCCCGCAAAAAATAATGTATTGTCGTACATTATATCTCCGGTCAGATAGATTTTTGGATTACTGATGGTATAAGGCGGACTGTTTTCAGGTTTGAATCCTTCACCAATAAGGTTCTTAAAAGCTGCATTTGTAGGAGCGAACAGCAATGTTGATGAATGATCGCTCATTATCCTGTTTAATTCCTCCGGCATGGTTTTATTGAATGACCTTAGTCCGGCTTCAATATGAATTACCGGAAAGTGAAGCTTTGAAGCGGCTAAAGCTCCTGCCAGGGTAGAATTAGTATCACCATAAAGTACGACGCAATCAGGCTTTTCTTTCAATAGTACATCTTCAATACCTGAAATCATCAGAGAAGTTTGCCTGCCATGGCGAGCCGAGCCGACGCCCAGATTATAATGTGGTTTATGAATTTCAAGTTCATCGAAAAAGACCTCAGACATCTCTTTGTCGTAGTGCTGGCCCGTATGAACAATAATTTCGGTAATATCGTCTGAGTAATGTTTCCGGATTGCTCTGCTTATTGCCGAAGCTTTTATAATCTGAGGTCTTGCTCCTACAATATTAATGAGTTTAATCTGCGGCATTGAATCCTGATATTAGATCAGTTTATTTAGCGAAATTTACCGCTCGTGTCTCGCGTATTACAGTAATTTTTATCTGTCCGGGGTATGTCATTTCGTTCTGAATTTTGCGTGCAATTTCAAATGAGAGACTTTCCGCCTCTTTATCGGTAACTTTTTCTGCTCCTACGATTACACGAAGCTCTCTTCCTGCCTGTATTGCATAGGTTTTTGTAACACCAGGGTACTGAAGAGCAAGCGATTCAAGCTCTTTTAGCCTTTTAATATAAGATTCCACCACCTCACGTCGTGCTCCGGGGCGCGCACCTGAAATAGCATCGCAAACCTGAACAATCGGGGCGATAAGAGTTGTCATTTCTGTTTCATCATGATGGGAGCCAATTGCATTGCAGATCTCAGGTTTCTCCTTATATTTTTCAGCCATTTTCATTCCTAAAATTGCATGCGGCAATTCCGGTTCATCATCAGGAACCTTGCCAATATCGTGAAGAAGTCCGGCTCTTTTAGCCAATTTTGCATTCAGTCCAAGTTCTGCTGCCATAATTGCGCATAGGTTAGCTACTTCGCGTGAGTGCATAAGAAGATTCTGTCCGTATGATGATCTGTATTTCATCTTACCTATTAATCTGATAAGTTCAGGGTGTAATCCATGTATGCCCAAATCAATAGTAGTTCTTTTACCCACCTCAAGGATCTCCTCCTCCACCTGTTTCCTGGTCTTCTCTACCATTTCCTCAATTCTGGCCGGATGTATCCTGCCATCTGTAACCAATTGATGAAGGGCAAGTCTTGCAACTTCCCTCCTTATTGGATCAAACGCAGAAAGAACGATTGCTTCGGGAGTATCATCAACAATAATTTCAACACCTGTTGCTGCTTCAAGGGCACGGATATTTCGGCCTTCACGACCAATGATACGACCTTTCATCTCATCTGACTCAATGTGAAATACTGTGACAGCATTTTCTATGGCATTTTCGGCTGCCACCCTCTGAATTGTCTGAACCACAATTCTTTTTGCTTCTTTGTTGGCAGTCATCTTTGCTTCGTCAAGTATCTCGTTAATATATGACATAGCTCCTGTTTTTGCTTCCTCCTTCAGAGATTCAATAAGATGGTTTTTTGCTTCTTCTGCTGAAAAACCGGAAATAGCCTCAAGCTGCTCAACCTGTTGTCTGTGAAGACGTTCTAATTCTTCTGATTTTTTATCTACCAGTTCAAGTTGAGATGTTAGATTTCCCCGTATCGCGTCAGCTTCATTTCTTTTGCGTTGAGTCTCTTCAATTTTTTGCGAAAGAGTCTGTTCTTTTTGAGCTATTCTGTTTTCTGCCTGTCCTATCCTGCTGTTTTTTTCATTGATAACCTTTTCATGTTCTGTCTTAAGTTGAAGAAATCGCTCTTTTGCCTGAAGTATTTTTTCCTTTCTTATTACTTCAGCTTCGGCTTCTGCCTCGCTAACTATTTTGCGGCTCTTGTTTCTTAATGCCAGCTGCCAGATGAAAAAAGAGGCGCCAAAACATATTATAAGGGCTGAAATACCCAAAACAATCAACAGCCCGTTGCTCATTGTTCCTATTATTAATGTCATCATATCATCTTATTATTTAAATATATATTTAATAAAAAACCCGCAAAGTTCCTCCAGCTTTTATAAAACCCCATGTCTGAATGGCTGGAGCTGCTAATCCAGTTCGAACGTCCACTGTTCCCGAAGGAAACCCGACGAATCGGGATGAGGCCTGTTCTACCTGAACTAAGAGTTGCTCCAAAGTTTTAACTGTTGAGTTTCAAAAATGAATGAAGAAACAATGCGGGCAAATTAATTTTCTATTTTAAAGAACGCTGTTACTCTTTTATTTCAAGAACTGAATCAATTTTTTGTATAAGTTCTTTCAATGCATCGGGAAGATAATCTTTTTCAAGTTTTTCTTCTTCTTCTGTGAGTTTAATCACATACTGCAGGGAAGCCATCGCTAAAAAATCCTGTACATCCTTATCGGTGTACCTTTGTTTGTACTGCAGCACCTTTTCGTTTATCATCCTGGCTGCTTTCCTGATCTTCTCCTCATTTTCACGTTCAACCTTCAATGGATAATATCTGTCCGCTACATTAACCCTTATTGAAAGCTTATCATCCATCGCAATATCTTATCTGTTTAAAAGAGCAACACATTTGTCAATTTCCCGCACCAATTCGGTTATTTTTCTCTTCGCTTCATGAGCGTTTTCACCTTCGCCCAATAAGGCTCCTGATAATTTAACCCGTTCGTATTTCATTTCCAATTCTTTCATTTTTTCTTCACGGTTCTGAAGCATACCTTTTAAAAAATCATTCCCATTCTTAAGATCCGTCACTTCACTCTTCAGCCTATTATAACGCTCCAACAATTCATCAAGTTTTCTGTTTAAAATTATTAATTCTTCGTAACCCTGAGCGGACATATTAAAATCTTTAGTACAAAATTAACATAGTTAATGATATTTTCAAAAATTTGACTGAAATAGTTTGCCTTAACGAACCATAATTATAGCTTTGCACCTCTGTGTTTTTAATATTTGAACATGATGCTACTCATCCGATTTTTTATTTTTAGTATATTGGTATACAGCACTTTAAATGACATTCCAAAAAATAAATCAATATTTATCTCCCCATTAAAGATACCTCAGATATTATCATCAAACTTCGGCGAATTAAGAATTGACCATTTTCATTCGGGATTAGATATTAAAACACAAGGTGTTACAGGAAAAGAAGTTGTTGCATCAGCAAATGGATTTATTTACAGAATCAGCGTTTCACCGGGAGGATTTGGTAATGCGCTTTACATAAGACACCCTTCTGGTTATTCTACCGTGTATGGACATCTTGACAGGTTTACACCTGAAATTGAGGAATATGTAAGAACCCGTCAATATGAGAATAAAAACTTTACGATAACATTGTTTCCCGCAAAAGAGGAGTTTCCCGTTAAACAGGGTGAACTTATTGCATATTCCGGGAATTCAGGTGGTTCAGGAGGCCCGCATCTGCACTATGAGATACGAAAATCAGACAGCGAAAAACCCATTAATCCATTACTTTTTGAATTTGGAATAGTCGACAATATCAAACCGATTATTGAGAAGCTTGTTATATACCCGATAAACCGACATAGTTTGGTCAACAACCGGAATTCAATCAGAAAGATAAATGTTTCAGGTGGCCATGGTGTTTACTTTATCCCTGCGGATAATGAAATATCCATCAGCGGTCTGGCAGGATTCGGGATAAAAGCCTACGACATGTTGAATGACAGCCCCAACAAATGTGCTGTATACTCTATTGAATTATCGATCGACAGTATTTCAATTTTTAAATATATTATGGACGGGTTTCCTTTCACTGAATCAAGGTACGTCAATAGTCACATTGATTATGAGACCTTTATGAAGGAAGACATCTATGTTGAAAGGACCTTCGTTCTTCCTGGTGATAAATTAAGCGCTTATAAATACGTCACCAACAGGGGGATCTTCAACTTCAACGATGACAAATCACATAACGCTGAAATCATTGTTACAGATGCCAACAATAATAAATCATCATTATCTTTTCGAATCAAGGCACAATCAGAAAACCAGAAATCTGGAGCATCATTAATTGATCAGAATGTCCAGGTAATGCCTTATGACAGAACCAATAAGTTTTCATCAGAAAATATTTCAGTGAATATCCCATCAGGAGCCCTTTATGACACGCTTTATTTTTCATATAAAAAGGAAAACGGAACAAATGAGATGTTATCTGATCTTCATTATATCCATAACACGTCCACCCCTGTTCAGAAAGCATACACACTTTCCATAAAACCGACATCAATACCGGCAGGAAAAGGATCAAAAATGCTGATAGTTCAGTTGGATGATGATCGTAAAAAAATCGCAACGAAAAGTACCTGGGATGAAGGCTATCTCAGAGCCGATGTACTTTCTTTTGGCAGATTCTTTATCGGGATAGATACTATTGCTCCGGTTATTTCAGCCAATGGACTGTTTACGGGAGCAAATCTGACAGGAAAGAAGGAAATAAAAATCATGATCAAAGATGAACTTTCAGGAATAAAGTCGTATGAGCCATCAATTGACGGAAATTGGGCGCTTTTTGAATATGATCAGAAAAACGATCTGCTGATCTATAAATTTGATGAAACAAGGATTACAAAAGGCACAAAGCATAACCTGTTTCTAAGAGTAACTGACAATAAAGATAATTTCAGTACCTATAATTGTAATTTTACCTGGTAGGAAAATAGTGATCCTTGTATTTGTTAAATATTCCTTAAAACCCAGAAAGACCGATAAATTTGAGTATCTTTGACCCATTATGTAAACATTTGTGTCTTTCAGATGTTTTCATACTTGAGTTCTAGTCCATATTATTTGTACATCAGTTAAGACAATAAATAGATTAAGTTCTATTTAAATAGTCCGGCAACAATTCAGGCTGAACAGAGGAATAACTCTTAACACTTAATTACATTTATATAGATTATGATGATCAGAAGCATTTTCAAGTGTTTCTTACATTACAATTATCGTAATTTGTAATGTAAACACAAATTGTAAATTAACATTAATTAATTGAAAAGGGAATACCATGCAAGAAAAGAAACAGACCGTTTTCAAAACACCGGATATAACAAGAATGCAGGAAGTAGTAATAAATCCCAGAACAAAAATATATATAGCTATTGGCGCTGATCCGGAAGAAGCAAGAAGCCGTTACTGGGCGCGACAGGATGCTAAAGGCAAGGTGCTTTTGTCGCCTAAGAAACCTGTACTGAGCTAATCCGGAAAGGGAGTTTTCAACTTTATATTTAATATATTTTGGCCGGATAAACACCCCGGCTGATCATATTATTGATACTTTCTACCACAAAAGGTTTATCCTCCCGATAGGTGACGCCGAACCATCTTTCATTGCTCATTAATATCTTAATGGTGATTTCACCGTTCTTGACAAATTTGTCAATAGAGGTTGGGATGTCAAGTTCAGCCTTTGTATCCATTCCGCTTCTGTCAATGAATTTTCTGAACTCATCGCCAAGGAAGTTATAACATGAGGGTTTAAATCCCCATAGATTCATGGATACAACTTCATTGCCGGTAAACTTTTGAAATTTACCATCAGTCAGCGGAGCTTTTGCACCATCATCTGTTTTCTCAATCTGACGTGTTTCCACAATATTTTTCAGAAGACCATCTGCTCCTACTCCGCAGACTCCCCTGTTAACGTGTCCATGTTCGGACAAAGTATTTCCCATCTTGTAACCCACAATGCAATAGCAATTCGGATCCTTATCATTAACCAGAAAATCATGAAGGATTTTAAATGATTCAACACCATAATAGTCATCGGCATTAATCACACCAAATGGTTCCTTTATCTTTTTTGAAGTAACAAGGATAGCATGACTGGTTCCCCATGGTTTTTGTCGTTCCGGAGATACTTTTACTCCTTCCGGAAGATTAGTTATCTCCTGGAAGACATAATCAACTTCAATTTTCCCCTTCAGTTTTTTAACAAATCGTTCTTTAACCTGTTCCTCTATATCGCGTCTTATCACAAAAACGATTTTTCCAAATCCGGCACGGATCGCATCATAGATTGAATAGTCAATTATTGTTTCGCCGGAAGGCCCTACTTCATCGAGTTGCTTATTGCCACCATAGCGGGTGCCCATTCCTGCAGCCAGAACTAATAGAGTTGGTTTCATAACGTTAAAGTTTTTGTTCACTACAATTATACAGAAAAAATTATTACTTTTAAAATAATTATTATCAAGCAGCTGTAATAATCTTTATATTTTGAAAATACGTTTGAAAATCAATTTATTTACCCCATCCCCAAGGGGAGTAAATTGATTTTCTTCGCTCCCCTTGGGGCCGGGGTAAACGAAGAAAATCAATGAAAATCTGAATATGAAATACAAACTTGAAATATGCGTTGACAATGTTGAATCGGCTATAGCTGCGCAGAATGCCGGCGCTGATCGAATTGAACTGTGTAATAATCTTCCGGAAGGGGGTACCACGCCTGGATCCGGTACAATTTGCTCGGCAAGAAATAACCTTACAATCGGTTTGCATGTGATTATAAGGCCTCGCGGAGGTGATTTTCTATACAGTGATCCCGACTACGACATAATGAGAAGGGAAATTGATATCTGTGGTGAATGCGGCGTTAATGGAATTGTACTTGGAATATTGGAATCCGGTGGAGCTATAGATGTTGAACGTACTGCAAAGCTCATTGAACTTGCCAGACCAATGTCAGCCACTTTTCACAGGGCATTTGATATGTGTAATGATCCTTTTAAAAGTCTCGAAGATGTGATAGCATGCGGAGCGGACAGGCTACTTACATCGGGTCAGAAAAACAAAGCAGAGGAAGGTATCGATTTGATAAATCTTCTTATTGTACAAGCAGATAACAGGATAATAATAATGCCCGGATCGGGAATTAATCAATCTAATATTGAAAATATTGCAAAACTTACAGGAGCAAAAGAATTTCATCTTACAGGCCTAAAACCAATTGAGAGCGAAATGATCTTCAAAAGACAAAATATTTCAATGGGAGGTTCCTCAGACATCCCCGAATTTTCCAGGAAGGTTGTTGATCCTGAAATAATAAGAAGCATAATCAATAAACTGAATTTGATCTGAATTATCCTTTGAAATTTTCAAAGGCTTGTTACCTTTGTGATTCTTTTATTAAAAAACTATCTTTAAATAACTAATAGTGATTTTTATGAAAAAAGTATCCGTTTTAATATTGTTCGGATTATTATCATTTTTGTTACCTGAACAGAGTATAAATGCCTGCACAAATTTCATTGTTACAAAAGGAGCTACTAAGGATGGATCTGTAATGATAACTTATTCGGCTGATTCTCATGTACTTTACGGAGAACTCTATTACTGGCCGGCAAAGAATTGGCCAACCGGTACAATGGTTGACATTTACGAATGGGACACTGGTAAATACCTCGGAAAAATTCCCCAAAAATCTCATACTTATTCTGTTGTTGGAAATATGAACCAGCACCAGGTGTCGATCGGTGAAACAACATTTGGCGGCCGGCCGGGTCTGGAAGATTCCACTGCAATTGTTGACTATGGTTCACTTATCTATATGGCACTTCAGAGAGCTAAAAATGCGAGAGAAGCGATATATACATTTTCAAAATTGACATCAGATTACGGATATGCAAGTGAAGGTGAATCTTTCTCTATTGCTGATGCAAACGAAGCATGGATACTTGAACTTATCGCGAAAGGGCCAGGAAATAAGGGCGCTGTATGGGTAGCCCGCCGTATTCCTGACGGATATATCAGTGGACATGCCAATCACCCCAGGATAACCACTTTCCCTCTTGCAGATGGCATTAAATCAATTACATCAAAGGAAATAGATAAAATCTATAATCCGGAAGTTGAAACAGTTTATGCGTTCGATGTTATTGATGTAGCCCGTAACCATGGATGGTTTAGTGGCGATGATAAGGATTTCAGTTTCAGTGATTCATATGCTCCTCTGGATTTCTCAGGTGCAAGATTTTGCGAGGCAAGGGTATGGTCAGGATTTAATATGGTTAACAGTCAGATGGGTAAATATCTCGATTATGCAATGGGAGAAAACCTGAAAAACAGAATGCCATTGTGGATCAAACCCGATAATAAATTAGGAGTTAAGGAGATCGCGGGAATGATGCGAAATTATTATCAGGGTACACCGATGGACATGACAAAAGATATTGGAGCTGGTCCTTATGGAAGCACTGTAAGATGGAGACCCATGGAATGGGAAGTCGATGGAGTCACATATATTAATGAAAGAGCTATTTCCACACAACAGACCGGCTTTTCATTTATTGCCCAGAGCCGTTCATGGCTACCTGACCCCGTAGGCGGTATAAACTGGTTTGGAGTAGACGATACTTTTTATACTGTTTATTCCCCGATATATTGCGGAATTACAAAGGTTCCTGAAACTTTTGCCGTTGGAAATGGAGATATTATGACTTTTAGCGATAATTCAGCATTCTGGGTCTTCAACCAGGTTTCAAACTTTGCATATACCAGGACAAGAATTATTAACGGTGATATACAGAAAAAGCAAGCTGAATTGGAAGATGGTTATGCAAAAGAAACTGTAACTGTCGATAAAACTGCTGAATCTCTTTATAAGAAGAGTCCTGCAGAAGCAGTTAAATATTTAACAGACTACTCTGTAAAAGCGGGAAATAGTACAGTGAAACAATGGAAAGAACTATATAGATTTCTATTTACAAAATATCTTGATGGAAACGTTAAAGAGAAAGCCGAGGTGCCAAAGAATTATAAGTATCATGTTCCAAAACTAACACAACCTGGTTATGGAGATGAATGGAATCGTATTATAGTGAAAAACACGGGAGATCAATTCAGGGAAAAGTAAAAAGGCAATCCACCTTCGCTACCCTCTTAACCAGCATTTCGGTAGTCAAAGAAAGCTATGGTGGACGAAGAAAGTAAAAAGGCAAAAGTAAAAAGGCAAAAGGCAAAAAGGTGAAAGGGGGAATGGCATTTTGAGTTGGGCAGATGATTTAAAAACTTTTTTATATAGATTGAGGATTATCAAAATTTTATTTGTAAGTTTGCGACCGGATTTTTGAAACCAAACTGAGTATACAAAATACATTGCACGATGAATTTAATGAATATTGTTGA
>JADGPT010000009.1 GCA_017882345.1 Bacteroidales bacterium
GTATCGGGAGTACCATCGAGCACCATACCAAATCCTCCATTTATAACTTCACCCCATCCTACCCCGCCTCCATTGTGCAATGATACCCAGGTAGCGCCACGGAAGGAGTCACCGATTACATTCTGAACTGCCATGTCTGCTGTGAACTTTGAGCCGTCATAAATATTTGAAGTCTCCCGGTAAGGTGAATCGGTACCTGACACATCGTGATGGTCTCTTCCAATTACCACGGGTGCAGAAATTTTGCCTTCTGATATGGCATTGTTGAATGCCGAAGCAATCTCAATTCTTCCTTCAGCATCAGCATAAAGAATACGTGCCTGGGAACCAACTACCAGCCTGTTTTTGCCTGCATCTTTAATCCAGTGAATATTATCATTCATCTGTTGTTTTATCTGATCCGGAGATTTTTTAATCAATTTTCTGAGTACATCAATGGCAATTTTATCTGTCACTTCCAGGTCTGAAGGTTCGTTTGAACAACAGACCCATCTGAATGGACCAAACCCGAAATCAAAACACACTGGACCCATAATATCCTGAACATAAGACGGATACTTAAATTCGCCATCAGGCTTCAAAATATCTCCCCCAGCCCTTGAAGCCTCCAGGAGGAAGGCATTACCATAATCAAAAAAGTATGTACCTCTTGCTGTATGCCTGTTTATAGCTTCCACTTGTCGTCTTAATGATTTGCGGACGGCATCCTTAAACTTTTCAGGATTTTCTGTTATCATCCTATTTGATTCTTCAAAACTTAACCCGGCAGGATAATAACCTCCTGACCATGGATTATGAAGTGAGGTCTGGTCAGAACCCAGATCAACATAAATGTTTTCATCAGCAAATTTTTCCCACACGTCAACTACATTTCCCTCATAAGCGATTGATATCGCCTTCTTTTCTGCAGTTGCCTCTCTCACTCTTTTAATAAGACTATTCAAATCTGAAAAGACTTCATTGACCCAACCCTGGGAATGTCTGGTTTTAAGAGCCTTTTGATTTACTTCAGCTATAACAGAAATTATTCCGGCAATACTTGCTGCTTTTGGTTGAGCCCCTGACATCCCTCCAAGTCCGGATGATACAAATAATTTACACTTTAACCCATTGTCAGATTTACCTGTCATTCTGGCTGCATTCAGAAGTGTAATAGTAGTCCCATGAACAATGCCCTGAGGTCCGATATACATGTAGGAACCTGCTGTCATCTGACTATATTGTGAAACTCCAAGGGCATTAAACTTCTCCCAGTGATCCTGTGAAGAATAATTTGGGATTACCATGCCATTTGTTACAACTAACCTCGGAGAATCTTTCGTTGAGGGGAAAAGGCCAAGCGGATGACCTGAATAGATAACGAGCGTTTGCTCTTCGGTCATCTCTGAAAGATATTTCATTGTTAACCGGTACTGTGCCCAGTTCTGAAAGACTGCACCATTACCACCATAAGTTATCAGTTCATGAGGATGCTGAGCGACGGTAATGTCGAGATTGTTCGAAATCATAAGCATAATTGCAGCTGCACTCCGCGTCCGGTAAGGAAAATCATCAATATGGCGTGCTTTAATCACATAATCTGGTCTGAACCTGTACATATAAATTCTTCCATAAGTAGCCAGCTCGTAAGCAAATTCTTTAGCAAGAAGAGGATGAAATCTTTCCGGAAAATATCTCAGGGCGTTCTTTATTGCAAGTCGCTTTTCTACGCTATTCAGTATATCTTTTCTTTTGGGTGCGTGATTAAGATTCTGATCGTATGATTTAAGCGCTGGCATTTCGTGAGGAATTCCCTCAGCCATCATTCTTTTGAAATCAGTGATTTTCATAACAATTGGATTCTGTATTGTTGTTGTAAAGTTAGTGAAAACAAAAAAGCCGACCCATACAGAGTCAGCTTTCTTTATTTCTTAATGGCTTTCTAAAGATGGCCTTCTTTTATAATTTCATCGTCAACGAGAATTCGTCCGCAATATTCACATACGATAATCTTCTTTCTCGATTTAATGTCGAGTTGTCTTTGCGGAGGTATCTGATTGAAACAACCTCCACATGCATCCCTCTGTACCGGTACCACAGCAAGCCCGTTTCTCGCATTGGAACGGATCCTTTTGTAGGCGGTAAGTAACCTGTCTTCAATAATTGCCTCAACTTTTTCAGATTTTTTATAGAGACCCTCTTCTTCTTTCTGAGTATCGGAAATAATCTCATCGAGTTCCGATTTTTTGTTTTCAAGGTCGGACTTGCGATCGTTAAGAGTTACTTCCGAATCATTAATAACCAATTTCTTTTCCTCAATTAGAAAATTGAACTCCTTAATTTTTTTATTGAATAGTTCAATCTCCAGGTTTTGATATTCAATCTCTTTCGAAA
This sequence comes from Bacteroidales bacterium, assembly GCA_017882345.1. Lineage (GTDB taxonomy): Bacteria > Bacteroidota > Bacteroidia > Bacteroidales > VadinHA17 > LD21. Next base: position 2,374 of record JADGPT010000009.1, read on the forward strand.
GCGAATCAAATTCCCTGTTATTTCTTACGTTTTTTTGCTGTTCTTCGTATTTTTTTATCAGAACTTCAGCATCGCTAATCTCATTATTCTTCTTTTCAACCGACTTTTCAAGGTTCGCTACTTCGTCTTTCAGATTTCCTAAACGTGTCTCAAGACCTGCTATCTCATCTTCAAGATCCTGTACTTCCAGCGGCAATTCACCTCTTAGTGTCTTTATCTTATCTATTTCTGAATCAACTAATTGTAAACCATATAATGCTCTTAATCTCTCTTCAACAGAAATTTCAGACTCATGTGATTTTGCTTTTTCCATCTTTAAAAATAATTTATCGGATTCGTATTTGTTTCTGAAAACCGGACTGCAAATTTAGGGAATTTTTTCATAATTAGGTCTTTTAAAATTTCTCTGGAGAATTTTTCACTTTCAAAATGTCCGGTATCAACCAGTAGAATCTTATTCTCCGTTTTAAAAAAATCATGATATTTAATGTCTGCTGTCAGAAATGCATCTGCTCCTGAACGAATTGCATCATTGAGCAAAGAGGCGCCTGAGCCTCCGCAGAGTGCAACTTTGCTGACTTGTTTACCTGTCGGATTCGAGTACCTTACCCCCCTGGCTTCAAATACCGAAGAAATAAGTTTCAGAAAATCATTTTCCGAAATCGGAGTATGAAATTTCCCGACACACCCTAAACCTATCTCAATATTATTATTTTCAAGTGCGTAAAGATCATAGGCAACTTCTTCATAAGGATGAGCATCAAGAAGAGCCTTTATCACTTTATCTTTAAGATGAGTAAACAATATAGTTTCAAAGCGGATCTCTTTTTCAAAATGGATCTTTTCTTTTTCACCCCGAAATGGGTTAGTCTTTTCGTTACCTCTGAAACTGCCTGTTCCTGAGATTGCGAATCCACAATGGTCATAATTGCCTATTATACCTGCTCCTGCTATAAAAAGTGCATTTTTCACTTCTTCAAAATGAGATTCAGGAATATAGGTAACAAGTTTTAATAATCTGTTCACTGAGGGTGATAACACACTTACCTCTTCCAGACCAATCTTTTCAGCCATCTTCCTGCTGACTCCATTGCTTAATAGATCAAGATTGGTGTGAGCGGAGTAAATAGCAATATCTTTCTTTACAGCTTCATAGAGAATCCTTTCGGTAAATGATTTACCGGTCAGGCTCTTTATTCCGTTAAATATGAGTGGATGATGTGAAATTATCAAATCGCATTTAGATGCTATAGCTTCCGAGATGACCTCTTCGGTAATATCGAGACAGATCATTGCTGAAGTGATCTCTTTTTGTGGAAGCCCGATCTGCAGTCCGGAATTATCATAACTTTCCTGGAATGCTAATGGAATTGCGGAATCGAGATATGAACAGAAATCCTTTAATTTCATATTTTATTGTCACTAAGGCTATTTTTGCAAATTTTTAACCTTTGCGGTTAACTGGATTTTATTAAATATTATCTCTGATATCGAGAAGCATAGATTTTATTTTCATAAGAGATTCGTTGACCTCATATTTATAATCGGTCTCTTCCCACTTTTCTGATAGTCGTTTTTTAGCTCCCGAAAGTGTCATCCCTTCATCTTTTACCAGGTGATGTATTATCCTCAGGTTTTTGATATCTGCAGGAGTAAACAGCCGGTTGCCTTTTTTATTTTTCATTGGTTTTAATACCTCGAATTCATTTTCCCAAAACCTTACTGTCGATATCGGCACTCCGAGCATTTCAGCAACTTCACCTATTGGATAGTAGAGTTTTTCGACTTTTTTTTCTTTATACGGCATAGTAAGAATATTGTACTAAGTAAGATTTCAATCAAAAGATTGTCCGGTTTTGGAAGAGATCTCGATCATCCTTTCATATTCTTCTGAATTGAGATCTTCAAAATAATAGTTGACAGGATCAACATTAACGCCATTCAGCTTTATCTCATAATGAAGATGATTTGCTACTGAAGTCCCTGTACTACCGACAAATCCAATAATATCGCCTCTCTGCACTTTCTGGCCAACCTTTACATTGAAATTGCTGAGATGTGCATAAATGCTTGAATAACCGAAACCGTGATCAATAATTACATGTTCCCCGGCCCCTCTTTGTGCTGATAATAGTGCAACAACAGTTCCATTCCCTGTTGCATAGACTTCAGTTCCAAAGGGAGCAGTGAAATCCATCCCGTAATGAAACTTACTTATCTTATAGATAGGATGAATCCTCCAACCGAATCCTGAAGCAGTTCTTGTAAGGTCCTTATTGGAAATTGGAAGAATTGCAGGAACTGATTTGAGCATATCTCCCTTGTTTATAGCTAGTTTAATAAGGTCGTCGAATGATTTCGACTGGACATAGACCTTCTTCCTGATCTTATCAAGCCGGTTTGCGGTTTCTATAACAAGGTTGGAATTATTATAACCCTCGAGAGCCTCATATCGGTTTACTCCTCCTATTCCCCCCTCTCTCTCAGTTACCGGTATAGGTTCCGCTTCAAAAATAGTTCTATAGAGATTATCATCGGTTTTCTGCAGGTCCTCAAGAACATTTTCAACAGTTCCCATCTCCCTGTGAATCAGATCGTACTGAATAGTAATCTGCTCAACCTCCCGTTTCAGGGCTTTCTCCTTGGGAGAATCGAAGAAAGAAGCAAAAATAACCCAGTAAATAAGAGCAACAATTACTGACCCGGTAAAATAGGCCAGAAACCTTAGCAACAAAGTCCTTATCCCGAGTCTTATTCTATCAAAACTCAGGGAATCGGGATTAAACTTATATTTTGTCTGTGGCATAATGTGCAAAGATAATCAATTCTGAAAAAAAAGAAACTCGCTATCCAATTTGGATATTAAGATGAATGGAATTGAAGCGTACAGGAGAGATTATCTTAATTTGGATTTTGATTCGAATGCCTGAATCATTTCATTATATTCCTCAGTGCTAACATCGTTATTAAAGAAATTAATAGGATTCTTATGTGCACCAAATTGTTCGATCTGATAATGAAGATGAGGGCCGGAAGACAAACCGGTACTTCCGCTTATACCTATAATATCACCTCGTTTAACATTCTGACCTTTAACAACTTTAATATCGCTTAGATGACCATAGACAGTCTGAAAGCCGTAGCCATGATCAATTACAATGCAATTTCCGAATCCCCCTGAATTATAGCCGGATTCAATTACTGAACCATTGCCTGTAGCATACACATCGGTACCATAAGGTACATCAAAATCCTGACCGTTATGCATACGTCCAATGCCTAATACCGGGTGAACAGTGCGCCATTTGAGTCCGTCACCAAGTCTGAACTTTACACTCACCGGACTTATTCCAGGGAAATGATCAATTTCCCTTTTCCATTCAACAGATCTTTCGGTTATAGACTTAAAAGATTCGTTCTGAACAGTCGCCATGCTCTTTATTTCATCAATTTTTGATTTATATGATATTAGCATATCTGAGTTCTGATAACCTGACAGATCGCGGTACCTGTCAACACCGCCATGTCCGGCTTTTCTGTATGATTCAGGAACACTGTCCATGTCGAGTATAGGCCGGTAACGTTTGTCATCAGAGAGCCTGAGACTATTAAGAGATGCAACTGAATTGTCCAACTCTCTTCCGATAAGTGAATACTGAAGTTTCAGGTTTTCAATCTGCTGACTTAGTAACTTCTCTTTTGGTGAACCAAACACGTTTTCAAAGAAAGTACCATAAATGGTTGCAACAATAACTGATGCGGCAAACCATAAAATAACATGCATAAACTTCTTCTTCCAGGGCAACCTGATCTGCTTATATTGCAGATCGGAAAAATCTAGTACGTATTTCTTGTTTCGTAACAACAGAGTGAGGTTTTTTTTAATTTTATTTTTCAAGTTGACAAATCTAAATCAAATAAACTAATTTTACAAGCTAATTTTTAAGTATGAATATTTAACACACTGATAGGTATTTAACGAATATCAGATATAAATGTTACATTTTTTTTAAAATGATTTTTAAAACTTATTTTTTTGACGAAAAACTTAATGAATATGAATTCACAGGAACTTAGACAATTGTTTTTTGATTTTTTCGAGTCGAAAGGTCATCTTATTGTACCATCAGCGCCAATGGTGGTTAAGAATGACCCCACCCTTATGTTTACAAATGCAGGAATGAATCAGTTCAAAGACATTTTCCTTGGGAACCGGCTGGCTGTGAACAAAAGAGTTGCAAATTCACAAAAGTGTTTAAGAGTATCCGGAAAACATAATGATCTGGAAGAGGTTGGCCATGATACTTACCACCATACAATGTTTGAAATGCTTGGTAACTGGTCGTTTGGCGATTATTTTAAAAAAGAGGCGATTGAATGGGGATGGGAATTGCTCGTAAAAAAGCTGGGGATATCTGAAGACCGATTGTATGCAACAATATTTGAAGGAAGCAAAGAAGATAATGTACCACGTGATAATGACGCGTATCAGTACTGGGAAAAGTGTTTTGCAAAACCGGAAGGAAGGATAATCGAGGGATCAAAAAAGGATAACTTCTGGGAGATGGGAGAAACAGGTCCATGTGGTCCATGTTCTGAAATCCATGTTGATATCCGGGACGATGATGAGAGAAAAAAGATACCAGGGAAAGATCTGGTTAATAAAGGTCATCCACAGGTAATTGAAATCTGGAACCTTGTCTTTATCCAGTATAACCGGTTGAGCGACGGGGTACTCGAACAACTTCCCTCTAAACATGTAGATACCGGTATGGGATTCGAGAGACTATGCATGGTTGTGCAGGGCAAAAAATCGAATTACGAAACTGATATTTTCCAGGATATTATAAAGGAAATATCTTCGATTACAGGCAAAGAATACGGGGCTAATGAAAAATGGGATATTGCACTCCGTGTCGTTGCAGATCATCTCAGAGCTGTTTCATTCTCAATAGCTGACGGCCAGCTTCCTTCAAATAATAAAGCTGGTTATGTTATAAGAAGAATACTCCGGCGTGCAGTCAGATATGGATACAATAATCTGGGTATCGAGGAACCATTTATGTACCGGCTGGTACCTGTGCTTGCTGCCAATATGGGGGACCAATATCCTGAACTTCAATCAGGGAAAGATCAGATCGCGAAAATAATCTTTGAAGAAGAGACTGCTTTCCTGAAGACTCTTGGAAAAGGTTTGAAAATGATAGAAAAGATGATTACCGATCTCAGAAAAGAACATAAGAATGTGCTCCCGGGAAAAATAGCCTTTGAGATGTACGATACTTTCGGGTTTCCTATTGACCTTACGCAGCTTATTCTTAAAGAGAATGATATGCATCTTGATATGAAAGGTTTTGAAGAAGAGATGAAGAACCAGAAGCACCGCTCGCGTGAAGATGCCTCAGTTGAAGCGGCTGACTGGATAGTTGTAAAAGAAACTGACGGAACTGAATTCACAGGTTATAACAAGACCGAGGATGAAGTGTTCATAACAAAATACCGGAGCGTTAAGGTAAAAGGAAAAGAGAATTTCCAACTTGTTTTTAATAAAACTCCATTCTATGCTGAGTCAGGTGGACAGACCGGAGACACAGGGTTTATAGCATCCGTAAAAGAAAAAATTGCGATCACCGATACTATTAAAGAGAATAACCTTATACTACATATTGCAACCAGATTGCCTTCCGAGCTAACAGTAGTTTTCAAAGCCACTGTTGATCTTGAAAAGCGGCTGATGACTGCCAATAACCATACTGCTACTCACTTGATTCATTTTGCGTTACGCTTTGTTTTGGGAAATCATGTTGAACAAAAAGGCTCCCTTGTAACTCCTGATCGTCTACGATTTGACTTTAGCCATTTCAGCAAATTGAGTATAGAGGAATTATCAAAGGTTGAAGAAAAAGTAAACCAGATGGTAAGAGATAATTATGTCAGTAAGATAACCGAGGGAGTTTCTATGGAAAAAGCCAGGTCAATGGGTGCTATGGCTCTTTTTGGAGAAAAATACGGTGATCGGGTGAGAGTTGTTGAATTTGGAAAATCGATAGAACTGTGTGGGGGAACGCATGTCAAGGCTACCGGCAGTATCGGAATAGTAAAAATTGTATCAGAAGGCGCTATTGCAGCGGGTATAAGAAGAATTGAAGCCGTAACTGCCTCAAAAGCTGATGAATATATTAATGAGAAGTTGAAAATAGTTGATGAGATAGCCACACTTCTAAAAAGTACAGGTAGAATCACCGAGAGTGTTGAAAAGTTAATAACAGAATATAATTCACTTAAGAAGAGCGTAGAGAAATTCCAGATTCAATCAGTAACAACCAGAATGAAAGAACTGGTTGACAAAGCCGTTAATTTTAATAATATAAGATTTGTATCCGGCCAGATCGAAGCCGATTCAGTTGATATATTGAAGAATGTAGCATATAAGATCAGAACTTCTTCAGAAAACACTGTCTTGGTTATCGGATCAGAGAACGGTGGAAAAGCGAATCTGCTGGTGATGGTAAGCGACGATCTTATTAAAAGCAGAAACATTAGTGCAGTTGCAATAATAAAGGAAATCTCCGGTGAAATTAATGGAGGTGGTGGAGGTCAACCCTATCTGGCTACTGCAGGAGGAAAAAATCCGGAAGGGATTCAACGTGCCCTTGCAAAAGCAGCTGAGTTCCTTAAAAAGCCATAAGGTTAATATATAGCATTTATTAAATACATTGAGTTTTGGAAAGAGTACTTAAGAATCTACCTGAGTTCCAGCAATTTATTTATCCAAAAGTCACCGTCATTGCAAATCACACTAAAATTTTTATAATTTTGAAGCTTTCAAACAAACAATGAGAAAATATATTTCGGAAAGCCTTCTTATCATATTGCCAGGTTTTATTCTTTTCATGATTTCATGTACAGCAGGATCATGTTTTGAGGAAACGGAATCATACCTGAAAGCTTCATTTTACACCGGTGAAGTCACACCAAAAATAACTGCTCCCGATACTCTGACTCTTTATGGATTGAACAATGATTCAATTATATATAATAAATCAGCTAAGATACAACCCGCTCTTATACCTCTTAACTCCTCAACAGATAGTTGCACATTCATTATTAAAATAAACGGGGTTACCGACACTATTAAATTCCAATACAGCAGTTACCCTCATCTTATCTCAAAGGAATGCGGTTATACATTTTACCATCATCTTTCTGACTCAGTAAGAACCTATACAAGACACGCAATCAAAAATATATTTACTTCTAACATGACTATTACAAATTTAAATGTGGAGAACATTCGCATATTTTATTAACCTCCTGCTTTTCCTGATTTGCGGATTGATTCAGGTCAATGCCCAGGACACAATCCCTATTCCGCTTAAAATTAAGATTGGAATGGAGGTATCTGGTCCTGCAATACATTACTTTGATAAAAATATTTTGAATGCTGAAGGATATATTTCTGTAGATCTTGATGAAAAACGATCAGTCGTGTTTGCTGCGGGCTACCTCAATTACAAATACAACCAGTATAATTATACTTATTTGAATAAAGGAAGTTTTGTCCGTGTCGGCATGGACTTTAACCTGCTAAAACCTGATAAGTCGTTAGGTAAGTATTATGCAGGAATTGGATTGAGATACGGTTTAAGCCGGTTCACTTCCGAAGTTCCATCCTTTGAAAAGACAAACTACTGGGGTACAACATCTTCTTCTATCCCCAAAAAAACTTACTGGGGACATTTCATTGAAGTATCTCCCGGCGTACGGGCAGAAATTTTCAAAAATTTCAGTATGGGATGGTCAATAAGTCTAAGGATGTTGCTTTATACCGGTACCGGTAAAGACCTCAAGCCAGTCTATTTCCCGGGGTTCGGCGATGGTACAAAAACAATCAGTGCTGGAATGAACTATTATATTGTCTGGAACATCCCATATAAAAAGATAAAGGCAATAATGAAAAAAGATGTTCCTGAAGAAACTGATGATACTAAAGATACTGGTACTACGGGCAACAATCAGCAGGGGTCAGGTATCAGGCAATAGACAAAAGACAATCCACCTTCGCTAATTAGCCGCATGTCGCAAGCCGCAAACCGCAAACCGGAGTATTAAGACCTGTTTGGTTTTCTGCTGAAAAGATATAAGCCGATAAAGGTCAGCAGCCCGTTAAGGAGAAGCAATTCAAATCCGAATTTATACCCGTTAAACAACTCTACTGAATATTTACTGAGAAAGAAACAGGCAACAGGTGAAAAAATCGCAATAACCGGTGTTATCCTATCGTTTACTATTCTTTTCGTAAACAATCCGAAGGAATATAATCCCAGTAATGGGCCATAAGTATATCCTGCAATTGTAAAAAGTTTATCTATTACTGCCCTGTCATTCAAAGCGCTGAACATCAACACACTAATAAAAAACACCAACGCAATTGTCAGGTGCACAGCATACCTTATCCGGGTCTTTGTCTTTTCTGAAATACCTTCTCTTCGTTCGAGACCCAAAAAATCGATACTCACAGAAGTCGTGAGAGAAGTCAATGCCCCATCTGCACTTGGAAATGCCGCGGAGATAAGACCTATGAGAAATACCACACCGGCTACCGGACCCAGATACCTGATTGCAATTGTTGGAAAGATATCATCACTTGAAGTTATAGTCAAACCCTTATTCTGTATAAAGATAAGCAGAAGGGCTCCAAGGAACAGAAATAACAGATTTACCACAACCAGTATCCCACTGAATGTGAACATATTCTTCTGTGCCTCTTTTATATTTCTGCAACTGAGATTTTTTTGCATCATCTCCTGGTCCAGACCTGTCATAACAATCGTAATAAACATTCCACTAAAAAATTGTTTCAGAAAAAACCTTGGATGATGCCAGTCAGTTATGAACATTTTCGACACGGAACTCTCTTTTACAATGGAAACCAGTTTAATAAGAGGCATATGCAGATTTTTTCCAATGTAAATTACTGATAGTACAACAGCAAGAAGCATAAAGGTCGTCTGCAGAGTATCAGTCCATATTATTGTCCTGATTCCTCCTTTTAAGGTATAAAGAATGATTAGAATGATGAATACAAGAACATTAATCCAGAATGGGACATTCCACGCGTCAAAAACAAAAATCTGTAGAACGTTTATGACCAGAAACATACGCAATGAGGCGCCAAGGGTCCTGGATAATATAAAAAAACCTGCGCCTGTTTTATATGACCAGTAGCCAAACCGTTGTTCCAGATAGGAATAAATAGATGTCAGCTTTAACCTGTAATATAAAGGGAGTAAGACAAGTGCAATAACAAAATAACCGAACAGGTAGCCTAAAACAACAACCATGTAACTGAACTGAGTATCTTTTACCCATCCTGGCACCGACATGAATGTAACCCCTGAAAGTGAAGCGCCTATCATTCCATACGCAACCACAAACCATGGAGATACTTTGTTACCAATAAAAAATGACTGGCTGTCGGCTTTCCGCGCAGTGAACCAGGTAACTGTAAATAAAACCAATGTATAGATCAGAAATAATCCAAGTATTAAGATAGGCGACATTTCAGAGTCAATTAGTTTACAAGAATAACAAAAACAAAGGAAGACAAAAAATTCTCTGCCAGTTTAATAACACCGGAAAATTGAACTAATTTTGTCTAAAAGATTTTTGTTATGAGTTTTACTGAATTTCCTTCCAGACTCCTGGAAAACGCAGTCAATGAATTTGCTTCTCTTCCGGGAGTGGGAAGAAAGACAGCCTTCAGGCTGGTAATGAATCTGTTAAGAAGAGATTCTGAAGAAGTAAGAAAGTTCGGGCAGAGCATTATCAAACTTCATGAAGAGATTCACTATTGCAAGATCTGCAACAACATTTCAGATACTGAGATATGCAATATCTGCAAAGATGACAAGAGGGAGAGATCAGTAATCTGTATAGTGGAAAACATTCAGGACGTGATGGCAATTGAAAACACAAGGCAGTTTAAGGGATTGTATCATGTTCTCGGGGGTATCATATCACCTATTGATGGAATTGGTCCATCTGATCTGAAAATTGACAACCTTGAAGAAAAAGTAAAGGCCGGTGGTGTAAGTGAGATAATTCTTGCATTGAGTACTACGATGGAGGGAGACACTACTAACTATTATCTGTTTAAAAGGTTGAACAAATATAATATACCCATGACAACCCTTGCAAGAGGCGTTGCTATTGGAGATGAACTTGAATATACCGATGAGATTACCCTGGGACGAGCGATCAATAACAGAAATCCATACCAGCAATGTTAACATCAGTTAATCAATTTCTTTCGAATTTAATTGTTTCACCATGAAACGGAAATCTGAAACATTTCGTCAATCCGGTTGTTTAATAAGTAAGAAAATTTATTTGTAAATTATATGGCAAAGTTGAATATCACATTACCTGCAATGGGAGAAGGAGTAATTGAAGCAACAATTAATAAATGGCTGGTTACAGAAGGTGCACAGGTTAAAGAGGATGATCCGCTGGTTGAGGTAGCAACAGATAAAGTGGATTCTGAAGTCCCGGCGCCTATAGCAGGTACAATAGTCTCAATTTTAGCGAAAGAGGGTTCAATTGCAAAAATTGGCGACATATTGGCTGTGATTGAAAATGACGTTGTCCCGACCCGTGAGGACCTGAAAAAGGTTGACAAAGAGGTTGAGAGAGTCCGTGAAACTATTGATTCGGTAAAAAAGGAGAAAACTGAAATTGAAGTTTTATCGAATGAGATGAAAAGTCGGACACCTTCCGGAAAATTTATATCACCACTTGTCAGAAGTATTGCCGCGCGAGAAGGAATAAGTTACACAGATCTTGACAAAACATCAGGAACAGGAATGGACGGAAGGATAACGAAAGATGATATCCTGAAAATCCTTGACGAGAGGAATTCTGAAAAAGAATCATTAAAATCTCCTGATACTGAAGAAGTTGTGGAAGCTTCAAATATAGTAAAGCCCACAAAGAAGGAGACAATATCTGTTTCAAGGTCGCAAGGTGATGAAATAATTCCGATGGACAGGATCCGTAAGATTATTGCAGAACACATGGTTATGTCAAAAAGAACATCACCTCATGTTACATCTTTTATTGATGCTGATGTGACTCGCCTGGTAAACTGGAGAAATGCGAATAAGGATAAGTTTCTGGCTGTTGAAGGGCAAAAACTCACTCTCACCCCTATTTTTATTGATGCTGTTGCAAAAGCTCTCTATGAATTCCCAATGGTTAATATATCAGTTGATGGGGACAATATCATTAAAAAGAAAAATATTAATATCGGCATGGCCACCGCGTTGCCCAATGGTAACCTGATTGTCCCGGTAATAAAAAATGCAAACGAAAAGAGCCTTACCGGACTGGCAAAAACTGTCAATGATCTTGCAGAAAGAGCCAGAACCAATAAATTAAAGCCTGATGAAATTACCGGTGGTACCTTTACCATCACAAATTTTGGGAGTTACAATAATCTTGCAGGGACACCTATTATTAATCAACCTCAGGCTGCTATACTTGGAACAGGAGTCGTTAGAAAAACTCCGGTAGTTATAGAAACCCCTGATGGAGACACAATAGGTATCAGGCAGATAATGATACTTTCATTAAGTTATGACCATAGAGTTATAGATGGTGCGCTTGCCGGGAGATTCCTGCATAAAGTGAAAGAGATTCTTGAAGATTATTCTACTGATGATATCTGATCTGGCATTCCGATTCAGATCCTGACTGTGATTTTCATCCGATAACAGATTGATTTAGAAATAAAAGGAAAGTTTTGGTAAAAAGGACTGCCATAAATAGTCCTTTTTTCTAATATTTATACTATATTAGTAGCCTTGAGTAGAGAAATGACACATTGACTTCCTCCATTCCAAAAAGCAGAAACCAAGGATTATAATTTTCACAAATGTTTTATGTGCCTGCATTCCATTTAGATTTAATTTTATTATGATGAAACGTTTAGTTCTCTTAACGTGGCTGTTGGCTACATTTATTAATTCTGATTTAATTTCTCAGACAAAAGAAAATATGAGAAATAATTTTTACGATGCAGAAAGCTGGATCTTATTTGAAGCCTACAAGGATGCTCTGCCTCTTTACCAGCAGTTACTAAAAAATTACCCTGATAATTCAAATTTTAAATACAGGATCGGCCAATGCTATATGAATATCCCCGGGGAGAAAATCAGGGCTGTCAGCTACCTTGAGGATGCTGTTAAAAACATTGATCCAAAGTACAAAGAGGGGAAATTCAAGGAGACCGGAGCGCCTTATGATGCTATCTATTACCTCGCCAATGCTTACCGGATCAATAACCAGATTGATAAAGCTCTTAAAACTTATGAACAATTCAGGAAGAACCTTAATTCTGATGTATATGATACTACAGTAGTAAATCTACAGATACAATCATGTCGTAATGCTTTGGAACTGATGAGGATGCCATTATATGTAAAATTCAATAACCTTGGGAAGATGATAAATGGAGTAAACAATGACTTTAACCCTGTTGTATCTGACAAAGAAGACCTTCTTGTATTTTCGAGAAGCCAGGCATTTTATGATGCGCTTCTTTACTCCCGTAAAGTTAATGGAGTATGGTCTGAACCACTGAATATGAATGAGTTGTTGAAAGTTGACAAAGATCTTTTTCCAACTTCCATTTCAAAAGACGATAAAGATTTATACCTCTACAGTTCTGCAGATTATGATGGAATTATTTATACATCCAGATTTGAAAATGGCACTTGGTCTCCAATTGTAAAGCTCAATGATAACATCAATACCAAATATTGGGAATCGCATGCAACTATCTCCCACGACAATAAAAAACTATACTTCACGAGTAATAGAAAAGGGACGTACGGGGGTCTTGATATCTATGTTTCGAATCGTGACAGTACAGGCGACTGGGGACCGGCAAAAAATCTTGGACCTGTAATAAATACACCTTATAATGAAGAATCCCCTTTTTTGAGTGATGATGATAAAACACTTTTTTTTAGCTCAAGGGGCCATTTTAATATGGGCGGTTATGATATTTTCTATTCAACACTTCTTGATAATGGTGAGTGGTCAGTTCCACTGAATGTTGGTTATCCATTTAATACAACCGACGATGATGTGTTTTTTAAGCCTCTGAATCAAGGTTATGAAGGATACATCGCCAAAGAACTTCCCGGAGGTTATGGGAAACAGGATATTTACCGGGTCGAGATTTTTTCTAACAATCATCCCAGAAAATTCTTTGTAAGAGGAATGGTAAAAGTAGCTGACCTGATAAGTAGTATGAATGATAGTGTGAAGATAAGCGCTATGAATATCAAAAACTCAAACCAGACTATGATTGTCTATTCGAATCCTATAACAGGTGAATATGAGTTCCAGCTTCCCCAGGGGGACTATAAAATCACCTATGAAGGAGACGGAGGCGAAAAAGTCGTCAGAAATCTGGATTTGCCTCTTTTAAACCCTTCCGACAGTTTTGTACTTCCTGGAACAGTACTGCCAAAAACTGATTTTGTTGCAGATTTAAAGGTTGAGACTAATAAAACAATCTCAGTTACAAAAGGTGACTCAATACTGTTTCCTATAAAAGTGGAGCCAAACTCTTTCCTTATAGTTGAACATTGGGTTGGAAACTCATTGATATCAGTCCAACATTTCACAATCCGCGATTCAACTTTCAACTATAAGATGGCACCTGATAGTGGAAACAACAGAGTTGTCTTTAAATTGACGGACAAATTTAATAACAAAACTGAAACTGAAGTTTTAATTACCAGGCAGAATAACCTTATAGGACAACCAATAACCCGACCTGAATACAGCCGGGTTATCTCTGAGAAACAGATAGCCTCACTTTCTACAATGATGAAGAACAGGGCTAAAGATGATCTGTTAAAGGCCATTACAGAGGCAAATATTGAAAAACGGCAGTTCGGGAAAATCGATGAATATATATCATTTCTTAAAGAAGAAGTCAGTAAAAAAGGTATAAGATCTGAAGAAATTGATAAACTGGCTTTAAAAGTTGCCGTTATGGATAATATTCTTACACAGGCAGCAGTTGATTATTTGGCAAATCATACAGATGGTGACTTGAATAAAATTCTCAGAGATCTTGATATTTATGAATCCAATCTCAAGAACTGGACTGATTTACAGGAATATGTAAATGTTAAGACGGGCGGTAAAATAGGCCCCGGGGATCTGAACAGGATTGCTGCAGCAGTCTTAGCTGAAACAGATCCATCCATTGAATCAATGAAAAAGAAAATATTGGCATTTAGTGAAAACTCAGCTGCCGGAGAGATTATTCGTCAATCTGTGACTACTATAGACCAGAGCAACTTAAAATCAAGAGAGCAATGGTTACAGGCATTTTATACCGAATCTCTCAAACGTGGACTTACCCCGAGCCAGATATCAGAAATGTTGGTATTGATAAGTTCATTGCCTGGTACTAAGGTTGAACAGTATCTAAAGGATTTGATTGAACAATCTGATGAACCTTTAGCAACAGCGCTAAAATCAATTGACCTGAAAAAAGAAAGAATCAATACACCGGAGGATCTGCTCTCATATCTCTTCAACAATAAGGAAAAGTTTCCTGAAAAAGCTGTCCTTAAGAGTTTAGCGAACCTGATATCTGCAAAAGATATCTCAGTTGATAATATTAAAGCTCATTTTACAACTTCCGGGAAAGCCTATCTATGGATCCTATGGGTTCTAATCGGTGCCGGGCTTTTTAGCTTGTTCCTGATAATGTGGAAAAGAAAAAGGAACAATAAGAGATAGAAATACAGTACTATGAGCGGCTTTTGCCGGTAATATTTATAAAAAAATATATGATTAACAATTCTTTCAACTTTTTTTTAATAAATTTGTTTTCCAAAAATCTGTTTATGAGCAAAAGAGCAGTGTGTCTGTTTTTTACATTAGTATTAATCATTCCGACATACGGTCAGGATAATAAAGAGCTTCAGGAATCATTTCTTGAGGCTGAGTATTTTCTGATGAATGAAGATTACACCGATGCGCTAACCTACTATTTGCAATTGTATGAAAAGCTGCCTGATAATGCAAACCTGGCTTATTGTATAGGTGTATGTTACCTGCATATTCCTTCTAAAAAGAATCTCTCAGTTGATTTTCTTGAAAATGCAATAAAAAACATGTCGGCGAAGCACAAAGAGGGTTCAATTAACCAGATAGCTGCTCCATACGATGCATTATTCGAACTGGGAAAAGCATACCGTGTTAATTTCAGGTTCGATAAAGCAAAAGAAACCTTCACGAAATACCTGGCAACACTACTTCCTGACGATCATGAGAACATCGATTTCGTTAAACATGAAATAGAGGTATGTGATACGGCGAAAGATCTGATATCAAAGCCAGTATCATATTCAGAAGAAAATATGGGAGAACTCTTCAATGATGAAAAAGATAATTTCAATCCCTTGATTTCAGCTGATGGAAAATCTTTTGCCTATATGGTGTCTCTCAAATTCTATGACGCTGTAATGTTTTCGAAGCTCGTTAATGGAAAATGGACTGCTCCCATTAATATTACTCCTGAACTCAAATCTGATGGAGATTTCTATATTTCCTGCCTTTCCGCCGATGGTAAATTATTATTCCTATCTAAAGATGATAATATTAATAGCGATATATATGTGAGTTCATTTGACGGAGGCAGCTGGAGCAAGACTGTTAAACTAAACAAAAATATCAATACAAAATATTGGGAATCACATGGCTTTATTTCTGAAGACGGCAATCAACTCGTTTTCGCTTCAGACAGACCAGGCGGTTTTGGTGGACTGGATCTCTATATCTCGCATAAAACAAATGGGGACTGGGGTCCTGCTATAAACATTGGTCCGGAAATTAACACTCAATTCAATGAGGACAGACCATTTCTTATTAATAATGGGAAGACTCTCTTCTTCGCTTCCCAGGGGCATGAAAATATCGGAGGTTATGATCTGTTCAGATCCGATCTTCAATCAAATGGTCTATGGAGTAAACCTAAAAACCTTGGATATCCGATTAATACACCCGATGATGATATTTTCTTTATGCCGGTTGGTGATGGTAAATCTGGTTATTATTCCAGGTTTAATGAGACGGGAGGTTCTGGAAAAGTAGATATCTATAAGATAACATTTAAATAAAAAATGACCATTTTATATTTTATTCCTTTAGAATAATTGCTATATTTGTTTTGATGGTAAAATTCAGAGTAAAGATCCTAAGTTTCATACTGCAGCTATTAACTCTGGCAGTTCTTCCAGTTGCTGTTTCCGCTCAATCCGTTAGCGAGATGAAACAAATATTTGCAAAGGCGGAGTCTTACTATCTCTATGAAGAATATGAACTTGCAAATCCGTTATACCTTCTTCTTGATTCTGCAGGAAATCTGAATATTAAATATAAAATAGGGAACTGCTATCTGAATATTCCAGGTGAAAAAGAGAAATCAATTCCTTTCCTCGAGGATGCTATTAAAACTGCCAGTTATGATTCAAAAACAGAGTCTTTTAAAGAGAAGAAAGCTCCTCTTGATGCCTATTTTTCCCTTGCTAAAGCCTATTTGATTACTAATCAGTTGGAGAAAGCTCTCAATACACTTCAAACATTTAATAAGCTCGCCAGGGAAACAACCCGCAAAGGAGGAATGAAGAACCTCGAATACATCGAACAGCAGATTCAAGCCTGTAAAAATGCTATTCAGTTTAAGGAGAATCCAGCCGTTTTTAGTAAAAAAAGTATGGGAAGTGATTTCAGTCAGGGCTCCATTAACGATAACCCTGCTGTAAGCTTTGATGGGAATACAATAGTTTATACCGAACACAGAGGTATAGTCAACGCTATCTTCTATTCGAAAAAGGAAAGAGGAAAATGGCAGACACCTATTGAAATTACAGCTGCACTCAACGCCGGAGAAGATTGTTCATCATCTTCTCTTAACAGTGACGGTACAGAACTGTTTCTCTATAAAACAGATAATTATGACGGAGCTATTTATTCATCAAATTTTGTAGATGGCGCCTGGACTCCAATAAAAAAATTAAATAAGAATATAAATACTAAGTTTTATGAATCCCATGCTTCTATTTCATCTGATGGGAAAAAATTATATTTTACCAGTAACAGAGATGGCGGCCAGGGGAACCTCGATATTTATGTTTCCGAAAAAGATGCTACAGGTGACTGGGGTCTGGCAGTTAACCTGGGAGCAGCAATCAATACACCATTTAATGAGGATACTCCTTTTATAACCGCGAATGATTCTCTACTCTACTTTAGTTCCGAAGGACATAGTTCGATGGGTGGATTTGATAATTTCAAAAGTCGGAAAACAGGAACAGCCTGGAATACACCTGTCAATATCGGATTCCCGCTTAATACTACTGACGATGATAAGTTTTTCCAACCCATAAATAACGGGCAAAATGCTTATTATTCAATGACAACGGATTACAAAAAGAAAGAAATTTTTTACCTGGGAATGGGGAATACAAATGTTAATGAGCTATTTGAAATTAAAGGTAAATTCAGCCTCCAGGATACTATTGTAACCTTTAATGAAAATTATTCAATACATCTTATTAACAAAACATCAGGAGATACTGTAGATGTTGGATTCCCAAATAAATATTCTGGTCTTTACAGTTTTACTGTTGCCCCCGGAGAATTCAGATTGTTTTATAAAGGTCTTGGATATATAACACACACAATTGATACTGCAATTTTACATAACGACCCGAACCTGATATTAAATATAGATGTATCACTTGAGAGAGATACTACTATAGAAAGAATAAAAATGCCAACAATAGTGTACGAAAAAATCAATCTTGCTCTGATACCTACTATTACTTCAATTGATACAAGCATGCTCATAAGAAACTTGAATGTGAGTGATGTGGGGGATTTAAATATTAAGGATTCAGATGTGCTCTATTATACAGTTCAGGTTATGGCACTTCATAATCCAGTCGATGTGACCTATTTTAAGTACATAGCTGACATGAAAGTTATGTATAATGACATCGATAAATTTTACATATACACAACAGGCAGATTTCCAACAAGAGCAGATGCTTATTCATTAAGACTTGAATTGATAAGAAAAGGATATCCGGAAGAAATCTTTATCAAGAAAGTTTCCAAATAATGAAAAAGGTAATCAGAAAAACCACAATACTCACTTTACTTTTTTTTTGCTTCCTTACTCTGTCTTCACAAGTGATTACCAAAAAGGCATTTATTAAAGCAGTTCAGGAAGCTGATATTTATTACTATTATGATCAAAATTATGCGAAGGCTTCCGACATGTACAAGTCCCTTCTTAATAAATATCCTGAAAACTCCAATCTAACTGCAAAGTTGGGATTTGAAGATGCTTTTATCAGAAACCTTTACCTTTTGATGACTCAATAGTAATCAGAAATCCCACATGAAGTATAAAAATATAAAGCTCAGAGCTCTGGAACCTGAAGATCTTGAGCTTCTCTATGAGTGGGAAAATAACAACAGTTATTGGGCAATAAGTAATACGGTTTCTCCATTTTCACGATATACATTAAAAAGATATATAGAGAATTCTCACAAGAATATCTATGAAACAGGTCAGCTAAGGCTTATGATTGACCACGTTGAAGATAAAATAACTATCGGAACAATAGATGTTTTTGAGTTTGATCCTTTTCACAAGAGAGCCGGTATAGGAATACTTATTGCAAATGAATCTTACAGGAGAAAAGGATATGCGTCTATGGCCCTTACCTGCCTGATAAAATATTGTTTTAAAACACTTCAGCTGCATCAATTGTACTGTAATATACTGGCAAATAATTTTGTAAGTATGGATTTGTTTAAGAAGCAGGGATTTGTTCAGACAGGAATCAAGAAAGAGTGGATCCAGACAGATAACGGATACGTGGATGTATTTATTTTCCAATTGATTAATTCATAATGACAGGCAATATTAATATTTTTGGAATCCTGTAGCAAGAAGGCCGCACGCTGCTGAAATATCTTTTCCACGTGATTTACGGATTGAAGCAGAGATCCCGGAAATTATCAGATTATGTTTGTAATACTGCATTCTCTCGTCGGAAGATGAACAGTTTTGATCGTTCAAAACAGAATGATATGGAAGCAGATTAACCCTGATTGCTGAGCCTTTGAGAATTGCCTTAAGTCCGACTAGATGGCGATCAGTATCATTTAAATCTTTTACCATGACATAAGCAAGGCTTAACGTCCTTTTCTTTTTCACCGGGAAACTTTTCATTATCTCTATTATCTTCTCTACGGGATACTGAGTTTCAACCGGGATAGATTTTTTCCTTTCCTCCGGGAATGGTGAATAAAGACTTAATGCAAGATTGCATCCGGATCTTTTTAGGAATTGCTCAACTCCTGGCATAAGTCCTACGGTTGAGACAGTTACATTTCTTGAACTGATTGCAAGACCCCATTCAGAAGTAATTATACTGCAGGCCTTCAGAACGTTTTCCAGGTTATCCATCGGTTCTCCCATACCCATAAATACAACATGTGTAACTTTTTTTGCCTGAGGAAGAGCAATGATCTGGTTTATTATCTCCCCGGCAGTAAGATTACCCTTGTAACCATACCTGCCAGTGACACAGAATGAACATCCCATTCTGCAACCCGACTGGGTTGAAACACATACGGTATTTCTTTTATTATCGGGTATATAAACAGTTTCAAACTTTTTCCCAGAATCTGTTCTGAAGAGATATTTAACCGATTTATCAGTTGAAGTTTCTGAAGCCAGAGGTAAAAAAACGCCACTGACTGCAATATTAAAAAGTTCTTCTTTAAGTCTATTTGGAATTTTCAGGATTTGTGAAATATCGGAAATACTTTTTTTATAAATACTATTTGTGATTGAAACTGCATGAACAGCAGTGAACCCTGAAGGTCCTATCAGATCAAATATTTCATCAGCAGTTAAACCACAAAGACTCTTCTTAACCATATATACTTGATATTTTCAAAAATAGAAGGATTATCAATCCTTTATAAGCCCTCTGTTTTTAAGAAGAGGCTCAATTATAGGTTCCCGCCCGCGAAAGTTTACAAACATCTTCATTGCATCCATTGTTCCGTTTTTCTCAAGAATATTCTTGCGATAGGAAGTGGCAACCGTGGTGTCGAAGATTCCCTTTTCTTTAAAGGCTTCAAACGCATCATTGTCAAGAACTGCCGCCCAGGTATAACAATAATAACCTGCATCATATCCTCCTGCAATATGTGTGAAATAAGTACTCCTGTACCTGGAAACAATCTCAGGTATGAGTCCGATTTTTTTGAAGTACTCCTTCTCAAAACTCTGAATATCAATATTCACAGGAGCTTCTAATGAATGGTATGACATATCAAGCAATGAGGCAGCCATAATTTCAACATTTTGAAACCCCTGATTAAAGTAACCGCTATTCTTTATTTTTTCAACCAATACTGATGGAATAGGTTCTCCGGTTTTATAGTTTTTTGCATAAATATTCAGAACTTCAGGTTCTGTAGTCCAATGTTCCATCAACTGAGAAGGCAGTTCCACAAAGTCCCATGCTATATTTGTCTGATTGTAAGTACTTTTATTGAAAAGAGCGTCCAGAGCATGTCCAAATTCATGATACATCGTGCTGGCTTCCTCAATACTTAGAAGAGCTGGTATATCGCCGCTGGGACGAGTAAAATTGTAGACTACTGTTACAACCGGAGTAACCCCTTTATTGTTGACAATATGGTAACTGCGGTAATTTCCACACCATGCACCCTGCTGTTTACTGGCTCTTGGGAAAAAATCCATATACAGCACACCTAAATGAGATCCATCTGCATCTTTTACTTCATAAGCCTGGGCGTCAGGATGAGGACATGGAATTCCGGTAAGTGGCGTGAGAGTAATTCCAAATAATTTATTGGCAACTGTAAAAAGACCATCACGTACATTTTCGAGCTTAAAGTATGGTCTCAGCTCGCTGTCATTCAGATTATATTTTTCTTTTCTGAGCTTCTCAGCATAATACCACCAGTCGGATGGTTCGAGTATGAATTTACTTCCCTCCTTTGTGATTATTTTCTGCATCTCCTCAACTTCATTCCTTGCTACCGGAATTGCTTTCTCCCAAAGGTTATTCAGAAGATTAAAGACATTCTCAGGAACTTTAGCCATACGTGGTTCAAGAACAAAATGTGCGTGAGTTTTATACCCAAGCAGTTTTGCCCTATCTGCTCTGAGCTTAACTATCTCAGCGAGTATCTTGTTATTATCAAATGCATTACCATTATTGCCTCTGTTGGTATAGGCATTAAAAAGTTTTTCACGAAGACTTCTGTTTGGGGAATACTGAATAAAAGGGAAAATACTGGGTCTTTGTGTCGTGAATGCCCACTTTCCTTCCTGCCCGGCTTCTTTTGCCGTTTCAGCAGCTGTGGCGATTACAGATTCCGGAAGTCCTTTGAGATCTTCCTTGTTAACAAACAATATAAAAGAATTTGTTTCTGCAAGTACATTCTGACTGAACTTAACTGTCAACACGGATAACCTCTGGTTTAGTCTTTTCAGAGTATCCTGATCCTGTTTGTTAAGGTTCGCCCCATTCCTTATAAAACTTTTATAAAGATTTTCAAGCAGAAATTGTTGTTCAGGATTAAGTTTTAAATCTGACTGGTTATCATACACAGATTTTATCTTTTTAAAGAGTGCTGAATTAAGTAATATCTCATCACGGTATGCGGATAGTAATGGTGAGACTTCCACTTCGATCTTCTGCAGCGAATCATTTGTATTGGCAGAAGACTGTGAAGAGAAAACAGAGGAGACCTTAGTTAAAAGCAGTCCTGCTTTATCAAATGATTCGATTGTGTTTTGAAATGTTGGATTGGTTTTACTGCTGGCAAGACTATCAATCTCAACTCTGCCGTCAGCCATTCCTTTTATAAAAGCAGGCATGTAATGTTTTGCCATAATCTTTTCAAAAGGAGGGACGTCGAAAGGAGTATTATATGCAGTAAAGAATGGATTGGTAGTATCGACTTCAGCTACCTGGTTATTTTTACAACCTGCTATAGCTATGCTTAGGAATCCGGATATCAACAACATTTTATAAGATTTTTTCATAATCAGAAATTAAAAGTTTATTTAATTTGTAATGATATAATTACAAAATAAGGCTATTAAAAGTGGAATCAAAAGAAACTTGACGAATTTAACAGACTACTTAACGGAATGTAATTTTGAATGAGCGCCATATTATTTATAAAGGATGATATGAAGAAAAATATTTACTATTTTTGTCAGCCTCTATTAAGAAAAGGAGAGATGGCAGAGTGGTCGAATGCGGCGGTCTCGAAAACCGTTGTTCGCCTTCCGGTGAACCGGGGGTTCGAATCCCCCTCTCTCCGCAAAGCTTAAATGAACCCCGCGTCAGCGGGGCTTATTTATTTTACCGAAGATCCGAAGGAAATTTGCTTTCTGAAGGAACTGAGGGAAAATAAATAGGACCTGAAGGGATCATTTAAGCTTTGCAAGGATTCCCGTAAGGGATCACGACCGAACGAAGTGAGGTCGTAATCCCCCTCTCTCCGCAACGAAATAAGGCCGTAACCTTATAGTAGGATTCCGGCAAGAGATGCCGAAACATAAGAAGCCATTGTACCGCAGAGCATTGCCTTAAATCCCAGTTTAGCAAGGTCGGCTTTACGATTTGGTACGAGTACTCCTATTCCTCCGAGCTGAATAGCGATTGAGCTGAAATTTGCAAATCCGCAAAGAGCGAAACTTGCAATTACAACTGATTTTGCGCTTAGTAAACCCTGTTGAATCATTGGTGTAAGGTCGGAATATGCAACAAATTCGTTTATTACCATTTTTGTTCCCATCAATGAACCAACATGAAGTGACTCAGCAGGCGGAACTCCCATAACTATAGCAAAGAGGCTGAAGAATGCTCCAACAACATCCTTCAGACGAAGATTATCCACATTCAGGCCCAAGGCATTAAGAGATAAACCTATCCATGAAAGAAGATGTCCGAAATATCCAAGGAGAGCATCCAGAAGAGCTATCAGTGCTATAACTCCGATGAGCATGGCGATAACATTAATTGAAATCTTCATCCCGTCGCTGGCGCCATGTGATATAGCATCCATAATATTAGAATGTTCTTTTTTTACTTCAAGTTTTACAGTTCCCTGGGTTTCTGACTCTTCAGTTTCAGGATAGACTATTTTTGCAATGACCAATGCGCCGGGTGCTGCCATCAGGCTGGCTGCGAGAAGGTATGAGGCAGGCACACCCATTGAGATATAAACTGCCATTACACCACCTGCAATACAAGCCATACTTCCTGTCATAGATGCAAGCAGTTCCGACATTGTCATTCCTGAAAGATAAGGTCTTATCATTATTTGTGCTTCAACCTGACCTACAAAAGCGCTGGCAACATTCGATAAAGCTTCGCTCCCGCTGACTCTCATTGCCCAATGAACAAAACGTGCAATTACTGCTATAACTCTTTGCATCAGACCAATATGATACGCAATTGCAACAAGAACGCAGACGAATATAATTGTCGGTAACAATATGAAGAGAAAAATACCGCTTTTTACAATTCCTTCCGGAAGAATCTGAGTTACTTTTGTAAGATCACCAAAAACGAAAAGACCTCCTGCTTTAGAGAAATCAAGTAGCTTATTTATTGCTTTTCCGAGCCAGAAGAAAATGTCCTGGCCGATTGGAACTTTCAGAATAAAGATTGCCAGGACAACTTGCAAAAGGAGTCCGGTAACAACCAGGCGGTAATTAATTTTCTTTCGGTTATTAGACCATAAAAATGCAAGTCCGAGAATAATAATGATCCCGATAACGCCAGTAAATCTTCCCATATCCTCTTAAATTAAATAATTGAGCCTTCTTCAAACCTACATTTTTTTTGATATATTAGCTAAAAACCGCTATCTGTCCATTCTTTGGAAGAGCTCTGAATATGATTTTGGCATCGGTACGTGGAAGTCTGATTTTTATAAACGGATGATATTCAGGAACTTTTAATACAGCAACTCTCTTTAATGCACTCCAGGTATCGCTAATCCGATCATTTATATCGAAACGGAATCGACTTATCTTGTCATTGATTTGTGCATTTTCCTCCTGATATACATAGATTCTGATTCCCGAGCTCGTTTCAAGAATATAATTAACAGGTTCAGTAATTGATGTATCCGGCATAATATCAGGTTTATACTCCGAAGTATCTTTAGGTGCCATCTTGATCATTAGAGGTTCCTTCTTTATTGTAGCAAAGGCATGAGATATAGTAAACGGAGTTGCAAGTATTGATAATATTGTATTATCATCTCCTCCCAAAAGAATCTTGCTGGTTTGCACTTTGCTCATCTTTGCTTTATGAACAACTACCCCGCTTATTTCAAGATTAGCAGAATTGTCCGCCATATTAATAGTGAGGTAAATTGAATCTGTTTCTGCCATCACAATTTTTGACTGAAGAATAGCCTTATCTTTCAATAACTTAAGGTAGGCTGTATCCATCAATATCCGTTGGTCAACATCACTTTTCTTAGAGGTTTTAGCTCTATATTCATTTTTTATCTCTTCCAGTTTCCGAATAGGGCTAATCATACACATTACGGAATAATAAATGATGAATACCGATATTAGACTGATTAGTATTACGAAAGTTATTTTTCGGTGAGGTTTTTTCTTGATTTCGGTTTTCATATTACTTTTTCGATCAGATCAGAAAATATAAACTTTAGAACCAATATTCAGTGTATTGAAGATCACTTTCAGATCTTCATCATTCAACCTGACACAGCCATGTGTGACAGGCATACCAAGAAAGCGCTTGTAAATAGTGCCATGTATCAGGTATCCATCTCCTATTGCAAGTGCGTAATCGCCTAATACGCCATACTCATATCTTGAAAAGTCATCTTTAGGAGGAATTGGGGAACCCTCTTCAACGAATGACCAGTCTGGTCTTTTCCAGACCGGATTTGTTGTTTTGCCGCGAATCCAGTATTTACCTTTGGGTGTTTTAAAAACCCATTTTTTATTGCCTGATGTCTGAAGCATTGTATAGCTTCCTGAACTGCAAAATCCTTCTCTTACAAGCTTTTTATTTGTGTAAAGGTAGAACCTGTTTTCAGTTGTATTGACTACAATATATGATTGGCCTGAGGTATAAGCGTTAACTTTCAGAGATAGGCGCTGAATATCTTTCGTTAGCAGACCTATTTGCTTTTTGTAGTTCTGATCTTTCTTTAAATCCTTAATATTTGCAATTTCGGTTTTTTGCAGGGGTGCAAACTCCTTCAGAACCGGAACAACCAAAAGGATAAAAAGAATCAAGGATAGAGGAACCAGAATTGAACAAATGATTATAAATAAAATCCTGACAACCTTAAGAAATGGTTTCCTCTCATTATTAATGCGATTAGCTTCGCCTGTAGGTTGTTCAATCGCAGGCTGTGCCCCATCATGTATTATCTTCTTGTTTTTCATATCAGATAATTTACTTGTCCACAACATCTTTCAGATCGACCATTGATCCGATAATAGTAACTGGAGTACCTACCCTCACAATCTTGAATACAACATCCATCTCGCTATCAGTAAGAGCAATACACCCTTCTGTCCAGTCTATTCCTTTTCCGCCGTTACCATGGATTTCGATTAACCCTCCAATTTTCGCGGATGCCGGAAGAGAACCGTGTTCTATCTCAGATCTGAATTTTGCTTTATCTTCATCATTCGGATAGTCGAGTAAAAGAGCTTTGTAGTACTTAGTTTTACCTCCGTCGAACTTTTTCGTAATCTTATACATGCCTTCCGGAGTAGCCATGTCACCTTTCACTCTTTTGTCTCCGACCCAGTTTTTCCCCAGTTCGGCTTCAAATTCATATTTTCTGGTCCCATTAAGATAAATAAAACATTTTCTTGAAAATTTATCAATAATTATTGAATAATCAAGACTTTTTTTCGAATTATTTAAAGTTATGTCAACCCATTTCTTCCATACTGAAAATGATTTGAAATAGTTTTTAAGGTTGGCAGATGCATTTTCGTATGATCCTGTTAGCAGATACTCGGAATCAGTAATTTTTCTGTTAGCCTGGAGATACTGACCCTTATTATAGATTATCTCAGCCTCTATTAACAAAATCTTTCCTTTCGATATGCGGTTACGTACTTCTGAAGTTAAAGGATAAGTAGTGAAAAGTTTATCAATCTGCGTTATCAGATCGTTAAGGGACTCAATTTTTTGCAGGAGTTTAATTTTAAGGTTCGATGAACTGCTGACTGAGTTATCATCAGCCAGGTTTGCTTTTTTCACAGAGAGATTTGCAAACATGACAACCCTGTCATAATGTCTGAAATAAAGAAACCTATAATTTTCTTTCTCCCAGTTTACCATAGCAGAATCATAGAAGATCTTTGCTTCAGTAAAGAGCTTTTTAGAATATGTATCGGCTTTATTTTTTCCTGCCTTAGAAAGAGTTTCCCTGGCATGTTCCATTTCACCAGTAGGTGGTTGAGGTGTAAAACGGATTAATAATAAGATAACTAATGGAATAGAAACTGCAATTGCAGAAAAAATCAGCACATCTCTCCAAACCTTTCTCATGTAAACCTGTGACGACTTTAAAAAAAACCCCGGGAAATTCCCGGGGGTTTTATATAAATAAGCTAATACTTATTAATTATTTTTTCTTAGGAGCTACTGCTTTGCCTTTTCCTTTTACTTTAGCAATAGCATCTTTAAGTTCGGTATTGATACCGGTTGCACTTGCATTTGCAGCTTTAACTTTATTAAGAGCATCCATGAATGAACCTTTATCATACAGACCCTGTGCTTCAGCAACAGAAGTTTCACTCGTGGCCATTTCAGTTTTAATCTGCTCAAGAACAGCTGCTCCTTCTTTTCCTCTTGGAGCTTTTGTTATAAGAGTTTTGTTTTCTTCAATAACTGCTTTAACAGCTGCTATTGTAGTTTCAAACTCTTTTTTAACTTCTTCTTTCTTAGCAGTAGCATCACTAGCTACCTTGTTTGCAAGAGTTAAGGTAGTAGCAAGTTTAGCTTTTGCAGGGCCAAATTTCTTAAATAATTTTGAATCCTGAGTCGTAACGTCAGCCATAATAGCTTTCATTGAATCCTGTACAGCTGCAAATTCAGCGGGTACATAGACAGCTGCTTCAGCAGTCTGGGCAGCTGCGATAGCTGCATTTGTTGCATCAATTTCAACCTGTGGTTTTTTACCACAACTAGAAAGGACGGCAACCATTGCTATAGCTGCTAATCCCATTAAAACTTTGTTCTTCATTTTTCTAACCTTTTTAATACTTTGTTTAATTAACAATTTCGATCTATTTAGTTTAATCGTTTCAACTTTAAAATTACGGTGCGAATATATTAAAATTACGGAACATAACAATATAAAAATCAAATAATCTTATTGTCTGTTAAAAAATATGTTGAAAAACACATGATTACTGACCCGACCGGGTATTTCAAATTGTATATTTTTTTCAATCGGCTATAAAACCAAGAAGGTTCAATCCATTTTGAATATCCTCAGAGGACATGAACAGATTCCAGAGTAATCCGGTTCTGTAATTTTCTATCATAATAACAACCGGACCCTGATCAATAGCCAGATATCTCTGTGGATACCAATTATTCTGATCACTGAAAGCATCATAGAATCCATATTCGCCCCATATTTTGTTTCCAAGATTATAATAAAAATGTTTCATGGCATTCATTGATTGCTCCGGGGTATACGGGAAGGACGAGAGAGCAGCTGACGGAGTGATAACTCCCAGGTCGTTGGTTTCACCGGGAGCATGAGCTGCATAACCTTTCATTGAATAGCTTGCAGAAAGTCCCCAGCAATCCTCACTGTAACCAGCAAATTTCTTAGGATTCTGCATACACCATTTCCAGTTAATGAGAGTCTGATTTTTATTCTCCTGCCAATAGTCTG
Organism: Bacteroidales bacterium; assembly: GCA_017882345.1. Taxonomy (GTDB): domain Bacteria; phylum Bacteroidota; class Bacteroidia; order Bacteroidales; family VadinHA17; genus LD21. The sequence goes on from JADGPT010000009.1 coordinate 30,463, forward strand.
CATATTTGTCCTTCAGGAAACGGGGATCTAATCCAAGATATGAATAATGTGCCCAGAATAGTGGTCCGCCATAATCCTCCGCATCATTATGTTTGAGAACCAGGCTATACCCATATTTACTGCTGTGAGTATTTATTGCACCCGATCTTGCCCACCCCTCATGATAAACCTCTGGCCGGATAGGATAGGTTGGTGAAGATGCAGCTAATATATATAGTATAAGGCATTCGTTATAACCTTTGACTGCAAAATTCATTTCCCATCTATAATTGGGCGACCAGTGCCAGTACAATACATTCTCTCCGCCTTTTGTAAACCAGGTCCATTCAACTTCTTTCCATAATTTTTCTATTTCTGACGCGAGTAACTTTTCCCGTTCAGATCCATTTATAAAATACTGTCTGACAGCAAGTAACCCCTGCATCAGGTAGGCTGTCTCAACAATATCTGCACCATTATCTTTTGGACTAAAGGGTTTTACTTTCCCGGTTTCACCATAAATCCAATGCGGCCAGGCGCCATGAAACCTGTCGGCATGTTTAAGGAATTCTATAATTCTTGAAAAACGAGTAACTGCTTCGTCCCTCGTAATAAAATCTCTTTCAATACCTACAAGAATTGCCATCAGGCCAAAACCGCTGCCTCCCGATGTAACAACGTTCATGTCATTTTCAGTATATATTCCATCAACATGAAATCGTTCACGAGCCATCCCTGAATTAGGTTCAGCTCCATCCCAGAAGTACTGGAATGTTCTGTACTGAACCAACGTGAGAAGCGAATCATCTGATATCTTTTTAAACTCTGATAAACTATTTTTACCTGTTGTTTTGTCCTTGTTACCGACACAACAGTTAACACTAAATACAATCAGAGCGAACAGAGTATATAACCTGAGGTTTTTCATTGTTTTCATAAGGTGAAGCCAAGTTTTGTTAAGCCGCTACGTATTTCAGGAGCTGACATAAATAAATTCCATAGCAGACCTGTTCTGTAGTTTTCAATCATGCAAATAATTGGCCCCTGGTCGATGGCCAGGGTAGAGTTTGCCCACCAGCCTGCTGTTACATCAAAAGCATCGTAAAAGCCATAATCTCCCCAGAGACGGTCCCCAAGAAAATAGTAATCCGTTTTCAATGCGTTCAACGATTGTGTGGGTGTATAGGCAATAGAAGAAATGGCAGCTGTAGGTGTGATTACTCCAAGGTCATTGGTTGGAGATTGTGCATTATATCCCCATGGATTGTCGGAAGCAGTCAACCCCCAGACCGCGGAACTATAACCCGGATATTTTTTGGGATTTGCAAGACAATAGTTCCAATTTATCAGAGATTGATTCACATTTTGTTCCCAATAATCAGCATATTGGTCTTTGAGGTGCCGGGGATCAAGTCCCATAAATGAATATTGGGTAAAAAACAAAGGTCCTCCATAGTCTGCTCCCAAAGGTAAAAGATATCCATAATAGCTTCTTCCGTTTCTTATTCCTCCGTTATTTGCATATCCGTTCGTATAGACATCCGCTGTAATGGAATATGTCGGAGAAGAAGCGGCTATGAGATATGTTATAAGGGTCTCATTGTAGCCCTGGATTTTAAGGTTGTACCCATAATCAGGTGACCATTCCCAATAGAGTGTTTTTTCACCATTTGTAAACCAATCAAATTCGATAGAATTATATAATTTATTGATTCGATCGATTTCTGTTTTCTCTATTGGTACGGTGGGATCAAGATATTGTCTCATGCAAAGCAGGCCCTGTATCATAAAGGAGGTTTCCACGATATCTCCTCCGTTGTCCTTAGCACTAAAAGGCTGCGTTTTTCCCGTTACGCCGTTTATCCAGTGTGGCCAAACACCATGAAAACGATCACAAGTTTCTAAAAAACCAAGGATTTTATCTAATCGGGTGATGCCATCCGCCCTGGGAATGAATCCTCTTTCTATTGCCACAATCATGGCCATAATGCCAAATCCTGAGCCTCCCGTGGTAACGATATCGCCCGAAGAATTCCGTTCACGCGCCATACCGCATGAAGGATGGCCAAAATCCCAGAAATATTTAAAGGTTTGTCGTTGTATCAGTGTTAAAAGA
>JADGPT010000299.1 GCA_017882345.1 Bacteroidales bacterium
CAAAAAAATCTTATCTTCGTATTTCCAAATTTTCGCATTAAATGAGAGAGATACAAATGGTCGACCTGAGGGCACAATATGAGAAGATCGGCCCGGAAATAGACAATGCAATAAAATCAGTTCTCGTATCAACATCTTTTATAAAAGGGCCTGATGTTAAGTTATTTGAACAAGAGCTTCAGGAGTATATGGGTATAAAACATGTGGTTTCCTGTGCAAACGGAACCGATGCACTGCATCTTGCAATGATGGTTCTTGGACTGGTGCCTGGAGATGAGGTAATAACTACAGATTTTACTTTTATAGCTACCGTTGAGGCTGTTGCTTTGCTTGGCCTTAAACCGGTTATTGTTGAACCGGAATCAGGAAGTTTCAATATCTCAGTTGAAGCAATACAAAAAGCTATCACACCAAAAACAAAAGCAATTGTTCCTGTACATTTATTCGGTCAGTGCGCTGACATGGAAAGCATAATGGAGCTGGCAAAAAAACATAATCTTTTTGTTATCGAAGATGCAGCACAGGCAACCGGAGCAGATTATATCTTTAAAAATGGGGCTACAAAAAAAGCCGGAACCATAGGACATATAGGTACTACATCATTTTTCCCCTCCAAAAACCTGGGTTGTTACGGTGATGGAGGAGCTCTCTATACTAACGATGAGTCTTTTGCTAATAAGCTTAGGAGCATCGCTAACCATGGCATGAAAGTAAGATATCATTATGATGATATTGGTATTAATTCAAGATTAGACACGATTCAGGCAGCAATCCTCAGGGTAAAACTAAAACATCTTTCGAAATTCAATGAGGCAAGGAAAGCGGTTGCTGATCACTACGACGAAGCACTTGCCAGGTGTAGTTCAATTTCCATTCCCGAAAGAGTAAAATATTCTACTCATATATTTCATCAATATACAATCAAGGTAAAAAACGGGCAAAGAGATGAACTGAAGAAATTTCTGGAGACAAAAAATATACCATCAATGGTTTATTATCCGGGTCCTCTTCATCTGCAGAAAGCTTACGGATACCTCGGTTACAAAGCCGATGATTTTCCTGTTACGAATGGGCTTTGCAAAGAGGTACTGTCCTTGCCGATGCATCCTGATATGGATAGGGATCAGGTTGATTATATTACACTTAATGTCCTGGAATTTTTCAATACATAACCATGATGGAAAATATATATTTTGCTCACGAAACGGCTGTGATAGATGATGGCTGCAAGATTGGAAAAGGAACAAAAATATGGCACTTCAGCCATGTTATGACGGGTTCGGAAATTGGTGAAAACTGTAATATAGGCCAGAATGTGGTAATCTCTCCGGGTGTAAAACTAGGGAGGAATGTTAAAGTTCAGAATAATGTCTCCCTCTATACGGGTGTCATTTGTGAAGATGACGTATTCCTTGGTCCATCGATGGTATTTACAAATGTAATAAACCCGCGAAGCGCAATAATCCGTAAAGACAGTTACTATACTACAATCGTGGAAAAAGGCGCTTCAATAGGAGCAAATTCGACGATAGTATGCGGAAATAAAATAGGGACCTTTTCATTTATCGGTGCAGGAGCAGTTGTAACAAAGGACGTTAAACCATACGCTCTTGTTGTTGGGAATCCAGCCAGACAGACCGGATGGATGAGTGAATACGGACATAAACTTAATTTTGACACTTCAGGACTTGCTTCCTGTCCTGAAAGTGGAGAGCGGTACAAGATTGAGGATGGCAAAGTTTCTAAAATATTTTAGTATTTTTATGTGCCTTTTTATAGAATGAGTATGACAGAGTCTCCAAAAAACTTCGGGATAATAGGTGTTGCAGGTTATATAGCTGTCAGACATCTTCATGCGATTAAGGAAACAGGCAACAACCTTCTTGCCAGTCTTGATAAATTTGATAGTGTCGGACGAATTGATAGTTATTTCCCGGAAAGTGATTTTTTCGTTGAGTTTGAGCGGTTTGACAGACATTTTGATAAACTTAAACGAACCGGAACTAAAATTGATTATGTAAGTATCTGTTCTCCGAATTACCTTCATGATTCTCATATAAGGTTTGCACTTCGTCATCAGGCTGAAGCGATCTGTGAGAAGCCGATTGTGCTAAATCCATGGAATATAGATGCTTTGCAGGAGATTGAAAATGAGACTGGGCGTAAAATATACACTGTTCTTCAACTTCGTCTTCATCCGAAAATACTGGAACTACGGGAAAAGATCAGGAATGGACCGAAAGATAAGATTTATGATATTGACATGACTTATGTAACCAGCCGTGGAAACTGGTATTCAATATCATGGAAAGGAGATATTCAGAAATCAGGAGGTGTGGCAACCAATATAGGTATTCATTTTTTTGATATGTTGAGCTGGATCTTCGGCGATACCCGGAAAAATATTGTTCATATCTCAAAACCTGATAAAGCCGCAGGATACCTCGAACTTGAAAATGCAAGAGTAAGATGGTTCCTGAGTCTCGATTATAATGATATTCCAGACTCCGCTAAAAAAACAGGAAAAAGGACATTCAGGTCTATCACTGTCAATGGTGAGGAGATAGAATTCAGTGAAGGGTTTGGCGACCTGCATACATTGACATACAGAGAAATATTAGCGGGCAGGGGATTTGGTCTTAAAGAAGCCCGCCAGTCAGT
>JADGPT010000099.1 GCA_017882345.1 Bacteroidales bacterium
GAAATGTGATACTTTTTTTTGTAAGGAACCACAAATACTGACCGGGGGCGGAGATAATTTCAATGCTGGCTATTGTTACACTCTGTTTAATGATTTTAATCTCTTTGAATCATTAGTGGTTGCGAATGCGGTATCAGGATCGTATGTGAAAACCGGAATCAGCCCTGATATCAGTAACCTTATTGAATTTTTGCAACATTTTCAGGATTAAAAGACAACATTAGCACCAAAGCTTATCGATCTGGTACTGGGCCATGTATTCAATTCTCCATTTTGGATTCCAGTTTGGTTTGCCTAAATGCAAATTCAATATTGAAATAGAAAAATCTTCCGTTAACTTTTATATTTTGGTTGCGAATCCCTTGCCTTGCCCTCTTCGGCATCTTTTTTCAGGTTATTATCATAATAATTGGAATACTTGCAGATCTCCGTTATTTACTGCAGCCACCAGATAATGTTTCCCATTAATATCAATCGGAACTATTTTCCTTGCATCACCAATTATCTTAAGACCACTTGCCAACGGCATCAAAGCTTTATAATTATGACTGGTATCTCCTAATAAACACCAGCCATAACTGGCATCATAACGGCCATACGAAGGTCTTACTGCATAATTATTTCCAACTAGAACCAGGTCCTGTTGTCCATCTTTGTCAATATCCCGGACCAGTATATCGCGAACCGGTGAAAACTGTGCGACTGTGGGAAGTTTATTTATCTTAAAAGTTCCATCTCCATTGTTCAGGAACAAACAACTTTCAAACAGTGCTGCTTTTTTTATGATGGATTTATCAATTGCATTCTTACCAAATATATCTATTACTGTTTTGCCTCCAAAATCAGAATAATTGGGATACTTCTTTTCTAAACCGGCTATCTGTCCGGATAGTTCATCAAGTGAAGCAAAAGGGTAGCTGATGCCGTTCTGATATGTACAGATCACCTGATCGATTGATCCATTGTTATCAAAATCATTCAGATACATTTCAACAGGTTCCTTTGTTGATGCCTTTAACATCGAATTAAGCCCCAGATTTCCACATATTAAATCCAAATTTCCATCCCCGTCAACATCTGCAACCTTCAGGCAATTCCACCATCCTGATGTTTCAGAAAGACCTGCCTTATCGGTTACATCTGTAAAATGTCCTCTATCATTCCGGAAAATACAAACCTTCATCCATTCACCTGTTAATACCAGATCCTGATCACCATCCTTGTCATAATCCATCCAGGCTGCATCTGTCACCATACCAACATTCTTAAACGCTTTAATTCTATCATCTGTTACAATCTTAAAATGGCCATGTCCATCGTTTTCAAGAAGAAATTGATAGGGTGACAACCCATAGGCGCCTGGTACAGATCTCGAACCGACAAACAAGTCTATATCACCATCATTGTCAAAATCGCAAGGCCTCACACACGATCCATTATGAGACATAAAAGGCAATTCACCTTTAGTAAATCCTCCTTTTCCATCATTTATAAGCAATAAGTCAGTAAGTAAAGGATTCCCGATAAGAAGCTCATTTCCTCCGCGTACTATATAAAGATCAAGATCCCCATCTCCGTCAGCATCAAAAAAAGCGGCATCAACATCATCTGCAAACCTCTCCCTGGCCAGCAACGGAATATCCAAAGCTTTGAAAGATCCGTTTTTTTGCTGAACAAATATCTTAGCCGGCTGCCCTTTAGCTCCGCCAATGAATAGATCGTCCAATCCGTCGCCATTTACATCTCCGACTGCAAGAGCAGGTCCTTCTGCTGACAGGCTGTGTGGGATAAGACGCTCACGGTAAAAATCAACCCAATCGTCTTCCTTGTGCCCGAATGCAAGTCCGGGAATCAGGGTAGGGGAGAACAATTTCATTTTTTCATTGTCCTGCTGATTTCTTATTAATGGTTTGGCTGCATTTATCATTTCTAAGGTAAGAATCTTGTCAACAGGAACTTCCCTGATCATTTGTTCCGACAAATCAGGCCAGCGGACAATAAGTGAATCTACATCTTTTACCGGTCCCAATCCAAAATGTAACACATCGGAGGTGGCAGACAGAAACCCTCTAGTCGGAAATTGCTCGGCCATCTGTTCCTTACCATTGCTGAATAAAGTAACGCGGGCTCCGATTCCCAGGGTGTTCATCCCTTTTCCCTTTAATACTACCGACAAATAATGGTTACCCGACTGTTTTACAGCATTGTTCCTGTAGATAAAAGCCGGGGCATTTATATTATTGACAACCAGATCGAGGTCTCCATCGTTATCGAGATCAGCATAAGTGGCACCATTTGAAAATGATCTGGTATCAATCCCCCATGCCTTAGCCATATTAGTAAATGTGAGATCACCATTATTTTTAAAAATGTAGTTATTATTTGGATAGACCGGCATCTTCTCATATAGCTCCTTATCAGTGTACTTGTTAAGATCACGTGAAGGAAAAACTTTGTTCCCGCCTGTCAGAAATTTTATGTAATCAAGATCATTTGCCCTTCGGTATATACCACTTGTAATAAATAGATCTTTCCACCCATCGTTATCAACGTCGCAAAGCAGTGGTGACCAGCTCCAGTCGGTAGCTGCAACCCCTGCCAACTGGCCAATTTCACTAAACATTCCTCCACCGAGATTGAGTTGGAGGGTATTTCGAACATACTGGTGATTATAACCATCGTTCAGTTTCATTTCAGAAAGCTCATAGTCGTCTTCGCCACCGGATTGCTTCCTTATTTTTTCATCATCCGGCAACATATCAAGAACCATAATATCAAGAAGTCCGTCATTATTTATATCAGCTATATCATTTCCCATTGATGATCTGCTTGTATGCCCGAAGGTTTCCTTTGACCGTTCTGAAAAAGTTCCGTTCCCGTTATTTAAATACAGATAATCATTTTCATGAAAGTCATTTGAGATATAAATATCGGGGTAACCGTCATTGTTGATATCGGCGACATTTATTCCTAAACCGTATCCGATCTGACTGCTGTATATACCTGCCTGTTTGGTTACATCATGAAAGACCCGTCTTCCGTTTTCTTCATCATTTCTGAATAATCTGTCACCTGCAAGGGAATCCTGTTCATAGCGTAAAGAGGAGTCGCCATAACTACGGGAGGTATGTACCGAATGGTTCAGAAGGTACATATCAAGGTCGCCATCCATATCATAGTCAAAGAAGGCTGCCTGGGTGGAAAAGCCCTGAAAATCAAGCCCATAATCATGAGCCTCTTCTTTAAATGTGAGGTTACCCTGATTAATGAAGAGTTGGTTTTTTCCATGAACATTCTTATATTTCCCGACCTGGCAAACATAGATATCCAGTAACCCATCACCATTCACATCTGCCATTGTAACACCGGTTTTCCAGTCGCCTGTTCCTGCTACACCGGCTGCATCAGTAATGTCCTCAAATTTAAAGTTCCCCTTGTTCAGGTATAATTTATTGGGTTTTTGATTCGAAGTGAAATATAAGTCAACCAGACCATCATTATTGATGTCACCAGCTGCAACTCCTGCACCGTTATTGAAGTATAGATATTCAATGATATTAAATTGTTCGGTTTCTGTCAGTTTATTTATAAAATCAACATTAGTGGTGGAAGGGGATAAAAGCGAAAACAAAGGTTCTCCTTTTTTTTCCTCAGGTTTACAGGAAAAGGCTAAAAAAAGTAAAAGCAAAATTAGTGCTAAAATTTTCATAAGTAAGCTTCACCGGCTTAATGGTTTAAAAACCTGTAATGAATCATTGCTGCGGGCAACTATTAATATTTTGCCTCTTGACGTTGTCACTTCTTTGAAATCCCTTATCTCTCCATCAAGATATAGGCCTGATGTCTTAGCTGGAATATAGCTGAAATTACCATGACCATCGCCTGCCAGGAATGCTCCGTAACTGGCATCGTACCGCCCTAGTTCCGGCTTTACATTGTAAAGATTCCCTCCAAGCAGAATATCCAGATTCCTGTCACTGTTGTAGTCTCCGATTGCCGCGGCATAAACCGGGGAAAACTGTGCTTCAACCGGCAACGGTTTCCTCGTAAAATGCCCTTTACCATCATTAATGAAAACAGAAGTCTCAAGAAGTGAAGCATTCAATCGGATAGAATTCTTTAACTGTTCAGGAGAAAAAATATCTGTAATCTGTTGATCTTTATATGATTCATATGTAGGGTACTTTTTTTCAAGTCCGGGTATTTGTCTTAAAAGATCATGTCTGAGGGCAATCGGATATGATTTATCTCCGTCATAGGTACAAATAACCTGTTCAACAGTGCCATTCAGATCGAAGTCGTTAACGTACATGCTCACAGGTTTTTCAGGTGAAGCTTTAAATCTTGAATTTAAGCCATGATTTCCTGCTATAAAGTCAATAGCTCCATCATTGTTTAAATCGCCTGCTGCGAGACAGTTCCACCATCCCTCAGTTTTTTCGTTGCCGAATGCATCTTTTTTTTCTTTAAACTTACCGTTTTCATTAATGAACACTTTTAAGGGCATCCAGTCTCCTGCAATGATCATGTCGAGATCTCCGTCCCCGTCAACGTCTTCCCACAACATATCGCGGATCATGCCTATGTTAAGCAATTCAGGTGCGATTTTTGCAGTTACATCGGTAAAATTTCCTTTGCCATCATTCTCGAGCAAGTAACCGTTACATGGTACGCCATATTCAAACGGTTTAAGGCGGATACCTACAAATAATTCCATAACCCCGTCTTTGTCAAAGTCAGCAGGACGGACACACGAAGTGCTTTCGTATTTTCCTGTAGGCAATATCTGTGGAGATTTGGTGAAGTTTCCTTTGCCATCATTTATGTACAGGTGGTCGCTCAGTGCCGATGAACTCGCCGGGAATTCATTGCCTCCACTGGCTACATACAGATCCAGATTGCCGTCACCATCTGCATCAAACATAGCACAATCAGTCTCTTCTGATATTTTATCCTGTTCAAATAGTGGCTTGTCGACTGATTCAAAAGTGCCATTTTTATGTTGTATCAATAGGGCCCCGGGCTGTCCCTTTGCCCCGCATATATAAATATCCTCCAGTCCGTCTCCGTTTACATCACCTTTACACATTCGCGGTCCCTCTGTCGACATCATCTGATATAACAGTGGTTGCTGTTCGAAATCATTGAAATCACTTTCTTTGTGGATAAAATTTATCCGGTTTTCCTTACTGATGTCTTCAAAGTATTCGTGTTTTGAGCTTACAGGATCCACAGCATGAACTGACTTTGCATCAGCGTCCTTCTGAAATAAAGTTAAAGTCTGATCCGCGGCTACCTTAGTCATAAGTGTAGTCCGGCCATCTGGCCATTCAATAATGAGAGAATCAACCATTGTTAATGAACCCAGACCCAGATTTGGGCGTGGATCAACGGTGGATAAATATCCACGCATTGGCATCTGCTCAAGATAAATAAACTTCCCTTTGTTTTTGACTGTCACTTTTGCACCGATCGCCTGAGTATTACCCGGATCTCCCTTTAATATAACTTTCAAATAATGATTGCCCGGTAGCAGATGATTGGTTTCATTTCTGTAAATTGACATGGGTAAATTAACGTTGTTAATCACAAGGTCAAGATCACCATCATTATCAAGGTCACCATAGGCAGCTCCATTCGAAAAACCTGGTTCCCCGAGTCCCCATTGGGCTGCCATATTCTGAAACCTGTAGTTTCCCATATTTTTGAAGGCATAATTTGGGAGTTTAACCGAGGGAATTGCATCAATAAGTTTTTTATAATTAACATTATTCCCCGATACAATAGACATAACTACGTCGCGGTTCGAAAAATACTTGATATAATCCTGGTCAGTAAGATCCTTATAAATACCGTTTGCCACAAAAATATCCTTCAAGCCATCATTGTCGAGATCCATGATCAACGAACCCCATGACCAATCAGTAGCAGAAACACCTGCAAACCTACCGATTTCACTGAATGTTCCGTCCGCATTATTTAGCTGCAGCATATTCCTGGTAAACTGATGGTAATAACCATTGTCAACATTTGATTTATAATTGGCCCAATCTTCAAATGTCGTTTTTGTTTTAAGACGATCGTTATGTTCTGGAAGCATATCGGTGGCAAATATTTCCGGATAATGATCATTATTAAGATCTGCCATATCACTTCCCATGGATGATATAGGAGTAGATTTAATAATATCAACCAATGTTTCCTTAAATGTTCCATCATGATTATTGATGTACATATAATCGCGTTCAAAAAAATCATTTGACACATAGATATCCATCCAGCCATCCTGATTTATATCCCCGACCGAAACACCCATTCCAAATCCAATTGAGCTTCCATATATGCCGGCTGAAGCGCTGACATCCGTAAATTTATTCCCATCGTTTCTGAAAAGTTTATCTCCGCCGATAGAATCGCGGACTAAACGCTTATTATCCTTCAGATTAAAACTGCCGATAGCAATAGGAAAATTTTTTAATAAAAACAAGTCCAGATCACCATCTTTGTCGTAATCAAAAAACACTCCTTCGGTGGAATTTCCGGATGACTCATCTATACCATATTCTTTTGCTTTTTCTGTGAATGTCAGATCTCCATTGTTGATATACAACTCATTATGGTTTTTAACACCTTCTTCATTGCCCGACTTGCACACATAAATATCTATCAACCCATCTCCGTTAACATCGGCAAAACTGACACCTGTTGACCATCCTTTACCTTCAATACCTGCTTTCTGAGAAATATCTTCAAACTCAAAATTTCCCTTATTCAGATATAGTTTATTAGTACCCATATTTGAGGTCATGAATATATCCAGGAGGCCATCATTATTAACATCACCCAGCGCAACGCCTCCTCCATTGTAAAAATTCCGGAAGGTATATACATTAAACTTCTTTTTAAGCTGAGTGTCATAATCTAATTTGTTTACAAAATCAGCATGAGTGACCGAGGAAGGCATAAGAGTAAATAAATGATTACCTGACTGTTTAGTACAGGAAGATATAAACAAAGGAAGCAGCAGCCATAAACCACGAAGCGTCCATTTGGGCAGTTTCAACCCCCCAACCCCCCAAATGGGGGGCTTGTTGTGTCTAAAAGTCCCCCGTTTGGGGGATTTAGGGGGTAAGGTATAGGGAATGATCCTGAACATCCTATTTATTTGAACTTTTTGTAGTATCATTCTGATTATTCTCCGGTAGGGCTGGTGAATCGTTCCATCCTTTTTTTACGGACATATCAGTAAATACAGCCCAAACACGCAAGTCGTTTTCTTTAAATATTGTGATACGCCGGTTCCCGTCTATCTTTACATAAGCTATACCATGTAAAGGATGCTTAACTTTTATAAAGCCCTTGCCATAGATTTTCACGTACCATTTTTGCACCTCATTCTGAAGATTATCGGAAGATAATGTCTTATTCCATGGGGCCCATCCTTTATATTTGAACGATACGGGCATTTCAGAAATTTTACCCTGATTAAAATTCGGATAAAAATCCATTACAGCCGGATGTTTTAATTCGTCTTTCAATTGATATTCTGCAGTTGTATTGCTCTCACCTTGTTTTAGTAATCCTTTATGGTTAAGATTCCAGCAATGCACATAGAAAACCTTTTCAGGCATCCCAAAGTATAATCCAAGAAATAATGAATCATATCTTACACCGCGTGCCAGTTCCTGCTTTAACCTGCGCTCATATTTTGCTCTGGGTGAACACCCTGAAACAATAAATCCGGAAATCAGGAGCAGCAATAACCAATTTGTTATTGTCTTCATAGTTATTTGTCAATATTTATAAAACTGTAAATTATCATTATTTATTGCAACTGCAACAATACGGTTTCCATTAATATTAATAATCTTAAAATCACGTATTTCCCCTTTTGTAAATAAGCCTGAATTGATTGCCGGAGTAGCCTGCAGTTTTCCATCGTTACTTCCTTTTAAAAACAGGCCATAACTCGCATCATAAATTCCTGTCTCCGGTTTTGCTCTGTATTGGTTTCCTCCAATGAGGATATCACATATTCCATCATGATCAAAATCATCAGCAATTATTGCATACACAGGTGAGAACTGTGCTTCCATGGGAAGGGGAGTAAGTTGAAAAGTCCCATTGCCTGTATTTATCATGACACAACTTTCCATATATCGTGCGTTCAATTTAACAGACCTTTCTAATATGTCAGGAGGGAAAATATCCTCAATTGTTGCCTCTTTATAATCATCGAACTTTTTAAATTTTTCCGACAATGAAGGAATTTGTTTTACCAGGTCATCCTTCATTGCAACCGGATAAGATTTATCCCCGTTGTAAGCGCAGATAATCTGTTCGACACTGCCATTAAGATCAAAATCATTCGCATACATTGTTACAGGCTTTGTTGCAGAAGCTTTGAAAAATGAGTTTAAACCCTGATTTCCCAAAACAAAATCAACTTTTCCGTCTCCATTCAGGTCTTTTGCAATTATTGTGTGCCACCAACCTTCTGTGTTGGATAAACCAAACCGTTCAGATTCATCTTTAAAAAAGCCATTTTCATTAATAAAAATCTTTATTGGCATCCAGTCGCCAACTATAACCATATCAAGATCACCATCGTTGTCTACATCTGCCCATACCATATCTGTTATCATGCCAATTCCGATTAAACCGGGAGCTCTCTTTGCAGTTACGTCCTTAAAGTTGCCATGGCCGTCATTTTGCAGCAAGTAACCGTTTGCGGGCAAACCATATTCAAATGGTCTTAGACGAATACCAACAAACAGGTCAATATTACCATCTTTGTCAAAATCTGCAGGTTTTACACAGGAAGTACTCTCATATTTTCCGGCTGGTAAAATTTGTTCTGATTTTGTAAATTTTCCTTTTCCATCATTTAAATACAACCGATCGGCTAGCGCAGACGAACTCGACGGGTATTGATTGCCACCGCTTGCAACATATAAATCGAGGTCCCCATCATCATCAGCATCAAAAAAAGCACAATCGGTATCTTCCGATATTTTGTCCGCTTCAAGCAATTCTTCATTTGTTTTTCTGAAATGGCCATTTTTGTCCTGCATATACAAAGCACCGGGAGAATCTTTTGCTCCACAAATAAATATATCATCAAGTCCGTCTCCATTAACATCACCCACTGCAATATGAGGACCTTCGTTTGATAACATCTCAAAAAGAAGTCTGTCGCGTTCAAAATCATTGAAATCGTTCCCGGTATGTTTAAAATCAAGTCCGGAGATCTTTTCTGTTTTTTGGAAGACCTGAGTTGGTTTCATTTCCTGAACCGGAGAACTTCTGTTTACAGCATCTTTCTGATCGAGTTTTAAAAACTGGTTAGCAGTTACATTTTGTAAAGCAGTAAATCTGCCATCGGGCCAGTTTACCACAACTGAATCGACAGTGGGAGTGGCCCCCAGTCCAAAATTAAGCCTGCTATCCACAGTTGACTCAAAGCCACGCATAGGCATTAGCTCCTGATATTCCAAATTGTGTCCGGTGTAGATGGTCACTTCCGCCCCAATTGCAGCAGTATTTTTTCCTGAACCTTTTAAGGATATATTGAGAAAATTTGTTTCTGGTTTTCCGCGAGTTTCATTCCTGTAAATAAAGGGAGGCATATTCACATTATTTACAACCAGATCAAGATCTCCGTCATTATCAAGGTCAACATAAGCGGCTCCGTTTGAAAATGATGGTTTGCTTAGTCCCCATTCAGATGATAAATTAGTAAAGGTCAGATCCTTGTTATTATGAAATGCGTAATTCGGTACCTTTACAGAAGGCATCATGTCGATCATACTTAAGATAGCTTTCTTTTGAGTTTTTATCAACGACCTTACCACTGAAGGATCTGAATAGAAATTGAGATAATCGCGGTCGAGTAAATCCTTATAAATGCCATTAGCTACAAAAATGTCTTTCCATCCATCGTTGTCAAGATCCATTATAAGGGCTCCCCAGCTCCAGTCTGTTGTGCTGACTCCGCTAAGTCTGCCTATTTCGCTGAAAGAACCATTCTTATTATTCAATTGAAGTGTATTCCGTGCAAACTGATGGTCATAACCATTTTTTACCTTATTCTGATATAGTTCCCAGCTTTCAAACATTGCTTTTGTTTT
>JADGPT010000300.1 GCA_017882345.1 Bacteroidales bacterium
AAGGTCGGATGGAGCTCGCATGTCAATATTTTCATTCAAGTTTGTGTTTTCTGAAAATCATGCTCGGTTCATAATTCTTCTTGAAGCTTTTATTTTAGTGATGCTCCGGTGGGAATGAACAATACGCAACACTTGTATTTCTTTCTCTGTTATTCAACAAGCTTCCATATCTCATTTTCGTATAGTTCAGCTTGTCTGATTCCAAAAGTATCTATTCCATATTTATAGATATCGTCAATATCATGGTTAAATATTTCGGAAACATTTACCGGGAGTTTCTTTTCTTCCTCCATCCTTCCAGTATTTGTTTTGATTCTCCGATGGTATAAAAAGGTCCCTTTTCTGCTTTTTTAATACCCTCCTTGAAATCATCAATGGAAATTGCATTTCCAGGCAGTGCCCAGCTTTCTGTTTCTTTTGACTTTATATTCTTTGTCTTCATAATCTGAATAACTCAATGTGTTCAATAAGTCTATCGTGTTTTGCAAAGATAAGTCAGTTGTAACTATAAACAAAACCAACCTCCTTTTTTCATTTAGTATTTTGTACTCTAAATGAATAAAACAATCATATTCCGTTTTGGTTTTTCAAGTAATTAGGAATCTTAATTATTAACTAACTGGAAATCAAAATGAAAGATGAAAAAATTGAAATTGAATTGAGTGTTTGTAAAACGCCACAGAAGTACTCAAACAGAAATCTTGAACTTCAATCGGATGAATTTGTCCGGCATATAGATGAATATGAAAAATGGTTAAGGGTGCTGGGATACGCCAATAGTACTATTTATAATTTTTATATAAACTCGCAAGAGACATATAAAAAAGAAACGCTCTTTTCAGAGCGTCAGACTAAAGATGCTATCTTTAGCGATGTTTTAGTATTGCAAAGATAAACTAATAACAATGAATATTGCAAATAATGAGCCAAAAAAAAGAAAGAGTCATCGTTTATGTTGATGGTTTTAATTTGTACTTTGGTTTACTCGAAGCGGGATTTGTTAATTGTAAAAACATTGCCACACAAATGCTAATTGACGCTTATCATGACAGTTATGATATGGCTATGCTAATCTCTGAATAGACTCCGCAAGATGTTGATATCCATGATTAACAATCCTGAAAAATGGTGTCCCTAAGTCTCTGATCTCTACACTCTCCGCTCACTACTCATCACTCATCGCTTTTTGTTGAGTGAACAGTGAATAGATAAAAACATAATAATTGTGCATTGTAATAAGTAAAAAATAACTATATTTGCTTATTAGCGTAAGCAAAATGGAAAGGATTGTTGAAAAATTCAGAAAAAAGCTGAGTCTCACAACCATTGTCTTCATCAGGAGCCTGATGGATGAGATCAACTGGGAGGCACGGATGATCGGGATAAAAGGAGCACGGGGTGTCGGCAAGACAACACTGATGCTTCAGTATATCAAAAAACATTTTGAACACGACCCGGCTGTTCTATATGTCAGTCTTGATGATATCTGGTTTTCAGATAACAAACTCACCGACCTCGCAGACCGATTCGTCAAACAGGGGGGCAAACTGCTTTTCCTCGATGAGGTACACAAATACCCTGGATGGTCAAGGGAACTGAAAAACATTTACGATGACCTCCCTGAACTTAAGATTGTCTTCACAGGTTCATCACTTCTTGAGATTCTTAATGCCCGTGCTGACCTGAGCCGCCGGGCAATAATCTACAGAATGCAGGGTTTATCATTCAGGGAATACCTGAATTTTGAACTGGGACTAAAGCTGATTCCCCATTCTCTTGATGAAGTACTTCATAATCACCTTAAGATATCAGCGGAGGTTACTTCTGCAATAAAACCGCTTAAATATTTTTCGCTATACCTGCGCTATGGTTATTACCCATTCTATAAAGAGATACCTGAACTATATTATATACGCCTGGGCGAAATAATTAACATGATAATCGAAATAGAGCTTCCTCTGCTGCGAGGTGTTGATGTATCTTACTCTTCAAAGCTTAAGCAAATGCTCCTCATTATTTCAGAATCCGCCCCATTTATTCCAAATATAAGCAAGCTGAGCGAAAGAACCGGGATTAATCGCAATACATTTATAAGTTATCTTAACTTCCTCTGCGAAGCCGGGCTTTTGCAAAATCTATATCGTGATTCCCGTGGGATCACTCGTCTGCAAAAGCCTGAAAAAATATTTCTTGAAAATACCAATATCGCATTTGCATTAGGTAACGGGCTTCCGGAAAAGGGTAATATCAGGGAGACCTTTTTTGCAAACCAGCTATCATACAGCCACTCGCTGACAATACCCGAAAATGGAGACTTCCTGGCAGACAATAGCAGAACATTTGAGATAGGTGGCAGGGGTAAGGATAATAAGCAGCTTAATAAGGCTACTGTTAATAACGGATTTATTGCTTCTGATGATATTGAATTCGGAAACGGAAACAAAATACCATTATGGATGTTCGGATTTCTGTATTAGGATCTTGAAAAATGAAAAAGCATAGAGATGTGAGCGTAGAGCAGTAAACGGTAATCAGTAAACGGTAATCAGTAATCGGTAACGGTAACGATAACGATAAACGATAAACGATAAACTATCATCACTCAACACTCTCCGCTCTAC
>JADGPT010000100.1 GCA_017882345.1 Bacteroidales bacterium
TATAACTTACAACATTCATGTTTCGGGAGCTAGTAACTTTTATATTATTTACGATGGAAGCAGAAATTTGAAAGGTAAAAGCGATGAAAATGCAAATTTGAAATTCGAGGTTAAATCAAGTAAAAAAACTGTTGTCTTAACAATAAGGAAACAAAAAATAATATCATGACCTTATCAAAATAGTAGACCACCGCTTTCGCAAAGATGATGGAATGAATCAGTTTCTTTTATATTAGGCGATGACATTTAAAGCTTGTCACACATTTTGATTGTTTATTATGGCAGTATCAATAATGGATCTCAGGATGGCGAAGTTTTCAGCAGCACTAAATATTTTGAACTGTCCGGATATTTTTTGTTTAGCCTTGTCTTTCTCAGAAATTTATCTTAATCCTTTAAACCGTTTCCGATATTCAGAAGGAGGAACTCCGGTTATTTTTTTAAACTGTTTATTGAAATGGCTTATATTGTTGAATCCACTGTCCAGACATACATCCAATATGCCAAGATCCTTGTTCATCAATAATTTACATGCAAAATCTGTCTTTATCTTATTCAGGTATTCAAATAGGGTAATCCCCATGTTCATCTTGAAAAACCTGCATAACGAACCCTCTGCCATATTGACCAGCGCTGCTAGTCTTTTCAGATTGACATCTTCACGATAATTGTTCATTAAATAATTATGGATGACTTCTATTCGTTTATTTCCTGTTGTAAATCTTAACTTTAGATACTCTTTGCTTGCCAAAGGAATATTAGTCTCACTTTCCCCTATGATGTCCATCATCATAAAAAAATGAAGCATCCTCTCAAAACCTTTTAAATAGGGTAACTGGAGCATGATTTCACTTACTTCGTTGAGTGTATCGCCAATAATCTGAATCCCTCTTTCTGACAAATCCAAAGCCCTTTTAACATGACAGAATTCAGGCAGGATTAATAACTGAGGAGATAAAACGTTCAATGTAAACTGAAGAAAAACCATTTCAAGAGTTCGGTTAGTTGGAATTCTGGATTCCTTATCGGCAATCCATACATGCGGAAGATTTCGACCGATAAATACCAAGTCGCCCGGTTGAAATTCTTCGATAGAATCTCCCACAATCCGCTTTCCCGAACCCTCAGTTATGAAGCTTATTTCAAAATTATTGTGGTAATGCCAGGTACTCTTCTCCAGATTGTCCTGAAAAATCCCGATAAAAAATGATTCACCTTCTTTTACAATTATTTTCTCAAATAAAGCTGGCATAGTGGTAATAATTGCGCTAAAAATGAATATTATGTGAATATAGCATCAAAAGTAGTAATAATTGATGTAGATATCTATTCTATCAGACGTTATTTTTACGACAATAATTTAGTATGTATCAAACAAAATCAATGAACTATGAAAGAATTGCTCGAAAAACTTCTTGAAGCCGTGGAATTGGGCAAAGTGGATAAAAAGTCCCCATATCCTCCTCAATTAAAAGATCAGGATGGAGCCTATGAACTTGCTAAGAATGCACTGGAACAGGGGTGCAAACCCGAAGAGATACTTGAAAACGCACTAATTCCTGCTATGGAAAATGTTGGTAACAGGTTCAGTCGTAGGGAAATATATGTACCACAGATGCTTATGTCGGCAAAGGCAATGAGCGGAGCAATGATTCACTTAAAACCTTTCTTTCAGTCGGGTGCGACAAAAAGAAAAGGCACTTTCATAATCGGTACAGTTACAGGTGACCTTCATGACATAGGTAAGAACCTGGTTGCAATGATGGTGGAAGGTGGTGGCTGGGAGGTAATTGACCTTGGTGTTGATGTCGGATCTGATAAGTTTATAAGAGCAATCGAGGAAAAGCCTGATGCGGTAATAGGACTTTCAGCCTTGCTTACAACAACAATGGAGAATATGAAAAAGATTGTTGGCAACATAAAAGCGAAGTATGCCGGTTCAAAAATTTTAGTGGGAGGGGCGCCTGTTACGCAGGAATACTGCATTAAGATCGGAGCTGACTTTTACTCACCCGATCCGCAGGGTGCAGTGAATTATCTTAAACAACTTGTAAGCCTGAAATAAGATGATGACAATCCTCCACAGCAAAACAAAAGAGGTTATTATCAATACCGAAGGCCCGGTTATTATAATCGGTGAATGCATTAATCCTACGCGTAGAAAGAAGCTGGTCTCAACTTTACAGTCGGGAGATTTCGATTATGTTCTTGAACTGGCTAAAAACCAGATAGATGCTCTGGCCGACATACTCGATGTGAATGTTGGTTTCCCCGGTGTTGATGATGTTAAACTGCTTCGGGAAACAGTAATACAGTTGCAGAGTCATTTCGATATACCTCTCTGTCTCGATTCACCCAATCCCAAGGCAATTGAAGCAGCTCTTAAAGTTATTGAGGGAAAATGCATGATTAATTCTGTTAACGGTGAAGAGAAATCGATGAATACCCTTCTTCCGATTGTAAAAGAATATGGCGCTGCTGTTATAGGATTAACAATGGACGACGATGGTATAACAGACGATCCATTTAAAAGGCTGGCTATAGCTGAAAAGATTCTCAACAGGGCCGTTAAAATGGGTATTAATGAGGAAGATGTAATTATTGACCCTCTTGCAATGGCAGTGAGCGCCGACCCTCATGCATGTCTTGTCACTCTTGAAACCATAAAACTGGTTCACGAAAAACTGGGGCTGAATATTACGCAGGGAGCAAGTAATATTTCATTCGGACTACCAGACAGGGAAATGCTTAACATTGCTCATATGGTTCTTGCAATCCGAAATGGTCTCACGTGCCCTATAGCAAACCCTGAAAAGATAACAGCTGCAGTCAGAGCCACTGATCTTGTACTTGGACGTGATGACTTTGCCATGAGGTTTATTGAATGTTCACAAAATTCAAAGCAACCTCATTTCACTCATAAGTAATAGTTTATAAATCAATACTCTTAAGTATTTAATTATCAATTAATGTCTCTTTTCACCCCATCGCGCAGATGGCAGCCAGCCTTCTATCCTTTTAAAAAAGAAAAATTTGGCAGACGATTACTTGGGAAGACTGAACTTTTTGTAAAAGGCCCATTGTTTGGATGCCGGATGTGTGGCAATTGTCTGCTGCAGGAAACTGCATTCATCTGTCCAATGGAATGCCCGAAAGGGATGAGGAACGGACCCTGTGGCGGAGTAACTCCTGAAAAGAATTGTTATATCGACGAGACTCGTAAATGTATATGGTATTGCATTTATAAACGGGCAGAAAAGCTGGGTAGACAAGAGATGCTTCTTGAAGTGCTTCCCCCTCTCGATTGGGATAAGGTTGGAACAGAAACATGGGGCGAAGTATTAGGCCAGATACGAAAAGCAGGTACCATAAGCTTCTTTAAGAATATTGTTTCAATAGACAAAGAAAAGAAGTCAAGGGCCTGGGATAGTGTATTTAAAACAATACGCCAGCCTGACTGGTGGCATGGCGATTCTGAATACCATGCCCCCGGTTACCAGGAACCGGTCTCGGAACTTGAGAGGCGCCTGCGCAATGGGGAATTTGTTGTTGCTACTGAGGTGACACCTCCGCTTAATGCAAATACTGAAAAGCTGGCTAAAAATATCGAACTGGTAAAACCTTATGTTACAGCTATAAACTTTACAGATTCTTCCTCAGCCCGGCCGAGAATGTCGAGTATCGTATGTTGTAAAGTAGCTCACGACCATATTGTTGATCCTGTTTTGCAGATAGCAGCCCGCGATACAACCCGGATCGGCCTGCAGGCTGATATTATTGGTGTTAATGAGCTGGGTATCTTCAATGTTCTGTGCATCACCGGCGATAGCGGAAAAGTAGGTCCTTCACCAATGAGCAGTATGAATCTTCTGGATATCGATTCTATTCAGATGTTATGGTTATTGAGACGAATGCGCGATGAAGGGATTTATCTCGATGGCAGAAAAATGAAAAATCCTCCGAAACTGTTTCTTGGAGCTGCAACATCCCCTTTCGCTTCAGACCCTGCCTTACAGGCAATAAGGGACCACAAAAAAGTAAATGCCGGAGCACAGTTTTTCCAGACCAACCTTGTCTTTGAAGCTGATAGGCTTGACCTCTGGCTGGAACAACTCGATAAGCGGAATATCCTCGACAAAGTTTATATACTTATTGGTATTGCTCCTATGAAAAGCTATAAAATTGCTGAATATCTTCATACAAAAGTTCCGGGAGTTAATTTGCCTGATAATATTTTGAGAAGAATGGAAAAAGCCGGTGAAGATGCTCCGGAGGAAGGGACTCAAATTGCCCTGGAACTGATAGAGTCAATTAAGAATAAGAAGGGAGTAAATGGTATTCACTTAATGTCCCTGGGATGGGAAGCAGTAGTCCGGAGAATTGTTACCGATTCGGGGCTATTACCTAAATGAAATATATTTACTTGATTCTGGTATTGCTTTTTTAAATTATTATTTCCCCCCAATTGAAACTTAAACCGTTGTAATGAAGACAGATATTGAAATTGCTCAACAGGTTACGATCAGGCCAATCGTAGAAATTGCTGAAAAGCTTTGTATTAACACTGACAAGCTGGAATTATATGGTAAATATAAAGCAAAATTACCCTTATCCCTGATTGATGACGAACGCGTTAAAAATGCAAAGCTGATACTTGTCACTGCTATTACACCTACTCCCGCCGGTGAAGGAAAAACCACTACCTCAATTGGCCTTGCACAGGCGCTTAATCGTATTGGCAAAAAGACAACAGTGGTTATTCGTGAACCTTCTCTTGGACCCGTTTTCGGAATTAAGGGAGGTGCTGCAGGTGGAGGATATTCCCAGGTGATTCCAATGGAAGATATTAACCTTCATTTTACAGGAGACATGTCCGCGGTTGAAAAGGCTAATAACCTGCTGTCAGCGCTCATTGATAACAATATTCAACTGAATGAGGGAAATCTCGGTATCGATCCTCGTACTATCAGTTGGAAAAGGGTTATGGATATGAACGAAAGATCACTTCGCAATATCATTATTGGGCTTGGTGGTCCCAGTCAGGGTGTGCCCCGGGAATCAGGTTTTAATATAACGGCAGCGTCTGAAGTGATGGCTATACTTTGTGTCGCTAAGGATCTCAGCGATCTGAAGAAAAGGCTTGGAGACATTTTTGTAGGTTATACTTATAAGGGAAAACCTGTTTTTGCCCGTGATCTTAAAGCCCAGGGAGCGATGACAGCGCTACTTAAGGAAGCCATTAAACCAAACCTGGTACAGACTCTTGAAGGCACTCCCGCAATTATTCATGGAGGCCCATTTGCCAACATAGCACAGGGAACCAACAGTATTATAGCAACAAAAATGGGGCTCACCTTTAGTGACTATGTCGTAACTGAAGCAGGTTTTGCAAGTGAACTTGGAGCTGAGAAATTCTTCAATATTAAGTCCCGGTTTGGTAATCTCCGGACGAATGCAGTTGTGATAGTAGCAACAATACGTGCTCTTAAGTATCATGGAGGTCTCAAACTATCGGAAATGCATAAAGAAGACCTGGCAGCGCTTAAAAATGGATTTGACAACCTTGACAAACATATCGAAAATATGAGATATTTTGGTTTCAATCCTGTGATTTCAATAAATAAATTTGATGCAGATACTGAAGTAGAAATTGATCTGCTTAAGGAACATTGTAATTCCCAAAATGTTCTTGTTGCTCTTAATGAATCGTGGTCAAAGGGGGGAGAAGGAGCAATCGAACTCGCGAATCTTGTAGTAAATGCTGTAAATGATAGTCCAGATGGTTTAAAACCTCTTTACGATCTTGAATGGTCCTTTGAAAAGAAAATTGAGACAATAGCCACCAAAATGTATGGTGCGGATCATGTTGAATATACCATACTCGCCAAGCAACAACTTAAAAAGATAGAAGAACTCGGACTTGGTAATCTGGCCGTATGCATTGCAAAAACGCAGAAATCTCTTTCAGACAACGAGCACAAAAAAGGCTGTCCCAGGGGATTTACTTTCAAGATCAGGGAAGTAGAACTCGCATCCGGAGCGGGTTTTATAGTGCCGATAGCAGGTACAATAATGCGTATGCCGGGTCTGCCGTCGAATCCTTCTGCTGAAAAGATTGATGTCGATGAAAATGGTAAAATATCAGGTCTTTTCTAGAATATTATTTTAACCTGATTAATTCATAAATTTAAACATAAATAAGTAATTTAAAAATGGAATTTAGTGATGTATTTAGCTTAAATTTAAGGTGTTAAAATAAAAAACACAAACAAAAAAATATTACTTTCGGGATGAATAATACAAAGGAAAAATTAAATAACATTTCGAAATATGAATATTGCGCAGGGAATAAAGGTGGTAAACAACTCACGCTGAATGTGTGGTAACTGTGCATGAAATGACTTAATAAATACACAAAATAGCAAAAATGAGAAAATTTAAGTTATTATTTTTTTTAGCATTGATAACTTCGGTGGTTGTTGCTAAAGAATACCATGTTTCGGTAAAAGGAAGTGATAAGAATAATGGTTCCGCTTCAATGCCATATAAGACAATCTCAGCTGCTGCTCAGGTTGCTCAGCCCGGTGATGTGATAATCGTGCATGCTGGTACTTATCGCGAACGAGTGACACCGCCTCGCGGTGGCGAGTCCGACACAAAGAGAATCATTTACCAGGCTGCTGAAGGTGAGAAAGTTGAGATAAAGGGGTCCGAAATCGTCACGAACTGGGTGAAGGTTCAATACAATGCCTGGAAATTGACCCTTCCGAATTCGTTTTTCGGACGGTTCAATCCCTACAGCGACCTAATCCACGGTGACTGGTTCGATCCTAAGGGCCGGCAGCATCACACCGGCGCCGTCTATCTGAACAGCGAATGGATGACCGAGGCGGCCAAACTCAACGATGTCCTGCAACCCGCTGGAGACATACCGCTTTGGTATGGACAAGTGGACCAGACAAACACAACGATCTGGGCGCAGTTCAAGGGGACGAATCCTAATGAGAAACTTGTGGAAATCAATGTGCGGCAGACGGTATTCTACCCGGAGAAACCGGGCATGAACTACATCACTGTGAGTGGCTTCACAATGAGCGATGCGGCTACGCCGTGGGCGCCGCCCACGGCCGAGCAGATCGGTTTGATTGGCACCAATTGGAGCAAGGGCTGGATCATTGAAAACAATGTGATCAGCCACTCAGTATGTTCGGGAATCGCACTCGGGAAATACGGTGACGAATGGGATAACAAATCGGCCAATTCCGCTGAAGGTTACGTTAAAACTATCGAGCGAGCCCTCAAGAACGGCTGGAACAAAGAAACCATTGGCCACCACATCGTTCGCAACAACACCATCTCCAATTGCGAGCAGGCGGGCATCGTCGGCAGCCTGGGCGCCGCGTTCAGCACCGTCACAGGCAACACCATCCATGACATTCATGTGCGGCAGTTGTTCGGTGGGGCCGAAATGGCGGGCATCAAGTTCCACGGCGCCATAGACGTGGAAATAAGCCGGAACCACATTTACCGGACCTGCCTGGGTCTATGGTTGGATTGGATGGCACAGGGAACGCACGTCTCGGAAAACCTATTCCATGATAACGTCAGCGACCTGTTCGTCGAGGTGGATCACGGCCCTTTCATGGTAGACAACAACATTTTCCTCTCGTCCGTCACATTGACCTCCGTGTCCCAAGGTGGTGCATACGTCCATAATCTCATCGCAGGGGAAATCCGCCAGCTCGCCTTCGACGGCCGCATGACCCCCTTCCACAAGGCACACTCCACCGAAGTCGCGGGATTGCATGACAACCCATGCGGTGATGACCGTTTCTACAATAATCTGATCGTTCAACATGGTGATTTGAGCCAGTACGATACAGCGAGATTGCCCATGTGGATGAACGGTAATGTGTTCCTAAAAGGCGCCAAGCCCGCCAAGCATGAAACCGAGCCGCTACTAAAACCAGAGTTCGATCCAAAGCTCAATCTGGTTGAGAAGGCTGACGGCTTTTACCTCGAACTCATACTCGACAAAGTCTGGAGCGTCGAACGAATTCGAAAACTGGTGACTACTGATATGCTCGGCAAGGCGGTCATACCGAATCTTCCCTATGAAAAGCCAGATGGCTCGCCTTTGAGAGTAGATACTGATTATTTCGGCAAGAAAAGAAACGAAAAGAATCCATCTGCCGGACCTTTTGAGAATCCTGCAGTTGGTAAACAACTCACACTGAAAGTTTGGTGATTGTAACAGGATTAGAATGGGGAGGTTATTATATTCTGGCGCTGTCATCAGGGGATTGATCATCAGATCCCTGTAATCAGATTGAAGAAGTATTTAGAGAGAAAAATCATCAGAAAGAAAAACTTATATTTGAAACCTTGTGGTCTAAGAACGGGTAGTAGTATAGTTTGCGAGATTAAGTTATTTGACTATTTGTCTATTTGATTTTTTACCACGTAGTGGTCGAATTTTTTTTAATTATGGCTCAATATGGTTAGAAGAAATAAATTGTTAAAAAAACATGAAAGGCAACTATCATAAATTCAGATAATTGCCTTTGTTGTTTTTTATTAGTGGGGTGGAAGATGGGGCTCGAACCCACGACCTTCGGAACCACAATCCGACGTTCTAACCGACTGAACTACATCCACCGTTTCAGGAGTGCAAAATAAGGTCAAAATTTCTATTTCACAAAATTTTAATTTTATTTTCTCATGCTGAAGTCAATTACTATCTTTGGATAGTTCAAAAAAAATGAACTTTCCTGCACAATTTATGATCCTTTTAATTGTTATCAGGGAGTAATTGTAAAAGATATTTGCCGGTTTGAGAAAAATAAAATTAATAGACAATATTTCCGGGCTGCAGCTTTTTCAAGTGATGAAGCCGGTTATATTCTTCATTATCAGCATTATTTTTACGAAGTACAAGATTTCCCACCTCAGCCGAGCCGATATCGGACAATGGGAAATGTTTATGTTTATCAGCGGGCTCCTGACATTTTTCTGGGTCACAGGTATAATTCAATCGCTTCTTCCTCTGTACCACAGGAATAGGACATACAGGAAAATTGGTGATAACGGAGTAGATAAGTCACCTGAGATCTTTAATGCATTCCTCCTGTTGTGTTTTTTCAGCCTGCTTTTTTTTATTCTTGGTAATTCATTAAAAGGCAATTTTTCTGTTTTTCATAACAGGGGAAATGTGCAATTTATAAATCTGTTATTGCTATATATTCTCTTAAGCAGTCCGGTTTGTCTTATAGAGTATATCTATCTCCTCAATAACCGTTCTTATCGGATTTTTCAATACGGGTTATATACTTTTACAGCGCAGCTGATTTTTATAATTACACCAATATTGTTTGGTAAGAATATAATCTGGTCAATTTACGGATTACTCTTGATTACCGGGTTCAGATGGATATGGATGATAATATTGTTGCGAAGGTACACCGAAATGAAGATATCGGTCGATTTTATTAAGGAGCATCTTTACCTGGGTATTCCTTTGATAATAACAACCCTAATAAGCGGATCAGGTCAGTATATCGATGGTATAATCATTTCGGCCGTTTACAGGGATCCTGCCAGTTTCGCAGTTTTTCGTTACGGGGCAAAAGAATTTCCTCTGGTGCTCATGCTTGCAAACGGACTGAATGCTGCATTGCTTTCAGAGTTTGCAACCCGGGAAAAGATGAAGGAATCCATTGAGAAAATAAGGGTAAAATCGAAGAGACTCATGCATCTGCTTTTTCCTGTCACAATGGTTATGATGCTGATTGCACATTGGATCTATCCGATAATGTTCAGCCAGGATTTTGAAAAAAGTTCAGGTATATTTCTTGTGTATGCCTTGCTCATTATTCCGCGACTCGTTTTTCCGCAAACAATAATTATCGGGAGAAAGAAGACTCATATCGCTCTTATTGCTGCAATTCTTGAAATAGTAGTAAATATTTCTTTAAGTCTGCTTATGATAAAATGGGGTTATAAACTTGTAGGTGTTGCAGTTTCA
>JADGPT010000010.1 GCA_017882345.1 Bacteroidales bacterium
TCAATTATATTGCCAATATCATCAACTGTTTCCTGAGTATCTTTTTTTATCTTAACTGCCAATACTCCTGTTAATCCAAATATAGGACCGTTCTGAGGCAAAAACTTCATCCTTTGATCAGCTCGCATTGCCTCTTGTTTGGCAATAACTAATGCCCGTTCCTTTTCTATCTGTGTATCTGTCAGATCAATTAAATCCTGTTTTTCTTTCTTATCTCCAAAAGATGCAAGCCGACCGGCTACTCTTAGATTATGTTCTGCATCAACCCTATTTAACTCAATCATTTTTGCTGTATATTGATCGAGTAACTGGGTATCTTTTGGCCTTAGTACAAGCATCGCTTGTATGAGTAAAAGTTCTTCTGCTAAATGATCTTTTTTTATTTTAATGATTCCATTTTCATTTTTTTCAACTTGTGTTAATATTTTTATTTGCTCAGCCTCTGTTATGCCAGCCCTCGCCGATTCCTGTCTTAATAATAAATTTTTTGTTTCAAGATCTGCTACCTTATACGATTCATTCCTTTCCTCTATTCTAAGCTCATTCATTTTATCGGCAAGTTCCTGAGCTTTTGCCACATTACGGTCAAAAAAAGCACCCCATACGTTGCCGCTTGCCAACTCCTGAAAAAATGTTTTCATACCAGCAGTAAAGCGAGTCTGAAATCTTAAACCCTCCTCAGTAGCAAAAAAAGCTTCTTTTAACTTACCTAACGCAACCGTGACTAATGCAATAGGAGAAACAAATCCTATCAACGATCCTGCTGCTTTTACAATTGACTGGGTATAACTGCCAACACCCCGGCTATGAACTCCAATAGCCTGTTCCGCTTTACTAACTTCTCCTGTAAGTTTATTAATTCCCGGTGTCATTTTCTCCCTGACTTCTGCGGAGGCATTTGCATAGTCATCTTTCAATTTAATTAATTCAGTACGCATCCTATTGAGTGAGTCCTTCGCAGATCCTTGAATTTTGTCAAGTTCCTTAATCTGCGTTTTGTGATTATCAATTTCGTTATTCAATGCAGCCAATTGTTGCAACTGTGTATTTGAAGCTAATCCACCCTGATCTTTTACAGTCTTCTGCAGGTCTTTATACTCTTTATTAAGATTCTGAAGTTGTAAAGTTAGTTTCTGAAGTTCCATTGCTTCATTTGAAACTCCATTTATAACTATTGAAAACCCAAGTACTTTTTCGTCTGCCATGATATTTCGTTTTTTAATTAGTGCCTATTTTATTTAAAATATATTGCTTACAGTATAAGTCAAACACAATCTGAAGAAATTCCCCCACCGGAACAGTAACATTGATAGTTGTATAAATAAAGCTCGGACAGCTCTCAGGTAAACTGTCTGGAGGATTACCAAGGTTCCAAAGATCCCATGCAGGGGATTTAAGTTTTTCTTCTGCCTCATCTGCCGGGATCTCTGTCAACCAATCATTTTTAACTGCATGATATAAGTGATCAAAATAAAAAATAGTCTTATCAGGATTTAGATACTTTATTAAATCCTTCGCCTCATCAATTCGGTTGTCTGGTAAATCTTTCATTTGTTCTATGTTTTGCAGTTTGTCATAATTCACTTTTGCCACTCTTCGATCCTATATTATCAACTTCAAGTAAGGCAGTCTTTAAAATGGTTTCAATTGTATTTAATTGTTCCGTATTGAGCCTCTTTACCACTTCCTGATTCAAGATTACCCCATTGATCTGAATGTAATTATTCTGATTTTGTATTGAAGTTTTATTTGTCAGTTGCCCATTCAAATTACCCATGACATCGAAATAAAGCCGTGCTGCTTTCATATTGCCATTTACAGCAAAGTGAAACACTTTTGCCAATACTTTAGATGTCAAAAATCGGAATTGTTCTATATGCTGCAAATAAAGGGGGTGGCTTAAATATTCTTGTAAATGTTTATGAACTGTCTGTCTGCTTAATTCTGCTTTGAGTGCAATTTCATTTTTAGAAGGCATACGATTTGATTCCTGGATTAATGTTGAAATTGCATACGTTATTTGATTATGATTGTATTCCCAAAGTTGGTTTTTACAGTCGTCTTCTAAAAGAACCTCAATTTTATAGATAAAACTATCCCTTTCCACACCATCTAACTCGTTAAGTTTTTCCTTCATTGCATCGATTAATAACCCTAATTCCTTAGTGTTTAATCCCCGAATGTCATTAATTGCAATTTGCCTCTTTAGAGACAATAAATTATTAATCTTGGTTTTGGATTCTGTAAACTTTTGTAAACTTTTTTGTTGCTCTTTCATCTCATTTCCGCAATTGATAACTTTTTAAATCCTTCTCTTTCAAGTCTTTCGATCCTGCTGGGAAGATCTGATTTTATTATCTGGCAATAATATGTTTCCTTCTTGTTGACATAGTATCTGAGATCAAATATCCAGCCGTCAACGTCTTTAAATTCGACCTTTGTTTTCTTCTTTACCAGAATAATATTTTTACTTTTTTTCATCATTTTTTCGACCAAAATATTATTTTTATCATTTCATTGATTAATTGAGACTTACAAGGTTTGTAGCAACATATTGGTTAGAGATTGTACGCTTTCTTACTTCTTCTTTCTTCTCTTCTTTCTCTTCAATAATACCTTCAATATTAGTTTTGGGTGCAATTCCTACAAATAAGGTCAACTCTTCAGTTATGATTTTGCGGACGGCCTCAACATTGTTTGTCAATACTCCTGTCATAATAGAATCATGAACCGTTACTGCAATGGTCCCTGGTAACTCTTTATAAATTCTTTTCAGGATAATATTTAACATCAGAAATGATTCAATCCTTTGCAGGAGAATAGCAAATCTTTTAAAGTTTTGGAATTTGTCTCCCTTTTCATGTCCCCTCACTTTTGAAAATATCCGGTGAACCTTCGGGAATGACTTAATAAAAATCTGTCTGGCTTTTTTTATTTTTGGATAATCCCTTATAAATTCCTCTCTCTTTCTTTTTTCTTTTTCTGTAAGCTTGGAAATAAATACTTCAGTATCATTTATTGGATTTCTAGGCATCCGATTCCGGGCAAATAAGATCCTTAATACCTGTACTTTTGTTTCTGTTCTGGTAAGGTGTAAACCTTCTTTTGAAAATTCAGCCATTAAAAACTCATAAAGCTGGCCTGAAGCGACCAAAAATATATATTTCTTAACGTCCTCAGTATCTTTATATTTCAAGGTTTGTAGCAACATAGCAAAAGCAGGGTTTTTTGTCATGTTTGAAACCTTCCCCGGATCAGTCAGAATAATAGTACTCAAATAAGGCTGGCTGTTCTTGATATCGATATTTGCAAGCGGTTCACCTTTGATTCTTAGATACGGCCTCAATCCCTTTGCCATATTGGTAATATTTGAATGAAACCGGCCTGAGGTGTTATCTACACTATAAACTATTTCCCCGTTAATTATCCGGGTTGCTGATCCCATTACAGAATTATATTGATCTGTTTCCTCAGTATAGTTAGTTTTAATAAACTCATTGAAATTATCTGAAATAGTCAGTTGCTTCAGGTATGTTGCTTGCTCTGAATGTCCCCTAATTGATTTTGCAGCCTCTTTTCTGAATGATTCCTGAGCTTTTTCAATCCTTCTGATAAGGCTGGCATTATTAAGAGGAAATGATAAATATCTGCTTTGATATTCAGGTGAAAAATTATACTTATAACTTGTTTGTCCTTTGATCGCAATTCCCGAACGTTCAATTATTCCAAGGTCAATAAGCCCTGATAAATATTTGTCACCCTGAGGGACCAGCTTTTTAATATAGGTAATTTGAAGCTGTGCGGGTTCACCTTCTTTTCGTACATGACAGGAAACTATTGAAATAACTTCCTTCAGGTTATCAATTGAATATCCTTTTATTCCGGGCCTCAGTAAATCTTCAATAGTGTTAAGATTCTGAAATACTTTCTCAGGGATCAATTGATAATATTTCTTCCCTGTATTCATAACCACGGAAATGCTAATTGTCTGGCCTCTCTGGAACTTTGGAAGTTTACGAATGCGTAATCTTTGAATACCTCCAGAGCACGGCTGTCATAAACTTTAGCAGCTGTGATCTCGTTATTGTACCTTCCTAGATTCTTTACTTTGGCATTCTGCATAATTTGAACATGCCAGCGACCTAGATCATTATAAATGCCCTTAAATTGTGAATGAGCTGTTGGCTTTAGCTTCCTGGCATTTCTCCGGTTTTCAGAATGACTGCAGGCCCGGAGTTTTCCCTTTCGATTATCTAGACGGTTGTGAAACCGGTGATCAACTTCAATTTCGGGATTGTCAACTATTCCCAAAACAAGCCTGTGCATCAAAACAGTTTTGCCGTTTATCGTTGTTTGTGCATACCCCTGAGAATGTAAAGACCAGGAATACAGGCTTATTAACTCCTGATCCTCCTGGTCAAATAGACATGGATACTCTTTGCCCTTTGATATTATAATGATCTCAGGCATTGCAAAGTATTTTTTCTAAATCACTCCTCCGGTACCTCTTTGCGTTTCCGATTCTTAGGGGTCTGGTAATTCCTTTTTTGTCCCAGCTCCAGAGAGTAACCAGGGAGACTTGCAATGCCTCAGCAAATTGCGCCGGAGTTAAATACTCTTCCGGATCCTTTTGATCGGGCTTTTCCTGTTTTCCTCTTTTTATACAGAGCTCAGCGAAGTCCTGCAAATCAGAAGCGCTGACATTAATAGTCAGGTTTCCTGCTAATTCCGGGTTGGTCTTTAAGATTTCTGTGATACTCATTTGCCTTATAATTGGTTTTATAAGACAAAATTGAGTTACTTAGAAGTGTTTGAATGTCCGGAGCGTCCGGGCGGACGTCCGATTTAATAACATTTAATTAATCCAATCGAAACGATCTATTAAAGCCCTTTCGGGTCTGAAGGTTCTATCATCTTTTAGATCGAATTTTACTTCAAAATAAGAGCAAAAGATTTTTGCTAATTGCTGACCTGAATTAATACTGTCAATGAGTTTGTATTTGTTCAAGAGTTTAAAGGCAAGTCCAGATAATAAATTTTTTTTGCCAATCCACTTGTATTTTTCATTATCTACTTTCTCATATTGGTCTTTTAATCTAGGATCCAGTAAGAGTGCATTCCAAAATTTAGCATCAATAAAACATTCAGGTAGAGGAGGCAGTATGTCATTTTTGGTATTGTTTTCTTTTTGTTGAGCTGGTAAGTTAATTAGTACGACTCTTTTTTGAATCCATTTTTCAATTACCGGGGAATATAACTTATCCAATCTTGAATAATGGCTTGCTAGTCTAGGAATAAGATAGTTTAGTGTTCCAGGGCTAGGGTGACCACTATTGTTAGTGCTTATAATTAGATCCTTTAGGCATAAAAAGAATTGTTCGGGATTGCCTTTGTACTTACTAAAATGATAATTAAGAAATTCATTTATAAATTCTACTTTATTATCAGATAGATCAATTCTTTTCCCTTTATCATCTGTCATCTCATCTTGAAATAACATAAAAAAAAGCCAACCATTTATAGTATTTATACCATTATACTGATATTTATTTTCAGGCTTTTTGCCCTCCGGTACACTTTCAAAATATAATGAGTAATCCATGTTACACAACTTTTAAGTGACGACTATCCCAATGGAGCTGCAGTTTCTTAGCGTGTTCGTCGGGAGTGACTTTGATATATTTGAGGAAGCTTTTCTCAGTGACATGACCGGTAATTGCCATAATTGATATTGAAGGAAACCCGGATTTATAAAGATTCGTTGCAAAGGATCTCCGGGCCGTGTGTGTGGTTACAAGTTTAAACTTTTTATATGCTGTACTAACTTTAACCCCGCCTTTGGTTATCGCTTTATGAGTCATTTCGTTTATTTTGGCAGCTTCCGCAATATCTTTTAAAGCTCTATTGAATTGCTGGTTTGTGGTTACTTCGGGTAACGTGCCTTTATATTTGTTCAGAATAGCTGTTACAATAGGGTGCAAAGGGATTAAAACCTTTTTGCCAGTCTTATACTGCTTCATGTGGATCATGCCCTCAGAAACATTCTCAGGGATGATCTGTGAGTAATCAGAAAACCGGCATCCCGTCCAGCAACCAATTAAAAATAAATCCCGGATCTGTTCATTAATTGGATCCTTACTAAAATCATGTTCATATATTTTTGTCAATTCTTCCTCATTCAGATAAATAGTTTCTGACTCCTCAGCCATTACAACAAACTTTTTGCTTCTGTATGCTTCATAAGTATTTTTGCCTTCCTCTTTGGCAGCATTAAGAAATATTTTTAAGGTTTGGATTTTCTTGCCTATTGTGTTTACAGCAAGTTTTTTGCCTGCCGGCTGATCAGGATCAGTCTCACTTGAAACCGCTTGTTTATCCGGGGGAACATTTTGAAGATACTGCACAAAACCATCATAAAAATTAAGGTCAATATCTTTAAAGTCAATTATTATATTCTTTTCGGCTGCATAATCCTTCAGGTATTTGAAAGTAACCTCATATTCTCGTCTCATCTTATAACTGACAGGTCGCCCGGTTTTAGGATTAGGCTTTGTTTCTGATTTGTCAATGAATGATCGTATAAAGCTGAATAATGAAGTTTTATATTTATCCGGGTGCCAGCGCTTATCAATAACAGTTTTAAGCCATTCTGAAGTAATATCTTCCTGGTGTGCCTGCATGACTTCAGATTCAAGATAAGATCTCAGTAGAGTAATCTTATCATTGAATTTCTGCCTGCCTTTTTGTTCGTCTTTAGATTCCCCGGAAATAAATTTAAATACGTCTGCCCTTTGATTAGCCTTCTGAGTTTCGTTGCTCCAATTCTCAGGCTTTATTAAAATGTCAGCCTTTGAAACAATGTCAATTTTCCGTCCTGACTTTAATCTAACGTAGATTGGAACCAAAGCGTTTTTGTCCTTTGTTATTGTACGGGTAAAGAATCTGATTGTTGCCATGTGGGTAAGAATTATTAAACAAATATAGAACTTGTTCCGCAATTTCCCCGCTTTTTCTTAATCTATATTAATCGTATTTATGAACAGTTAACTTTGACATTTGATCCAAAGCCACTAATACTGTTAAGATGAGGCAATGATTTATTGATTTTTCAGGAGCTTCTAAAATGTATCGATTAAGGCATGGGGAGTTTGGCCACCCCGACAAAAGAAAAAACCTGACACAAAAGTGCCGGGCTTTTTCTTTTAGTCTCACCCTCGCCTCCAACAGGTGTATTCCATTTATTCCATCGATCATAATGTATTGGCTTTTTAAAGTCGAAGAGAAACAACATAATATTTGCAATAAATTTCTTACTCATATAATACTTTTAGGTTACCTTTAGGCGGATTGCTCTATTAATAAAGTAATCTTGTACTTAGATTTTATTATCTCCGGATGAAAAAAATAAGCAATAAAAAGGAACCAAAAGAAAAAACTGGTTTGGAAGATGTTAACAAGCATACCTCCGCTACCCCTGGTTTTCCTATTGTTGGGATCGGTGCATCTGCTGGCGGGCTGGAAGCATTAGGACAGTTTTTTGAGAATATGCCTATAGGTAACGGCATGGCATTCGTAATTATTCAACACCTTGACCCCAGCCATGTAGGAATTATGCCCGAACTACTTCAACGAACCACAGTTATGAAGGTAATTCAGGTAACTGACAACCTGGTAGTGAAACCAAACCATGTGTATGTGATACCACCAAACAGGAGTATGGCAATTTTGAATGGCTACCTGCATTTGTTCGAGCCAACTGAATTGCGGGGTTTACGCCTGCCAATAGATATTTTTTTCCGCTCATTAGCAGATGATCAAATGGGAAAAAGTATTGGCATCATTCTTTCGGGTATGGGTTCCGATGGCAGTCTGGGATTGAAAGCTATTAAAGAAAAAAACGGAATTGTGTTGGTACAAGACCCTCTGACCTCAAAATTTAGTGGTATGCCAAGTAGTGCAATTGCAGCAGTTTCAGTGGATATTGTAGCATCGGCAACCGAATTACCTGCCAAACTTCTTTCTTTTCTCAAATATAGTCCTGATGATACGAATAAAATTGCAGTTGAAGATAAAAACAAAAACAATCTCGAAAAAATAGTCATCTTACTTCGTGCACAGACAGGGCATGATTTTTCTTTGTATAAAAAAAACACTTTGTATAGGCGTATAGAAAGGCGAATGAATATTCATCAGTTAGATAAAATTACCAATTATGTCCGCTTTCTACAGGAAAACCCAAAAGAATTGGAGATTCTTTTCAAAGAGTTATTGATTGGTGTAACTAATTTTTTTCGTGATGCAAAAGTGTGGGAGAAGCTAAAGGAACGAGTTCTTCCCGATTTATTTAATGAATTACCTGACGGACATGTTCTTAGAGTATGGATCACAGCTTGTTCCACAGGGGAGGAAGCCTATTCATTTGCAATTATTTTTAAGGAGGCCTACGAAAAGGTTAAGCAAACTAAAAATTTAACTTTGCAGATATTTGCCACTGATATCGATAGCGATGCCATTGAAATAGCTCGCAAAGGAGTTTTTGGCTCAAATATTACTAACGATGTGTCACCTGAGCGGATAAACCAGTTTTTCACAAAAAATGAAACAAATTATTCTGTTAATACTTCCGTACGTGAATTGATAGTATTTGCACCACATGATGTGATAAAAGACCCTCCATTCACCAAATTGGATTTTCTTTTGTGCCGTAATTTATTGATATACATGGAATCTGAATTACAGAAAAGACTTATGAATTTATTTTATTACAGTCTTGGTGCAGGAGGAATAATGATACTTGGCAGTGCCGAAAATGTAAACTTGCAGGATTTGTTATTTACCGCGATTGATTCGAAAATAAAAATCTACAAACGGACAATTACTCCTATAGAAATTGAAAAGATGGATTTCCCCAGCTCCTTATCTCATTCAAATAAACCAAAACTGAGAGATCTTACACCTCTTAAAGTTGATTATAATCTTCAGACATTTGCTGACCAATTAATATTGCAACGATTTGCACCTGCAAGCGTACTGATAAATCAGGAAGGCGACATACTGTATATTACCGGAAGGACCGGTAAATACCTGGAACCTTCTGCGGGGAAAGCTAATATGAATATCTATGCAATGGCTCGTGAAGGTTTGCGTAATAAACTTTTAAGCGCTATTCGTAAAACAAAACAAAATTTTGAACCAATTATATTACGAAACATAAAGGTAGGAACCAACGGATCTACTCAGCTGGTAGACGTTACTGTTCAGCCAACTGAAAAACCTGATGCATTTAAAGGAACAATTATGATAGTTTTTGCAGATGCTACTGTCGTACCAAATCCCTTAAATAGAAAATTGAAATCTGGAAAACAGAATTCAACTATCCTGGAGAATGACCTTGAGATTGAATTACAACGTACCAATGATGAGTTGCAAAGTACACGGGAAGAAATGCAAACTTCACAGGAAGAATTAAAGTCAACAAACGAGGAGCTGCAATCCACAAATGAAGAGCTACAATCTACCAATGAAGAACTAACTACATCAAAGGAAGAAATGCAAAGCCTGAATGAAGAATTGCAGACAGTAAATATTGAATTACAAAGCAAAGTAGCTGATTTTATAGAGACAAATAGCGACATGAAAAACCTTCTCAACAGTACCGACATTGCTACCTTGTTTCTCGACAAAAGCTTGAATATTAGAAGGTTTACTAACGAATTAACTAAAATAATTAAACTTAGACTCTCTGATATTGGGAGACCTTTTACTGAAATGGTTTCCGATTTGCAGTATCCGGAAATAGCCGACCATACAATAGAAGTATTGCGCACTCTGATATTTAAAGAAAGTGACATCTCTACCCAGGACCAAAGGTGGTTTAAGGTTCGAATAATGCCTTACCGTACGTTAGATGATAAAATTGATGGTGTAGTTATCACATTTATTAATATTACGATTGCTAAAAAATTAGAAGAAGAATTAAATAAAACAATTAATATTCTTCGTAAACATAATTTATACCAACCTTGAAAAAGCAACGTACCAATTTAACTGATGCCAGGATACTTCGCCAAAAGGCAGAAGAGAAACTGAACAAGTAACCTGATAATTAAAATTAAAGTGTAATATTTATAAATATGGTCACTTTAAACGTTTGAATATTTATAAAAAATTAGTACACAATGAAAAATCTACATGTCAGGAATTTAGCTGCTACAGGATTGACCCTGATATTAGCCGGGATCTGTTCATTAGGTTATTCCCAAAAGAAATCTCAGGAGTCGCCTATAAAAGGAAGCATAAAACTTGAATACAATTATCCTGCAGATAAAACATTTAAATATGTTGCCGACACTAAAATAGTTCAGGATATGGATGTAAATGGCCAATCAATGCTGGTAAACGTATCTATGTATATGGGTTGCGAGGTAAAAGCCGCCGGGAAAATTGGTGAAAACCTGAAACTTGAGATTAAGATCGACTCAATGGCACAGAATGTTGAATCGCCACAGGGAAGTGCAGGCGGACCAATAAATGATGTTAACGGGAAAGTTTTTAATATGATAATCTCACCGGCAGGAAAGACTATAGACCTAACCGAAGCTTCTAAAATTGTATATACTATTCAAGGGAGTGGAGAAAGCAGTCTGACCGAGTCATTTTTCAACTATTTTCCCGTCTTGCCTAAAAATGGAGTTAAGCCGGGTGATACATGGGTTTTAAAGGATACCATTGACACCAAGACTCCTACAAATACAATATGGATGCCGGTTGAATCAAATTTTAAGTTTGAAGGGATAGAAAACGTAGATGGGATTGAATGTGCCAGGATAACTGCCACCCTTTCCGGCACCCGCAAAATGACTACACAATCACAGGGTATGGAAATACACACTTCCGGACCATATACCGGAACTCAGGTTTTGTATTTTGCAGTAAAAGAAGGGTATTTGATCAAGGAAGCGGTTAATACTAAAATGACAGGGAATATTGAAATACCAGATCAGAATATGTCATTCCCTGTTGTAATGAATATCACCTCCTCAAATGGAGTCGTAAAATAGGAATCTTAACTATCTTTTAACTTTAAGCACAATACCACTTTCCGGCGTCTTTCCTTTTGTATTGAGAGACGCTGGTTTGGTTATTTCTTTTTTATCGGAAAAAATCTGAATATAATATAAACCTTCCTCCGAAAAAGTAAGTGGGATCTTATAGATTGTTCCGTTCCTGTACTTTGAAAGATCCCATGCTGTCATATCTTTATACTCCTCATTTGTATAGTCTCTATAGCTTCCTTTTTTGCTGATTTGTGCCGGGGTAAGAGGTTGTGGCCAATTCTCCCTGTAAATTGTAATGAAGTATAAAAAACTGTTTCCATCCGTTTTGATAGTTATATTGCAAGGTTCTCCTACTTTTACCTCACCAGGGATATTCTCGAATTTTAAATACCTGTCAATAAACTCTTCATAGTATCTGAACTGTTTTCCTTCAAGATAGTAGCCGATACCAACAAAATTATGTGATTTGTCAATAATGTTTTCTTTATGACCATCGTCCGGCGCTCTCTCAGCCATGAATTTTCCATGTCCTGTTTTCATCATTGAACTGATAACCTGAGAGGATTTATAATATTTGTCAGAGGACCATTCCCCATAAGCGTTTTCAGAGACATGGTCATATCCCCCGGCAAAAGCGTACCTGAGATATGGTTCTTCTCCGGCCATATTCCAATGTCCGAGATACTCATTTACAGCAGCTTCCCTGCATATCTTATTTGCAACCCTTGAAGCAAGGATGTCGAGATTAACAGGTGAAGCATTGCTTCTCTTCCTGCTATTATTAATGATATCCAGCTGAATAATCTTTAGTTTCATGGCTTCATCATCATCTTTAAATTCAATGAGTCTTCTTTCAGATTCATTTAGTTTCTTATAGCTCTCCAAATCATAATTCCCGGTATTATCAGTCCGGTGTGGAAGTATTGAATGAGGAAGACACACTAAAATGATGATCAGTATTATTAAAATTTTTATTTGTTTCCACGTCTTCTTGAACATAACTCTCTACGGATTGTTAAAAAGACAAAAGTAAATTAATAGATATGAAAAAGATTAAATTGAGCTTACTATTTTTTCTGATGGTTTTTTCTGCAACAGCTTTCTCCCAGACATCAGGATTTTATGATTTTAAAGTAAAGACCCTCGACGGAGGCAATTTTGATTTCAGTTCACTTAAAGGGAAAAAGGTGATGATAGTCAACACAGCTTCCAAATGTGGAAATACTCCACAGTATAAGGATCTTGAGGCATTGTATGAGAAGAACCATGATTATCTTGTAATTATAGGATTTCCTGCTAATAATTTTGCAAGTCAGGAACCGGGAACAGCTGTGGAAATAAGGAAGTTCTGTACTGATAACTATGGTGTTACATTTCCTATGATGGAAAAAATATCCGTTAAGGGTGATGATATGGCTCCTATTTACAAATGGCTGACTTCTAAAAAGGAGAATGGAGTTATGGACTCAGAAGTAAAATGGAATTTTCAGAAATATCTGATAGACGAAAATGGAAAGCTTGTTGAGGTATTGGATCCAAAAGAAAAGCCGGCATCTGACAAGGTTTTAACCTGGCTTTCTTCGAAGTAAGTCGTATTTTTCTAAATGATTTGAATGAAGGTTGTACATTGTAACCCAGTGTGACAACCTTCTTTGATTTACAAGGTGATTGTAAGAATGTTTCCCGTTTGGCTGACCGGGTATGAATGCAAAGGTGAGAAAGCAGGACCCTTAATAACACTTCCTGTAGTTGAAAATACTGATCCATGACATGGGCATTCTATATCACCAGCTCCGGAATAATACCCTACAGTACATCCCTGGTGTGTACAGATAGCGGACAGAGCCACTATTTTAGTGCCTGTATTTATAATTAAAATATTTTGGACAATCTTTGAATTGCCTATAGTCTTTAAAGCAGTGTTTTCTGCGAGCGATAGGTCCAGATCAATACTGGTTCCCGTGGGAGGATTATTACCCTGATTTGTTCCGGAATTCGTTGTACCTTTTGAACAACTCTTAAGGACTGATGGAACAAGTACCAGAACTGTACCTCCCAGTAAAAATTTGTGGATTACTTCTCTTCTGTTCATTTGTGTCGTTTTTAAATTCCAATACACTTAAATTAACAATCCGTAAATCAGATTGTTCAGGAGAAGTAATGAAGAAGGCTTTAGAGGTCGATCTGAAAGATTACACGACTGCAGGACAATCAGTTGCAAAAGTTCATGTTATTTGGAAGCCGGTTTTTCATTTGTCTTCCTTAGCCAGTTGTATATTTCAATCTGAGATTGGTTTATGATATTTTTACCTGGCTTAACAAATGTATTTGATTGATTAGCATCAAATATTCTTGCCTTAACATTATCTTCCCATTGGATATCAAATATCTTCCTTATTTCACACTTGATATTTTTGTCAAAGATGGGGCACGTAACTTCGATTCTGTGATCAAGGTTCCTGGTCATAATGTCTGCAGAAGTAATATAGATCTGATCATTTCCTCCGTTGCAGAAAATAAAATATCTTGAATGTTCAAGAAACCTGTCAACTATTCCGATAGCATCAATTTTTTCACTAAGATTCTTCACACCAGGGATAAGCGATAACATCCCTCTGACGATTAACTTTATTTTGACACCTGCCTGACTGGCCTCGTAGAGGTAGTCAATAATCTCACTGTCGGTAAGGTTATTAAGTTTAAGGTAGATAAAGGCTTTTTTACCGGCCCTGGCATTCTTAATTTCATTTTCAATCAGCAGAACTATCTTATTCCTTAGGAAAAATGGTGACAGAATCAGATGATAAAAGTTATCTTTTTTATAGTTAACACTGAAGAAGTTAAATGCTTTGAAGACTTCATTTGTGATCTTTTTATCAGTGGTAAACAGGAGAAGGTCTGTATAAACTCTGGCGGTATCTTCATTAAAATTACCTGTACCGACAGCGGCATAACGCTGAGTAACATCACTTTTCACGCGTGTTATAAGACAAAGCTTGGAATGCACTTTTAATCCCGGCACTCCATAAATTACTTTTACCCCCTCTTCGAGAAGTTTATTACCCCATAGAATATTAGCTTCTTCATCAAACCTGGCTTGAAGCTCTACTACAGTTGTCACAGACTTACCGTTTCTCACAGCATTTAAAAGAGCATTAATAACGCTTGAGTTTCTCGCAAGTCTGTAGAGGGTGATTTGAATTGAAGTAACATAAGGATCAATTGATGCTTCCCGGAGAAGATCAATGAAATGGTCGAATGGGTGATATGGGAAAAAGAGCATAATGTCTTTCCTTTTTATCACCGATAAGATACTCCTGCCTGGCTGAATATCCCTATGAGGAATTGCAATGAGAGGTTCATTAAATAACTTCTTGCGACCCGGATTCGGGAATTTCATGAAATCTTTAAAATTGTGATACCTGTTACTGGGGATAATAACATCATCTGGTCCGAAATTCAGTTTTTTGGTTATTATTTTTAGCAGGTCGCGGGGAATAGTGCGATCGTAGATAAATCGTACAGGTGTGCCCATTTTACGCAGCAGTAAACTCTTGGAAAGTTTATCAATATAGCTTTCCGATATGTCATCTGCTATTTCAAGCTCAGCATCCTTTGTGAGTTTAATGGTATAGGCGGAAATATCGTCAAAATCGAAGATAAAAAATATCTCTTTCAGACCAAACCGGATTATATCATCGAGGAAAATAATGTACTTGCCATCATCTTTTTCAGGAAGTATTATAAATCTGGGAAGCACATTAGTTGGAATCTCAAGAAGTGCATATCTTCTTTTTTGAGTGTCAGTTTTAGACAGGTAGATTGCCAGGTAAATAGCGTCATCGGTAAGATTTGGCAGGCTTGAATTCTTTTCAATCAGGAAAGGCATAAGCCTGGTTCTTACCTCTTTATGGAAGTATTTC
Organism: Bacteroidales bacterium; assembly: GCA_017882345.1. GTDB lineage: Bacteria > Bacteroidota > Bacteroidia > Bacteroidales > VadinHA17 > LD21. Next base: position 14,981 of record JADGPT010000010.1, read on the forward strand.
CTGACAAATTCAGCTTGCTCATTATTCAGCTGTTTCTCATTAATAATATGTGTATTATGCTTTGCAAGCTCATGGAGAAGGCCTGCGTAGATCTTTTCAAATTTTTCGTTATGGGCAAGAACAATTTCATGAATGGTCTTAAGGGTAGTTTTTGGATTGTATCCAAGTATTTCTTTTGACTTTGAACTATACAGCGATAACCTTTTAAGCGTTGCAACCCTTACTCTGAAGTATTCATCAAGGTTGTTAGAATAAATCCCAAGAAATTTAAACCTTTCCAGTAGTGGTACCTCTTTGTTTTCAGCTTCCTGTAAAACGCGTTCATTGAATGACAACCAACTTATTTCCTTTGGTATGTATAACTTACTCATTATGATTTATCTGGTTTAAGAAAATATTCCATCTTTCCGTTGTTCCGACCAATCTCCGACCATGTTCTGATATTAAATGAAATACAGACTATTCCGGTTTTAGGCATAAAATCACAACCTTCTTTACATAGCATATTTGCAATCTGTGTGAAGGAAGGGTTATGTCCAAACATTGATACTGTTTCAGTCTCTTCATTGATTGTTGAAAGTATAGCTGGCAGATTCTGGAAGCTCATCCTATTATAAAGATCACTGTTCATAATGACATTATCGGCATTTATCCCAAATTTACCCGCGAAGATTAATGCTGTTTCCAGGGCTCTGAAAGCAGGGCTCGTCAGAAAAACACCCGGGGATTTTTCTTTTTCCAAAAGTTTATGGGCCATAAGTCCCGCGATTACTTTCCCCTTCAGAGTCAGTGATCGTTCGAAGTCAGAAATTTCAGAAGACTCGTCTTCTGCTTTTCCATGACGGATTAAAATTAATCTTTTCATTCTCTTCTGTAAATTGAATAACAAATGTTCAATGAATAATCAGTTACCGAAGTTTGTTCCCATATTTTGTGCCTGGATCACAAGAGGATCGTTTGGATCTACGAGTTTTAGTTTTCCTGAAACTTCTGCAAGAGGAACAGCTACAATTTCGGTATTCCTGAGAGCAACCATTTTACTGAAGTTGCGCTCTGCAATCAAATCGGCGGCAGCAGAACCATATCTTGTAGCAAGTACGCGGTCCATAGGGGAGGGTGTGCCTCCTCTCTGGATATAACCCAGAACGGTCTCCCTGGTTTCGAGTCCGGTCAGCTCATTTATTCTTTTGCTTAATGATTGAGCAGCGGAACAACTGTCTTTGATTGGATTCCTGATGCCCTCCGCAACAACTACGATAGAGTAGGGTTTATTCTCTGCGACCCGGTGAAGAAGATACTCTGCAATCTTTTTATCATCATATTGAATCTCTGGAATGAGTATTACATCACCACCTCCTGCTATACCGGAATACAGTGCGATCCATCCTGCATTATGGCCCATTAGTTCAATTATCATTATCCGTTTATGGGAGTTAGCCGTTGAATGCAGACGATCAATAGCTTCAGTGGCAATATTTACCGCTGAATCAAATCCGAAGGTGAGGTCGGTGCCCCAAACATCGTTATCAATCGTCTTTGGTATACCTACAACATTTAATCCTTCCATGGAGAGAAGATGAGCAGTTTTAATAGTGCCATTTCCACCTATACAGACAAGACAATCAAGACCCATCTGTTCATAATGCTCTTTAATAAGTACCGGTTTACTTATTTCATTCTTCCCTTTCCCGATGCCTTTAAAAGGTTTCTCCCTTGATGTCCCGAGAATGGTCCCCCCAACAGTGAGTATACCGGAAAGATCATGCTCTGTAAGTTCTCTGTATTCCTTATTTATCATCCCGGTAAATCCGTCGCTTATTCCAACCAGAGTCATCCCGTATTTGACTATCGCAGTTTTACCGACCCCACGTATGGCTGCGTTGATTCCCGGGCAATCGCCTCCTGCAGTAAGTATCCCAATCCTCTGGCCTCTCGTTATTTTACCCATTTTTAAGCTTTTAATATAATTTTAAACAAATTTAACGCTTTATAAGTAGATTGAAGTTAATAAATTGTTACAAATATCCGGATTTTCTCTGTGACTCTCAGTGTCTTCCCGGGGCAACCTTTGTCAGTATAATCAGATTTGCTTAACTTTAGGAGATCCTTTTTAAAAAATCAGGTACAACTATGGAACTGGATTATGTGAAATTAAAGCAGATCAAACCTGCAATTGCAGCATATATCAGAGAATCCCGGGCTTTACTGAATAAGTCTGCTATACCTGATGATAGAGCTGTTCATGATGTACGTGTCCTGATGAAAAAATCCAGAGCGCTATTGAAACTTGCAGCTCCTCAGTTGGATCAGGCATATCATGACAGGAATATGGCTGATTTAAGGGATGTTGGAAAAATAATATGTTCATGGCGGGAAGCATCAGTACAAAGAAAAACGCTTAAAACACTTAGAAAAGAATATCCTGATATTTTTTCCCAACTTCATGAAAATGAAGTTCTGTCTCTTTTGCTTGAGAAACAGGTACCCATTGCAGAACTTTCTGATGAGATAAAAGCTGAACTGGAACATGTTGATATTCTTTTGAATAAAACCGGTTACAGGTTACGATTTCAATCTATGAATATTATTGACCCTCAGACTCTATTAAAAGAACTTGAGTTTACATTTATAAAGGTTACTGATATTTATTTGTCGTGCAGAAATAACCCCAAACCGGAAACAATGCACAAGTTCAGAAAAAAGGCCAAGGATTTTCTCTATCAACTTTACATATTCAGGTCATTAAACCAATCAGTAATTAAGTCCCTTGAAAAAAAGCTTGACAGTATGACTCAGAATCTTGGAAAGTTCAATGATCTTGATCAAACCATTAAAGCTTTAGGTTATAGTTATAAGGAAGCATCAAATCTGCCTGCTATGGATGAACTAATAGTTAAGATTCGCGAAAAGCAGGACAGGTTTCTAAGTAAAGTATGGCCTTCTGCTTATCAGATTTTCTGTCCGGGTCAGAAACTGGTAAATGTACTTGGATTCAAGTTGCTGGTTATTTAAAAATCACCCTTTGCGGCTTATTTCCAGTAATTCATTTTGATTAATTATTTGTATATCCTTCTCTTTCAGTTTAATCAATCCGTCCTTTTCAAAAGTTTTTAGGAGCTTCACGGCACTTTCAGTTGAAATGCCTGCAAAGTCGGCGAGATCTTTCCTTGAAAGAAGTTGAAATATCTCTGGTTTTTCGTTTTTTAAGCTGTCAATATATAGTAAGGTATCCGCCATCCTGCCATTCATCTGCTTGTACATAAGGTTACGGACAGTGTTAATAAGATTGGTGTTTTGTTCGCAGTACCTTTTTATAATATTGAATCCAAACATGCCATTTTGTTTAATCACCTTTGAAATTGCTTGTTTTTCAATCAGGAAGACATGGCAATCCGTTAAAGCTACAGAGGAATAATTAAAGGTACTTTCAGAAAAAACGACTGAAAGCCCAACAAATTCACCTGGTTTTATTATGCGAAGGTTATAGTTCTTTATTCCGTCACCCTCAAGATATTGTTTTGCAAAACCATCTATGATAAACAATATGTACGACGCAAATGCGCCCTGCTTAGTCAGATTATCATCTTTACGGAAGAGCACCTGCGTTTTGCTTGACCTGACAAGTTCTGCCTCCTCAGATGAAAGCATCTGAAAACAGGGTGCCTGTATATCACAAATAAATTCAGTATCGTTTTCAAGAATGGGTTTCATAGCTTAACAATTCATTTAAAAATTCAAAGTTAACTTAAATCAACAAAAAAGTTGTCCTGATTCAATTGGCAAGTTGTCGTACAATACTCACAATTCCGATATTGATGAGAAATTTCATAGTACTTTTGTTTAATAATAATAAACTAAAAAAGAATCAAAATGAAAAAAAACATGGGTACAGTCGACAAAGTAATCAGGATTCTGGTTGCAGTCGTAGTTGTTACACTTTATTTTACTAATATAATTTCAGGTACCCTTGCAATAATATTGCTGGCCTTGTCTGCAATTTTTATAGTCACAAGTTTTTTAAGTTTTTGTCCGCTTTACCTGCCATTTGCTATCAGTACAAGGAAGAAAGAATGAAGGAGAATTCTGTATTTCAACTACTTAATGTTTTATAAGATGATGCCTTCTCCCCGTCACTGAGGGAATCCATATCGTGGAAGTTATAATGCAAATATATAGATATATAAATAGATAAATGGAAAATAATTGTAAGATTACAGTAAGACCAAATAGTTTAAAAGAATTTTTAAGATCCTGGTATTTCTGGAGACCATTTCTAGGTGTTTTGGCAGGAGGGACTGCAGGATTTCTCTATTACCATTTTGTGGGCTGTTCAACCGGCTCTTGTTTTATTACAAGCCACTCATATAGCACAATTATATTTGGAGGATTGGCAGGTTATTTTATAACAAGCGGCCCTTGTACCAGATGCTGAAGAATGAAGCATTATTTGTAAGTATTGAACTTAGTTGATATAAATATGATATATGCAGAGATAAACAAACGATACAGCGAACTGGCGGAATCTACCTTTTTAAGGGCGTTGTGCTATCAGCAGGAAAACATTAAACTGTTTTATTTTCGCAACTGAGATTTCTTTATTAATAACAAAGCATTGATGATGGGTTATATTTTGGAAGCCTGACTTTAAAAGCAAACCTGACAATTCTGCCGGATCAAAACCTTTATGACCTGCAAAATCTTCACCATGAAATGAACCATCTTCAGTATACAGATCGGCAATTGCAAGAAAACCTCCGGGATTGAGAAGATTATAAAATTTTGTTATAATATTTTTAATATCAGTGATATGATGAAGTACCATCTGGTTAAAGATAAAATCAAACTTTGCATCTTTAAAGTCGTCCTGTTCAAGATTGAAATTTAATGTTTTGAGATTTTCGACCTTGGATGTCTTTATTTTGTTATTCATCACCTTCACCATTTCTGATGAATTGTCCATTAAAGTGATTTCTTTTAAAAAATCTTTCAGGATAAAACTGGTTACTCCCGTACCGGCACCGAATTCAAGAGCTGTCATCTGCTTTTTTAACGGGATAAGTCTTTTAATCTCATTTGCAATAGCTTCAGCACGCTCCCATATTATTGGATTCTGGTCCCATTCGGCTGCTTTCAGATCAAATTCGTTCATTAAGTTTTATTTATTAAGTGAAATTTGTAATCTATTTTCCGGAATATTTCACTTCCAGGCTGTCATCGTTTCATTGAATTATAAATTTTTCTTAGCTTCAATACCGAATTTATACCCGGCTTTTACACGCTCAATTAATTCCGGTATGATATCAGCATATTCACCTACGATTCCAAAATCTGCATAATGGAAGATGTGTGCTTTAGGATTGTGATCTATGGCAATGATTTTTTCAGATTCTTTCATGCCGGCTATATGTTGAATTGCCCCTGATACGCCAACAGCAATATATATTTTAGGCCGGATGGTTTTACCGGTTTGTCCCACTTGTCTTGCATATTCGACAATACCTTCGTCAACTACGGGACGGCTGGAAGCCCATTCAGCATTTACGCCCTGACTTTTTAATGCTTCGGCAAGCGTTTTTATAAGGCCTAAATTATCGGCTAAGGTACCTCTGCCTCCAGAAATTATTATATCAGCGCTGAATAGATTTTGTAATCCGCCTTCCCCTCTTTCTGTTTTCAGAATTTCAACAACAAAATCTTTATCATTTAAAACAGGGCTGAAAACTGAGATAATACCTTTTCTTCCTTCAATCAGTTTTGGGACCTCGAAAGTACCAGCCCTGGCTGTTGAAATCTGTGGACAAACAAAACCGAGAATAGTGGCAAGTTTGCTTTCACCATAAGTAGGTCGGCGCGATTCAAGAATAGGCTTATAAATAACTTTTTCTTTTTTATCCACATACTCTCCAATTTCAAGTCCGGTACAATCTGCTGTAACTCCGCTGTCTGTTTTCATACCGATTCTTGGAGCTAATTCACGTCCGGAAGTGGTTGCAGCAAAAAGGGCAATTTCCGGGTTTCTTGCCTTAATAACTTGTGCAAAAATTGATGAAAATGGAAGTACCAGATATTCTTCAAGCTTATCATTTTCAACAAGTATAACTTCATCGGACCCATGTTCAATAAGAGTTTGAGCTAAAGGTTGAACATTTTTTCCTATGACTACTGTCATTACTTTGGTATCAATTCCTAACTGAAGTGCCAGGTTCCTTGCAGGAGTTAACAATTCGAGTGAAGGTCTTGAAATCTTACCGTTAGTTACCTCAGCCCATGTGAGAATTCCCCGTGCACCTTCTCTGAAGTCTTTTTCGGGGAAGTCCGGACGTTCGATTTCTTTTTTATCCGCTTTCTCCTTCTTCTCCAATACATTTCCGCCTTTTTTAAAGTTCGAGATCAAACTATCAACTAATGCAGCTTCATTGTGACCTACTGACATTGTTATCGGCGGACGTTCGCTGATGATATTAACTACTTTTGCAACAATAGTCGGGGACCCGTTAATTCCGATTTTCTCTGTTCCTAAACCTATATCATCAATTCCAAAAGTTGTGATTTTCAAGGTACGGGCTTTGATGGCTCCGCTTAATGAAGGCTTACGGGGGGGTATTCCTGTAGGAGTTAATGAAATAACACAGGGGAAGGGTAATTTCAGCATTTGGTATCCACCTTCTATGATCCTTTTTGCAATAACATTGCCAGAGCCATCAGGTTTTACGCTCTCTACAAAGGTAGCCTGAGGTATTCCTATGTTTTCGGCTACTTGTGAAGGAACATGTGCAGTATCGCCATCGCTGGTTTGCCTTCCGGCTAAAATTATAAAAGGTTCTTTAGAATCTTTTGTAAAACCTAAATGTTTAAGCATGGTGGAAATTGCCAAACCTGTAGCATACGTATCACTTCCGGCAAGTTTCCGGTCAGATAACAGGAATGCTTCGTCATAGCCCATTGAAATTGCAGTTCTCAGTGAGGTCTCAAATGAACCAGGACCCATTGAGCAGACGATTAATCTTGCATCAGGGTATTGTTTTTTGAGTTGCAATCCGGCTTCCATACCAAACTGACAATCAATATTAATAATTGATTTTGCTTTTGTCCGGTCCATCAGCCCATCTTCTCCCATTCTCATTTCGCTGGGGAGTGGCACTTGTTTTATTAAACTTATTATTGTTAAAGCCATTATTACTGTATCTTTTTATGTTACATATTTAGGAAATCAGGGCCATTACCGCCATTCGGTACTACCCAGGTAATACCTTTTCCCGGAGATTTTATATCGCATGTTTTGCAATGCATACAATTTTCGGCATGAATTCTTAGCTCTTTCTGACCGGCTTTGTTGACATGAAGTTCATATACCTCTGACGAACAACAGAATTGCTCAGGTGCTCCGTATTGTTCAATGTTAACAGCAGCGAAGTTCTCTTTGTCGTTAATCTGAAGATGCACAACCTGCTGTTCATCATGGTATACTCCTGAATGGTAAACATCGGTTGATTTATCGAATGTCAAAACTTTGTCGAACTCCAATTTGCCTTTAAAGCGCTCTTTAAAAGGTCTCTTTTTAAGTTCGCTCACTTTAAGTGTGGTCTTATAGTCGGCCTGGGATCTCAGTCTGCCAAAGAAACCAGCTCCACCGGTTATTAATTGAGTCCCAAAATGTAATCCTCCAATAATCAGACCTTTCGCTAATCCTTGTCTGAAATTACGAACAGCATACATTTCTTTATAAATAGCACTGTTATTTATCAGTTTCTCATATTGTTGAAGGCTTTTTTCCGATGTGTCGTTGTTTAACAAGGCGTCGGCTGTTGTTTGTGCGGCTAACATTCCGGATCTGATTGCCAGGTGTATGCCTTTTAATGCCGGCATAGCAACCAACCCTGCACTATCACCAACGATTAGAGCATTGTCGACAAATAATTTTGGAATAGCATAATGACCTCCTTCAGGAAGTGTCTTGGCCCCATATTCCACCAATTTGCCACCTTTTAAAATCTTAGAAACAAAAGAACTGGTTTTCCATATCTGGAATGCATCATGAACATCGAATGAAGGGTCTTGGTAATCAAGTCCGACAACCAGGCCAACAGCCACTTTATTATCATTTAATCCGTAAATGAAACCTCCGCCAAACTCATCATTATCGAGAGGATAACCCATGGTGTGATAAATCCGGCCTGCTTCAATATTGCCTTCCGGAACTGACCATAATTCCTTACAGCCTAAAGAGAAAACCTGCTCATTTCTGTCTTTGTTAAGGTTAAACTTTTTAATTAGCATTTTGGTCAGACTGCCACGTGTTCCTTCGGCAAAAATGGTAAGCTTCGCTTCAATACTTGTACCAGCCTGGAAGTTTTCTAATTGGTTTCCATGATGATCCAAACCCGTATCTTTGGTTTTTGCACCAATTACTTTTCCGTCTTTGTACAAAATCTCATCTACTGCAAAACCTGTATATATCTCAACGCCTTTTTCCTCTGCCTTCTGAGCTAAATATCTGCATATCTGGCCCAATGAGGCGGTATAATTTCCACTATTACTCATGTAGGGCAGGTGAAATGGCAACGCGATAGAGCTCTTTTCAGAAAGTAATATTGTACTGTCTTTTGTGACTTTAGCGTTGAATGGAATCTCAGATAAATCCACTTCAGGCAACAACTCTTTAAAAACGGATGGTTTAATTATTGCACCTGATAATATGTGACTGCCGATTGAACGACCTTTTTCTATAAGTAATATTTTTTTGCTCTGGCCTCTTTGTTTTAAGATATCAGCCAGATGAATTGAAGCTGCTAAACCGGATGGACCGCCTCCGATTATTAACACATCCGTTGATACGGTATCAATATAACTCATTCTATGACCTCCAGGTTTAAGTTTTCTTTTAACAATTATTCATTAAACACCATTTCCAATAAATAGTTCTTTCTGATCTGTTCAAATTGAGGGCTCAAAATTATTATTATTTATTCAGATTCAAGCAATCTGTTCTATTATATTTTGAAATATCCATATATGTGGATAATACAATTATGTTACCGGACTGTTATTATGCCTAATAAGAGAGTAATGCATGCCTGACGCTATTAATTTAAATCAATTTAAAAGTTGTCCGGAATCAGCCTGTAAGTTGTAATGCTGAACATTCAAATCCTATATTTATAAGTTCATACACACTATTTTTGTATTGTAAATTTAAATATAAAAAGTCATGTTGTATACAAATTTGAAACACATCGAATCAGCTTCTGATCATAAAAAAGCGATCAGCGAAAACGAAAATGTAATGGTAATCTGCGGGCGCATGGGTCCCATGTGTATTCCCGTTTACGGAATAGCCGAAGAAATTGAAGAAGAATATAAACATGTTAAGTTCTATGATATGGAGTTTGATAATCCTGAATCACATGTAATCCGCTCAATTCCTGAAGTAGATGGTTTTATGGGAATTCCATTTACAATCTATTACAAAAACGGGAAGGTGGTAAAAGCTACTTCCAGCATCCAGAGTAAAGACCAGATAAAAGCAATACTGAACAAAGAATTTTCTGCAACAGTGCCGGTCTGAACAAATGAACACAAAATGAACGATCAAGCTGGTGCGCACCCTGCCGGATGATGGCTCCTGTTTTAAATGAAGTAGCAGCTGAACTTGGAGAACGTGTGAATGACAAGCTGGTCTGGAGACAGTCGGGTGTGGTTAGCAAAAATCAGTTGATCAATGTTTTATTTCAAAATATTTAAAAGGTATCTTTAAAAAATAATTTCAAATGGATTACAATGACAATAAATAAGTATCATTGGTACGATGGATGGTTTTACGACATTGTTATTGCACCAAATCAGGATAAGCTATTTGGTCAAATTAAGAATCTGATTGAGCCAAACTCAAAAATTATTGATATTGGCTGTGGAACAGGACGTTTAGAATTTGCTCTTGCTGATAAATGCGAATCTGTTTTGGGGATAGACCTGTCGGAGAGGAATATAGAAAGGGCACATCTTACATTAACTAAGCATCCAAATGATAAAATATCGTTTCAGCATAACAATCTGAATGAAGTAATTAACGACGGAAAGAAACATTTTGATTACGCTATACTTACCTATGTTATCCATGAAGTTAATGAAGAAGAAAGAATAGATCTCCTGAATGAAATGGCCCGGGTTGCCGATAAAATTATCATCGGTGATTATCTTGTTCCAAAACCCAAAGGGTTTGGTAGCTATTTAAGTGAAGTAATAGAGTTTATTGCAGGTGATGAACATTATAGAAACTATAAAAGCTATGTGGCTAATGGAGGTATTTATCATTTGGCGAATAAAGCCGGCTTAAGAATTATTAATGAAATATCGAATAACCCGTTAACAACTCATATAGTTTTATTAGCAAAATAGCATCTCAATAATTTTATTCTTTATTAACTTTTAAAAAATAAGTTATATGAATGTATTGATTTTAGTTTTGGGATTCTTGTTCGGTGCAATTCTGCAATATGCTAAACTTAACCGTTACAATGTAATAAGTGGAATGGCAACACTTGAAAACTTTGCCGTTGCTAAAGCTATCGCGGTTGCAATAGGAGTAGGAGCAATGATTATAGCCATTGAAATCGGACTTGGATTTGCTTCCTTTCATATAAAGCCATTTTTATTAGGAGGAATTGCTTTGGGTGGAATTATTTTTGGTGTTGGGATGGCAATTTTAGGATACTGTCCGGGAACATTGGCTATTTCACTTGGTGAAGGTTCAGTAGATGCTCTGGTGGGAATAGCAGGCGCCCTGGTTGGTGGTTTTGTTTACACTATATTATTACCTTCAATTCAAAATATTCTGGGTCCTGACCTGGGTAGTAATTCTTTATTTACCCTCACCGGGAATCACAGATTCATTTTTTATATTTTGGATATTATCATTGGTGCGGCATTTATCCTGGCAGCTTTTCGATTGAATAAAGTAGAAAACGCTCCGGATTACAAATGGTTATATTCAGGTATAGGATTAGCCATTTTAAATGCAGTAGTATTTCTTTCAGTTATTTCAAATCGTATAATAGGAGCATCTACCGCATATCCGTTTGTAGCTGACCTGATTACAGGCAATACCAGCAACAATTACTATTCAAAAATTCAGGAAGCCGGACGCTGGGAATTTGTGTTTTTAATTGGCGCTTTTATTTCCGGCTTTGTGATATCGATATTACGGAAAGAATTCAAAATCACAATTATTCACAGTAACTGGAAAAAATATAAGGGTAATAATGTTTCAAAAAGACTCATCTGGTCATTCATTGGTGGATTTATCCTGATTTTTGGCGCAAGAATGGCGGGTGGCTGCACAAGTGGTCACATACTTTCAGGAGGAATGCAGCTTTCAGTAAGCAGCCTGGTATTTGCTCTTTTCGTTTTTGCAGGATTACTTATAACAGGAAAATATTTTTATAAGTCACATGCTGGAGTTTCTTAGATTGGTTGAGTATGTTTTCTGATAATAGCCAACTGTTTAATGAAATTATCAATGGGTTAACTTTAGTTTTGCCCAATCGTTAAGAGTGAAACTGCAAACAGCAAAATAAAAAAGACTACTGACAGTTACAACGATTGGTAACGTTGTGAATCCGGGTAATCCCAGCAATATAATAGTGCAGGCCAGTATTATATCAGCTATTATTGCAAACAGTAAATTCTTACCAATAGGTTGTTTGTAAAATCGGATCGGTGTGCGTACAACAAATATATTGAAGATCCCGGCAAAGAACAGAGTTGCAAAACCAAATGAATGCAATTGTTTTAGGTCCGTAATCTCAAAATATTTCTTGCCGATATAAAGCCATACCAATGCCTCTACAGTAAGCAACAATCCTAAAATAAAACCTTGTTTAACCAGGGGTTTTATATTCCAGGTTTCCGGTTTTTTTGACCAGCTTACGATATCGGTTGATAATGTAAGAGTTACGAAATCGATTATAAATAATAATAAAACCATATCAAATGCACCTACCACAAATTTCCCGGTTACAAGGTAAGCAACACATACAAACAGAACGGTGAACAAGGTTTTTGAAATTTTACTTACAACCCAATTGGTTATGCGATGATGTATTGTACGACCAACGGTTATAAGGTTAATAATGCTCTCTAGTCCTTCATGCAATAAAACTACACTGGCGGCTTGCTTGGCTGCATCAGTAGCTGATTTGACTGCAATCCCTACTTCAGCCTGTTTTAATGCTGGTGCATCGTTAACACCATCACCTGTCATACCTGTAATCTCTTTGTGCTGCTGTAAGGTTTTGACGATGGTAAATTTATCCTCGGGTAACACTTCTGCAAATCCGTTGTGGCCAATAATAATGGTATGACTGTCGCCACCATCTGGCCTTTCCCTTAACAATCCCGCAGGAACAATGTCATTCCCAATTCCTACCTGGGTAGCTATCTCTTTAGCAATCTGAAGTGCATCGCCTGTGAGCATTTTTATAGTTACTCCCAATTCCTTTATTCCGGCTATCATCTTCGAAGAATCTTTTAGTGGTGGGTCGATGAGAGCCAAAATACCTGCAAAAGTTGTAATATTGTTTTTCTGAATAGCAACAGCAATTGTTTTATATCCCTTTGAAGCCCAGGTATCGACAGTCATATCAAGATCAGGTTGTTGCAGGTTACATAAACCTTTTATTGTATTATAGGCACCTTTCATTACTTTAAACTGGGTACCGTCTTTTTGTACAATCGCTTCGGTTCTTTTGATAACTGCTGAAAAAGGAATGAAGGTGATTTGCCTGTAACCTGAATTATCTATTTTATTTTCCTCTGCTTTTTGAAGAAATGCCATATCGATCGGATCATTATTTGCTGCTACAGAAGCCAGTACCCCATACCTTAAAATATCTTCAGGAGTAAAATTCTCTGTGGTTCTAATATCCTGTACAGATAATTTATTTTGAGTAATTGTCCCTGTTTTGTCAATGCAGAGTGTTGTCATTGTTGCTGCATCTTCTGAGGCACTTAAACGGCTTACCAGAATACCTTTTGTAGCTAATTGCTGAGACCCTTTTGCCATACTTACAGTAAACATGGCTGGCATAGCCACTGGAACAGCTGTTACCAGTAAAATCAGCACTAATGGGAGCATGGATAGAATGGTTTCCCCCCGCAATAAAGAAACAACAATAGTGATACCAACAAATACCAGAACAATTAAAAATAATATCTTCACCACACTGGCTACAACTTCTTCCATATGAAGTCGTGGTTTGGCCATTTGCACCAATTGGATCGTTTTACCAAAAAATGTATTAATCCCTGTTGCTGTGACCACTGCATTGCACTCACCATTTTTAATGACTGATCCTGAGAATAACATGTCACCCTCTTTTTTGCTAAGAAGCATTGACTCTCCGGTAAGTGCTGATTGATCTGCTCCGGCTATTCCATTGATTATTTTAACATCAGCCGTAATGAAATCTCCGGTCCGTATTCGTATTATATCTCCTGGAACCAATTGGTTTCCGGTAACTTGTTCCCACTTATTGTTTCGAAGAACGCGTACAAGCACCTGCAAACTTTGCTTTAATGCAGCCACTGTTTTGGCGGCTTTACTTTCCTGTACAAAGCCAATAATGGCATTGAACAACATTAACCCTCCGATTAAATATACGTCTACATATTTTTTGAGTAAAAAAGAAATAATAATAGTTAGTTCCAACATAATGGCTGTAAGTCCCCAAAAGTGTTTCAGAAACAACAGAACCATTCGTTGTTTTTTTTCAACAACTTCATTAAGACCATACCTGATTTGTCGTTCTTTTACATCTTTATCTGAAAGACCAGCTTCAGCCTGTACTTTAAAATCAGATAAAACATCCGATACTGTCATTGTTTCATATGGATTGACTCGATCTGGCACGGATTTTTTGTTCTAATAAAAAGTTGTACACACTTATGTGTAATGAGTTATCAGGTTAATTTAAACCAGTCTGAATAAATGGATTTGTTCATTTCAGAGAATTTGCAGTGAGAGAATTCATTAGTATGGCGATCATAGCAGTAATCTTTTTTCCACACCTCTGCTTTTTCAACTGTTTGCCGTATAGCAGCTATAATAAATAATAACTCAGCATTGGTCATAGTAGGATGAAGTGATAATCTTATCCAGCCAGGCTTCATTGAAAGGTCTCCGGCATCAATTTTATCTGTTATCTCTTTCGACATTTTAATATCAACGTCTAAAAGGAAATGACCATAGGTACCGGCACAGGAACATCCTCCTCTTACCTGTATCCCAAAATGGTCGTTAAGAAGACTTGTAAAAAGGTTGTGATGTATATTATCAATATAAAATGAGAATACCCCGAGTCTTTCTGTTACATTGGGAGCAAGTATATGAAGTCCTTCTATAGAGGATAATTCATTGAATGCTATGTCAATCAGTTCTTTCTCACGCAGTTTTATGTTTGAGGTGCCCATCTTTTCTTTTAGTGAGATAGCCAGGGCAGTTTTGATCCCCTGAAGAAATCCCGGAGTCCCTCCATCTTCTTTTACTTCAATATCGGTAATATAGCTGTAGCCACCCCATCTGTTTGTCCATTTTACAGTACCTCCTCCGGGGCTGTCAGGAATATTATTTTTGTATAGTTCTTTGTTGAAAATCAGGACTCCTGCACTACCGGGACCCCCAAGGAACTTATGAGGGGAGAAAAAGATCGCGTCAAGTTGACGCATTTTATCAGCAGGGTGCATATCAATATCGACATACGGAGCTGAGGCAGCAAAATCTACAAAACAATACCCATGATGCTCATGCATAATCTCTGCCAGTTCATAGTATGGAGGGAAATAACCGGTTACATTGGAACAGGAAGAAAAAGATCCTATCAGTAATGGCCGGTCTTTATACTTAACTATCTCTTTGCGCAATGCATCAGGATTAACCGTTAGATCAGAAGATGGTTCCAAAACAACAACATCAGCAAGGGTTTCAAACCAGGACGTATGATTCGAATGATGCTCTGTATGAGTTAAAAAAACAACCGGACGCTTAGCATTTGGTATGTCCTTACAGTTATTGTAATTTCCATTTGAATAAGAACAGTATTTAATGGCCTGTTCCGGAACTTTTAATCCAAGTAGTCTCTGGAGTTTGGCAATTGCAGAGGTCATTCCTGTACCGGTAAAGATCAGAATATCATTATCATTGGCGTTAACATGCCGCTTGACAATTTTCTGCGCGAGATGATAGGCATCAGTCATTGCTTTCCCCGTAGCAGTAGAAACAGAATGGGTGTTGCCTACCATCGGGCCGATTTCTTCCGAAATCCGTTTTTCTATTTGTGAGTATAGTCTGCCGCTTGCTACCCAGTCTGCATAAATAAGTTTCCTTTTTCCGTCAGGTGTTTCAATTTCTGCATCAATACCAATGATATTCCGTCGATACTGGTCAAAATATATTTCAAGCTCGCTCATTTACCGGACTATGATATTTCTTTTTATTAGTCTTCAAAATTAGGTTTAACTATTCATTTGTCAAAACAGGAAGAGATTTTACTTTAAAAACTCATAACGCTCGGTGAAGCATGTCTCGAAAACTCCTCTGTTTTAATCCCATTTAATAGGAATGTGGATATTACCCGGGGCACCCTAAACTGGTTTGTGTAATTTATACAAATTCTAAATAACTAGCATTTATCAGACTGTTAATTATTTAACAGAAGGTAGTTAATCTCTCTGCTTATCAATATATTTATTTATATAAATACGTGAATACAAGCTTAAAATTTTTTACCTAATTTTGGGATGTTATTATACTTAATGAATGACGAGCAGGAGAGATTTTATTAAAATTTCGGCAATGGGAGTCGGTGTCCTGGCTATGACCAAAGGAACATTTGGTGCTACAAAATTATTTTCCTCCCCCGATGAAGTAAAAAAACTCAAATTAGATCTAAAGAGAACACCTACTTACTGTGAAGTGTGCTTCTGGAAATGTGCAGGATGGGTTTACAAAACTTCCGAGGGCAAAATCTGGAAAATCATTGGAAATGATGAAGATCAGCATTGTAACGGTCGTTTTTGCCCGCGCGGGACAGGCGGTGTAGGAATGTATTATGATGAAGACAGGCTGAAAACACCACTGATAAGGGTTGAAGAACGTGGCAAACAGGTCTTTCGTGAGGTATCCTGGGATGAGGCCCTGGATTATATTGCAGGCAAAATGAAGAATATTTCTTCAAAATATGGTCCGGAAAGTATGGCGCTATTCACACATGGTTCAGGCAGTGCCTATTTTACAAATTTATTAAAAGCGTATGGTTCAGCGAATATCGCTGAACCATCCTACGCACAATGCCGCGGACCAAGAGATGAGGCCTTTCTTGCGACATTTGGAGAGGAAGTTTATTCTCCTGAAATTACTGATATCCGCGACACAAAATGTCTTGTACTGATAGGATCACATATTGGTGAGAATATGCATAACGGTCAGATTCAGGAAATGTCTGATGCAATTGATAAAGGAGTCACAATAATTACAGTAGACCCAAGGTTCTCAACTGCTGCGGGGAAATCAAAATATTGGCTTCCTATTAAACCTTCGACCGACATTGCATTGCTTCTGGCATGGATGCATGAAATAATCTATAATGATTACTTCGATAAAAAATACGTCGAAAAATATTGTAACGGGTTTGATAAACTGAAAGAACATGTCAGGGATTTTACTCCTGAATGGGCTTACGGGATAACAACTATACCTCCGGACAAGATACGCAAAACTGCAAAAGAGATGGCAGATGCGAGTCCTTCTGTCCTGATCCACCCCGGACGACATGTTACATGGTACGGCGATGATACACAAAGGATCCGTGCAATTGCGATTTTAAACGCACTGCTTGGATCGTGGGGTAGGCGCGGAGGTTTTTACAGACCTGCAAAATTTGATGTTCCCTCAGCTAAAATACCCAAATACCCTGAACCTAAAAAAAGCTGGACAGACGCATTTCCGGGTAAATTTCCTATTGCAAGTTCTCCTGTTTCAAATGCTCTGATTGATGCTTCAATTCCTGACAACAAGCCAGGTTTATTAATTAAAGGGTGGATCGTTAACGCAACAAACCTGGTATCATCAATTCCCGATCAGGTAAACACTCTGAAAGCAATTCAGAACCTCGACCTGCTCGTATCTGTCGATACGATGCCGATGGAAATCACCGGATGGGCTGATGTGGT
>JADGPT010000101.1 GCA_017882345.1 Bacteroidales bacterium
TTTTCACTTTTAATTCCCCTATAATCGATCCTCTTGACCGTTTCAGTCCTGAAGTCTATGAAGCTCGCGTAAAAGTAAAATATACGATCCGGTTCTAATCAATAATCGTTTCTTTTTTCTCCTCTTTTTTTCTCTAAGAATACTCTCTCTTCGTTATGCCGCAGTTGACAAGTATTTGCTGTATTGTATAAGTTTCTCAGGCGTTTAGTTAAACATACAGACCTGTCTTTAATACGAGGGTGCAGTTCAAAAGGCCGATGCAATTGCGAGGATTCGCAATTCTAAACTGTAACTTTATAAGAAATAATCCTTAATATATTTAATTCAGATGGCATATTTAAGTACTATTTATCATTTTGAATATATCTTTTCTTAATAATTAGTATTATAGTATAAGATAAATTAATATATTGTGCCCCGATTATAAACCTATTTTTACCTAAACTTGATTGTATGAAAAAAATCCTTATGCTTTTTTCACTGTTGCTATTAACAGGTTCTCTTGTTATGGCCCAGACAGTGCAAATTTCCGGAACTGTAACCAGTTCTGAAGACGGACTGGCATTGCCGGGTGTCAATGTTTCTGTAAAAGGAACCACTATCGGTGCGATTACAGGAACAGATGGTAAGTTTACCATTTTAGCACCTTCCAGTGCAAAGTCTCTGATATTCAGCTTTATTGGGTATATTACCCAGGAGGTGCCAATCGAGAACAAAACCAGAATCGACATCGTCCTTAAACAAGACCTGTATAATGTTGAGGAGGTTGTTGTTGTTGCCTATGGTACACAACAGAAACGTGACCTTACAGGTTCTATTGCATCAGTAAAAGGTGACGCTATCAAGAATGTTCCGGTCCAGAGTTTTGATCAGGCGCTTCAGGGGAAAGCCGCCGGTGTCTCAATTACTATGCCTAATGGTGTATTGAATAACCCTCCGGTTATCAGGATCAGGGGATTCAACTCAATATCCGGAAGTTCCTATCCACTTATTGTTGTTGACGGTGTTCCTGTCGCAACCGGAAACTATGGAGGAACAGCTGCTTCCAACCCACTTTCCGATATCAACCCTTCCGATATTGCTTCGATGGACATTCTTAAGGATGCCTCAGCAACTGCTCTTTATGGTTCACGTGCAGCCAACGGTGTTATTCTTATTACAACCAAGCACGGATCAGGTGGAAAGACCAAAATTACCTATGATGGTTATGTAGGAGTTACTGAGCCCTACCACCTTTTCAAGGTAATGAATGCTGCACAGTACATTGATGAAAAGAATGCGGCAAGGGTCAACATGCTTGGCGCCTCTGCTGATCCGATTTTTCAGCTAAAAGATGCAAACGGCAATCCTATATCTACCAATTGGGCTGACGAAATTTACCACAAAGGTTTGCAGCAAAACCATACACTTACTATTTCTGGTTCAAACGCAAATACCAACTATTTCCTTTCGATTGGTTATTTAGACCAGGCGGGTATGGTGAGAACTAATGCCTTCAAAAGGAAAAATGCAAGGCTCAACATTGACCAGAAAGTAAACGAGTATCTTAAGATAGGTGCAAATATAGCCTACACAAATGGTTATAACGCCGCACCGCAGATAGGTTCAGACTATGCCACTGGAACAGCAGCGCGTCTTGCTTTTGTTCTGCCACCGGTTTTGCCTGTTTATAAAAATGATGGAACCCTCAATATTTATCAAGCTGGTATTGGAGGAATGGGTGAACCTTTTGGTAATCTTGGTTACCCAAATCCCGTTGTTGTTCTAAAGGAAAACAAATTCACCACTGAAACCGACAGGCTCCTGGCAACCCTTTATGGCAGCATAACTCCATTTAAAGGGCTGGAACTAAAATCACAGTTCGGAATAGACAACCTGACTTCAGAACAAACCTGGTATCTTAGTCCGATAAATGGCGATGGATATGACCCCAATGGTGACGTAGGAGCTAATAACCGAAAATTCCGCAGATGGAACTGGTCGAATACTGCCACCTATACCACCACACTTGCTGAGAAATATAATATCGGGCTTCTTGCCGGTGTTGAGGAACAGCGTACTGTTGATAGTAATTGGCAAGGTGAAAAATATAATGTCAATGACCCGTTCTTTAAAACCTACCAGGGTGCATGGTCAAATCTCACAATGAGCTCTGGTGGAATGGGTGAAAACTACTACTTATCATATTTCGGCCGTGTCAACTTCAATTATAATAAGAAATACTTTGTTGAAGGTAGTGTTCGCCGTGACGGATTCTCGGGACTGGCAAAAGGAAATAAATTTGGTACTTTCTATGGTGCATCAGCTATGTGGAATGCATCGAATGAACAATTTATCTCTGATGCAACAGGTTCAGTATTTTCAGATATCCGGCTTAAAGCAAGCTACGGACGCGTTGGTAATATCTCGGCAGTTGGTGATTTCAGTTCTCTGTTCCTGTATGGATCAGGGCTTTACGCTAATTCTGCTACACTTGCATTTTCACAGGCAGGTAATGCCGATCTGCAATGGGAAACAAGCGATAAATATGACGGTAGCATAAGTTTCAGCCTTCTTAAAGACAGAATTCAGACTGAGATTAGCTACTATTATAACAATATAAACGGTCTTGTTCTATCAGTACCTCAGTCACCTTCAAAAGGTATTCCCGGAAGTACAATTCCAGCCAACGTAGGGTCGATGTACAATACCGGTGCCGAAATATCAATTACTTCTTATAACATTTCAAAGCCAAATTTTTCATGGACTACAACGGTGAATTTCAGTACATTGAAAAACAGGGTGACTGCCCTGGCTCCAGGTGTAGATGAAATACTTGGATATACAGGTGGGCTTGAAATTACAAATAAGACTGTAGTAGGCCAACCGGTTGGAGGATTATTTGTTGTTGAGACCCGTGGTGTGGATCCTCAAACAGGCAGAAGAATTTTTGTGAATAAAGATGGAAATGAAGTGGAATTCTACTATGAGAATTCCGGAGATGACAGGTGGAAGTACAAGGATGGTTCAGGAAATGCACCGGCAATCAGCCAGTCAACCGATGGAAAAATAATGGGGTCAGGGATCCCGAAAATCTTTGGAGGTATCGATAATAACGTGACTTACCATAATTTTGATTTTTCACTTAACCTTACCTATGCCCTTGGATTCGATATATACAATGGAACTAAAGCAGGTCTGAGAGACCAGAGATGGTGGAATAACTCTGCTGAGGTGGCTGAGACATACTGGAAACAGCCGGGTGATGTAACCGATATTGCAAAACCTTTCTGGGGTGATAATATATCTAATGGGCATAATTCACTTCCTCAATCGTCGTTGATAGAAAAAGGCGATTATATGAAGGTAAGAAGCATCTCTGCAGGTTATACATTCAAGAAACTTCCGTCTGTTACTAATATTGAGAGTATCAGGGTTTATGCACAGATATTTAACCTGTATACTTTTACAAAGTACTCCGGATCCGACCCTGAAATATCTAGTAACGGTGACAGTAACCTTTCACCAGGTGTAGACAGGAACTCTGCCCCACAGGCCAGAACTTATACAATGGGTTTAAGCATTAATTTTTAATTAAATAACAAGAAATGATTATGAGAAATATATTAAAAATATCAGTAGCATTTGTGCTATTGCTCACTATCGGGTGCTCTAAAGAGTTCCTCGATCCGGTTCCTCAGACATATCTCTCCGATCTTTCGGTGTTTGATAACAAGGATCGGATAGTAGCACAGGTAAACGGAATGTATGCAGCAGTGAAAAGCGGATGGTACCTTGGCGGAAGATACCAGTCTGTTGGCGATATGAGAGGCGATAATTTTATTCCTCTCAGCAATAATGCTTATGTCAACTTTAACACATGGAACCATTTAGAGATTTCAGCCACGATGGAAGTTAATGACATCTGGAACCAAATCTATGCTTCAATTAATGTTATCAACGTATTTATGGATGGATTGAAGACAAACTGGGATGGCGATAAACTGTCTGGTAAGATCACACAGGATGAGTATAACCAGTACATTAGTGAAGCACTTACTCTTCGTGCAATGTGTTACTTCGATCTGGTTCGTTTATACGCCAAACCATATGTTCAGAATTCGGGTGCCAATCCCGGTGTACCTCTCAGGATTAAAGCTGAAAAATCTGCGGTAGGTAACGACCTTGCCAGGAGCACTGTAGATGAAGTTTACACCCAGATTCTTGCCGACCTGAATACTGCTGAGCCACTGGCAATTGATTCCTATGAATCTGCTGATTTGAACACAACAAGAATTCATAAGAATACCATTATAGCTCTTAAAACGAGAGTTTTACTCACCAAAGGCGATTGGGCTGGCGTTGTCACTGAATCTGCGAAGATTGTTCCAGTCATCGCTCCTTTTGTTGCCCCAACAGGGGTGGCAAATGCTTTGAGCACCAGCTGGGCTGCAATATGGACCACTTATACGACTAAGGAATCCATCTTCTCAATGCCGAATACTGACATAAACAACGGAGGCGCGCAGAGTGCCATAACCTGGTATTTTAGTTCAGAATCGGGCGAATCCGTATATCTGATTGCCACAAGCCCCGTATATGCTGCAATGGATCCGACGGATATAAGAAGAAGCAGTATGGTCAAGTTAACTTCGGCTGGGAATCCTGATGAATATTTCCTGTCTAAATACACTCACCAAACAACACTGTCTGACTGGTGTCCTGTTATCAGGTACGCAGAAGTTCTTCTGAGTCGTGCTGAAGCTCTTGTGCGCAGCGGCGCTGCTGTAACACAGGGTGCTGTTGACCTTCTGAATGCGGTAAGGACACGGTCATATCCAACCGGCGCATACACGCTTGCCAGCTTTGCATCACCTGCAGCTTTCTATATAGCAGTTCTCCAGGAAAGAAATTTTGAATTCCTTGGCGAAGGTGTGCGTTCATTCGATCTGATGAGGCTTGGATTGGATATTCCGGCAAAAGATGGTCTGACCATGGGTAATGTTGGTGCTATTACAGCAAGTAGTATCGCTTATATCTGGCCAATTCCTTCTGGAGAACTTAGTTTGAATAAACTCATTACTCCCTAACCAATAATTGAAAAATTTGTTAAAAAAAGGGTTGTCTCGAAAGAGCAGCCTTTTTTTGTAGCGATCAGGTAACCCTAAAAATATCTTTTGTTAAACATATTGCAGTTCTTAATTGCTAATGCAATAATAAAGAGAAAAAAGTTCAGAGTTCTATCGAAACCTCTGAAAACAGGATTAACAGATCCAATAACGAAATAGACAAGGCGAACACTGAAATACCCCGCTCCTGCAAATTTGTCAATTAAAAAAAGAGCATATCTGATATCGAGGCTGATATTCCGACTTTGTTCAGGATTATATGAAAGGTCGCTGGCAACACCTTCCCATGCCCTGTCGAAGTTAACTCCTATCAGTTGTCCCTCCGCATTTATGACCGGACTTCCTGAATTACCCCCTGTTGTATGGTTATCAGCTATAAACAAACAGGCACTTCACCATCCTGAGTATAGCGGCCATAATCTTTTGTTTTATACTAAGCAGTTTTGCAGTCTTTCGGTCTTTTTACTTTTGTCTTTTGTCTTACACCAAAATGAATCGTTGAAGTTCTTTATAAAGTCGTTGCACAGGTAACCCGACCACATTGAAGTACGATCCATCAATATGGCTACATGCCAAAATGCCTATCCATTCCTGAATACCATACGCTCCGGCTTTATCAAATGGCTTAAATTTATCGATATAGTAATAGATTTCCTCATCTGTGAAAGTTTCAAAAGTAACTTTTGTTGAGTCAGAAAAGGTTAACTCCTTAGATTTAGAACGAAGAGAAACACCAGTAATAACTTCATGAGTGTTTCCGGATATCTCTTTTAGAATCGCAAATGCATCTTCCTGATTAACAGGTTTCCCAAGTACTTTATTGTTACACCATACAATTGTATCAGCAGCAATAACTATCTCATTATCCGATATTTCGTTTTCAAATGATGCTGCCTTTTTAAATGCTACATACCTTGCAATCTCTTCTCCGTTAAGTCCTTCCGGAAAAGTCTCCTCATAATCCTTAATTACAACATCAAATTTAAGTCCCAGTTCACGAAGCAGTTGCTGCCTTCGCGGTGATCGGGAAGCAAGAATTATATTAAAGGCATTGAGCTTGTCAATTATCATCAGAAGAGGTTCCAGGTCAGTATTACTTTTACTACGACAGAGTAAAGTACACCGGTAATCATTACTATTTTCATTAAGCTGCTCGCGTAATGAAGCTGCTTTCGATCTTTGCTTATAACCAGTTTGTAAATGACATATAAAAGAGGAATAACAATAGCAACTGTGATGTAAATCAGTGTTATGGTATCATTAATAAAAAAGTGCCAGGTAAGGTAAAGCAGAATTATAGTAATAATGATGAGACATAATGAAACTATTTTTGAAGAAAGTATCCCTATTACAACCGGGATAGTATTTCTTTCATAAGCTACATCTCCTTCAAAGTCTTCAGTGTCCTTTATTATCTCTCGTATGAGATTAGTCAAAAATGCAAAAAGGGCGAATCCTACAACCCAATAGACAATAAAGTTAATTTTGGGAAGTGAAATTGCATTTAATGTGTAGTATTTATATAATGCCGGCCATTCAAAAAAAACTACCAGCAATGGGACCATTGCAGTAATAACCGCTACAACAATATTTCCTATCAGAAACTGTCTTTTGTAACTTGCAGAATAAAAGTAAAGTAACCCTGAAACTACCAGAAATAATGTTCCTAACCATATATACCCGGCTATATAGGAAATATAAAAACCTATCGACACCCCTGCTATATTAAAAATATTATGCCACATCATTGCCCGACGTCGGGGGATTTTTGTACCGACTATTACTTTCCCTTTATTTATCAGGTCTGTTTTAATGTCAAAATAATCGTTAATAACATATCCGCCAGCTGCAATAAAGACTGTAGCAGCAACAAGTAAAACAAAGTCATACCATGGAAATTGGAGCGACATGGGGATTTCTTCACCACTGCCCTTAATTAATATTACTCCGATCTTGCTTATTAAAGGAGCAAGGACTGCATATCTCATCAGTACCATTGTAAGGATAACCATGAGTAGGTTTTGCCATCTGATCAGATTAAGAAATGCTTTCATAATTTACCATGTAAATGCGTCTGAATCCATCCAGTTATTATGTAACCGTAACACCTGTTCTATTACGTCTCTTACACATCCATCGCCGCCTTTTTTATCAGAGATATAAAAAGATATCTGTTTGATTTCACTGTCAGCATCGGAGGGACAAACCGGGATACCAGCTGCTTTCATTACCTCAAAATCAGGAATATCATCCCCCATGAATAATACGTCAGATTTATTCAGGTTATGTTTTTTAAGAAAAGTATTAAAATTATCCAGCTTATTACGGCTTTTAAGGTAGATATCAGTTACGCCAAGTATCTTTAATCTCTTTTGGTACTCCTTTGAACTGCTTCCCGAAATAATACCTATATGATAACCTTTTTTCACAGCAAGCTGAAGTGCATAGCCATCGCGAAGATTAACAGTTCTGTTTGGTACGACAAAAGAATTCAGGTTTATTGTCTGTAGTGATAATACTCCGTCAATATCAAAAACAAATGCTTTTACCTGTTCAAGGTCTTCTTTAAAATTGGCCATGTTTGATTACTTATTGTCTTTTGTCTAATTCTCCGGTTTGCGGCTCGCGGCATGCGGAAACGCGAAACGAGAAACGCGAAACATTATTTTACCTTTTGTCTTTTTACTTTTGTCTTTTGTCTTTAAGTATTATAGTACTTAATTATAGATATGGTCATCTCATTATAAATTCTTTGTAGCTCCGGGGAGAAAGATAGTAATTCCAAATGTTTTTCAATCGTATTTTTATCATGTCTTACAGCAGGTCCGGTCTGTGAGTTTTGAGGACCGGAATCCATCGCTTTTGAAATGGTCTCATTTATTAAAGGAGCAAGGATTTCAAAAGGGAAACCGGCTTTTAAAGCCACCTCCCTGCCCACTGTAAGCATGTGATTTGTAAAGTTACAGACAAAGACGGCAGCAAGATGAAGCATCCTTCTTTGTTCAGTATCAACGAAATGAACTTTCCCATTAATGGATTCTGCAATGTTCCTGAGAATCAGAGACGATTCATCATCTGAAGACTCAAGTAAAAAAGGGATCTCAGAGAAAATGACCATCCTGTTTTTTGAGAATGTCTGTAAAGGATAAAAGATCCCTTTATGTTTAATTTTTTCAGGAAAGATATCGAGTCCAAAACTACCGGCGGTATGGGCTACCAGAGTTCCCGGCCGGCATTTGAGTTTATTCAGAACACTTTTTAACTTATGGTCAGGAACGGCTACAATTATAACCTTCGTTGAATCGGGAAACACAAGGTTTGAGGACCATACTGCGTTACAGGAATCAGCGAGTGATTTACCGCTGACTTCAGTTTCCGAAACAATCTTATCTATCGTGTAGCCATAACGAAACAACTCTTTACACAAAGCGTCTGCAACTCTTCCTGCGCCTGCAAAAGAAATGTTGTTCTGATACATCGTTTAATTTTTCAGAAATATACAAAATTTCCTGAATTACAGATAACAGGGATTTTGAAAGAAGATATTTTATTAATTCTGAGGATTTGTAGTATTAAGAGTAGTTTCAGATGTTGGTTTCTTTTTCCCATATAGATCAAGAATCAGACCGGTAACCTGAACATTATAAACATAATAAGGACTCTGATAAGAAGAATTACTGGATTGGTAAACATAATTGCAATCCCAGTAAACATGACCTGATACCAATAATATATCACCAGATTTCGCATTAGCCAGGTTTGGAAACATCTCGGTTGGGTTGCAGAAAGTATAAGTTGAATAAGCATCTCCCACTATCTGGAAAGAAATACTGGCCGGTGTACTCCAGTAAATATAAGCTGATGTAGTGTTAATTGTACGCAGAACATCTTTTCCACAACCGCATTTCGCCTGTTTCTTGCAGCCGGTATAGGAAAAAATGGGGGTAATAATAATCAATGCAACAATAATTCTTCTTAAAGTGTTTCCTCTCATCTCAGTTTAATCTTATTCTATTATTAAGAACGGACAAAGTAAATTTTTATTTCATGCCTGTGCTGTAGGCCCTCCAAAACTTAGGGGGATTGCCGGCCCTGATCCTTTGACTTCTTTAATTGTCCCGTGAACAGATTCATATTTGGCAATGTTATCCTGAAGCGCTGCAACAAGTCTTTTAGCATGTTCAGGTGTCAGAATTATCCTCGATTTGACTTGTGCCTTAGGTATACCCGGCATTATTCGTACGAAATCGATTACAAATTCAGAAGCCGAGTGAGTTATTACAGCAAGGTTAGAATAAGTTCCCTGAGCAACTTCTTCGTTCAGCTCAATACTGATCTGTGTAGGATTCTTGGGATCTGTCATAGCTGGCAATTATTATTCCTGTTTAACTGGTTCAACTACAGTTTCCTGTTCAACACCAACAAGGTTTTCATACTCTTCAAGTGAACCTACAATAATACCATTGTATTGTCTCTGACCGGTACCTGCCGGGATAAGATGACCTACAATTACGTTTTCCTTCAGTCCTTCGAGTCTGTCGATCTTACCCAATATTGCTGCCTCATTCAACACTTTTGTTGTCTCCTGGAAAGAAGCTGCTGAGAAGAAGCTCTTGGTCTGAAGCGAAGCTCTTGTTATTCCCTGCAAAACCTGACTTGAAGTAGCGGGTATTGCATCTCTGGCTTCAACAACTTTCAGGTCACGACGTTTGAGTACGGAATTATCATCCCTTAATTTACGGGCTGAAATAATCATACCGGGACGCAGAGTTTGCGAGTCTCCACCTTCAATAATTACT
The DNA here is from genome assembly GCA_017882345.1 of Bacteroidales bacterium. GTDB lineage: Bacteria > Bacteroidota > Bacteroidia > Bacteroidales > VadinHA17 > LD21. The sequence goes on from JADGPT010000101.1 coordinate 9,908, forward strand.
TTCTTACCAAAGATCCAGTCATTCTCATCCATGAACTCAAGCTTATCAACTACCTGGCGCTCAAG
>JADGPT010000102.1 GCA_017882345.1 Bacteroidales bacterium
CATTACGCCAGTATGTTGCTTTTCCTGAGGAGTTGGTAAAAAGCTCTCCTCCGAGAATAGGATTAATTGTCAATGAAAAAAGATCATCCTTGTAATAAAAGAGATCCTTGCGTCTTTTCCAATCCTTGCCTGCATTAAGCTCCTTCCCGAAATCCATAAGGTAGAAATCCAGCTCTTTCTGTTGCCGAGAATTAAGTTGTTCTCTTTTTTCTTCTGCCTCTTTAAGGCGCTGCGATATAAATAGTCTTGAATATGGTTTTACAGCTGAATTAATCTCAATTATTTGAATGTTTGCAAGTTCATCCAGAAATTCGTATATGCCTTTATTGTCTACAGGTTGAGGTACCTCCTGGCTATACAAATTTATATTCAATAATATTATATTGAAGAGGGAAAACAAGAAAACCAGTTTTCTTAAATCAGGCATCTGAATTGATTTATTAGCAAATATATAACTAATGGTGTTATTGTCAATGGGGCTTTACCCCAAACCCTATATTACTTTCTTTGTCTTGATACAAAGAAAGTAACCAAAGGCCTCTTTTTCTTTGGTTCATTTCTTTTGGAGGAGCAAAAGAAATGAACACATAATCCTATTAAATAAAAAAGGGTGCCTTTTGAGACACCCTCCTTCCAATTTTTACATAATGTCAGGATAACATTACATTACTAAAAAAGTAATCTAATTTCTTTGCATTATTGGTAAGCTGCATTTTGATCGCATAATTTGTTTTTCAACAACTCATCAGTTGGAATCGGGAAATCCATCTTTGCAGGATCATAATTAAAACTACGGTAAGTATGCCATGAATCTATTACCGCAGGATCAGTGTTCGGTAAACCTACCCCTTGTGGAAGATCGTGGGTAATGTGATCCTCCATAAACCCGGAACGTATCAAATCCTGAGCAAGACACCATTCAGCATTGAATTCCTTACGACGTTCCGTGCCCAGAGCTACCAACCATAACGGAGAAGTATAACCTTTATCAGCTTTTACCTGAGTATAATAAGTCTGTGCATCAGGAACAGTTACTGTAACATCATTGAATGGAAGCGGATATGTTGTAGGCACTGTTACACCGGGATCGTTCTTACTTATGTAAAATTGAGCAATTTGCTGATAATAAGGAAGATAAGTTGCAGTCAAAGCAGCTTTCTTACCAACCTCCAAATTACCGAACGCACGGTTACGAATTTGATTAATATAGCCCCAGGCGATATTATCTTGTCCACCCAAACGGAACAGGCATTCTGCATAGTCAAATAATACATTCGAATATCGTTTATAATATTCCTGTTGAGGGCCCCACATTGCTTGCCAGTTTGCACGGCAAGTACGCCATGTTTTCAAACACCAGATGCCAGGAGCAGCTTCACCACCCATCATAAAATGATAATGCCTTGTTGCATCAATGGGTGTTCCATCATCATTGGTTATAATACTTTGCTGCAGATATGGATTGTAACCATAGTTTGTGGCAGATTTCCAGGCAGGATCAATACCCGGCACGCCAGCGGTAACACCCGAAGCATCACGACGTTTATCGCCTGCTTCATATGAACTCCACCATTCCCAGGAGAGGTACAGTGAACCCCATCCACCGACTGCCGGGCAAGCTGTAAAATATGTTACCCAATCCTTTGCATCGGTTGTAGTTCCACCAGTCCAATGGACACCCTGGTCAAGAACCTCTTCCCAAATACATTCTTTTGTCCAGACAGCTCCCGGATCCCACAAAGTGGTGAAAGAAGGATTTAATTCATATTTACCGCTCTGAATTACCTGTAATAAAGCGGCGGCGGCTAATGTGTAGTTCGCTGTAGCCTGATCAGGAACACGATATGCTTTCCACATATAAGCTTCTCCCAGGTACGAAAGAGCAAAACCTTTGGTACAACGTCCATATTCTCCATTCAATGGATTCCAGTCAAGTTCATCAACTGCTGTTGTCAAATCATTAATGATGAAATCCCACATTTCTGTGAAATCTTTCGCACGGGCTTTTTGCGGAGTGTTAATATAAGTTTCGCCTGTTGCCAACATAGGTACACGGCCGAATACTTTTGCCAGCCACATATAGAAGAAAGAACGGATACATCTGGCCTGACCGTCAAGTGAAGTTTTTAAAGTAGGAGTAATTTTATCTGCTGTTGCAAGACCGGCGAGAAAAGTGTTGCAATTACCAATAGCTGCATAGGCTTGTTGCCAACCGCTCAACAGTTCAGGGCTACTGGCAACCCAAGATTGTGAGTTCCATTGTTTATCCCATCCGGTTGCCTGGGTATCCATGGTTGGGTGGCCACCTACAAACAGATTGGGTTTAAAACCCCAGTCTCCGTCGAAGTCACCGTTTCCGTCTCCATTGATGTCTCCACTCGGAAGCATCAAATCGTAACATCCGATAAGACCGGCCAAAGCGTCTTTGTCAGTCTTAAACATTTGATCGGCAGGCAAAATGGAAGAGTGTTCTACTGATAAATAGTCCTTTTTGCAGGAGGTTATTCCTAACAGAAATAACACACTTGCAACTGTAAAAAATATTTTTGATATATTTTTCATAATATTTAATTATAATTAGTAATACAATTAGAATTGCAGGTTCAAACCTACTGAATAAATTCGTGCGTTAGGATAACGGCCCGTATCCAAACCGGTATAGAGCACACTTCCTTGTCCGGCTTCAGGGTCACCATATTTGTTGTAACTGGAGAAGCAGAATAAGTTTTGAACAGAAACGTAGAGACGTGCACTTTCAACGCGTATTGACTTCAACAGGTTCTTGTTAAAATTATAACCAACCTGAACAGTACTGATTTTAAAGAAATCACCCTTTTTAATCCACGCGTCAGAACCACGCATGTTTTGATTGTAATCCAGGATTGACAACTTAGAAAGAGTGTTGCTATGATTATCCGGAGTCCAGGCTTGTGCTGATGTCTCTTTTAAGAGGTTAGGAATAGTACCGTTATCAGTTGAGTACATGTTAGATAATGTCATTGCCGAGTAAGAATAGATTTTTGCTCCATATACTCCATAAGAGTAAATTGAAAAATCCAAATTCTTATAAGAAGCGTTTAAGGTCAAACCGTAGTTTAACTTAGGGAAACCATTACCTAAGACAGTCATATCTTTAGAATCAATAAAACCATCACCGTTAAGGTCTTTATACTTAAAGTCACCGGGACCGGTTTTATCTATTTGGTATAGACTGTGACCGGCAGCCACAGCTGCAGCGTTGGCAGCATCAACTTCAGCCTGAGTTTGGAATACACCCTCTACTTCATAACCGTAGAAAGAACCTACGGCATAACCTTCGCGACAGATCGAGTGACCGTCCCAGTGCGTGCCGGAAGTAGCTCCCACTGCACCTACGTTAGAACCGTCACCTGTACCATTTGTGTTAGCATTAAACAAATCAGCGCCCATCTTTATAACTTTGTTTTTAATGGTTGAACCTATCAATGTGGCGCTGATATTCCAATCATTATTAATTTGCTTCTTATAGTTTACGCTGAATTCAATACCTTTATTCTGAATTTCACCGTAGTTAGTATATACATTGAGATTACCGGCTGAAGGGCGTATTGTTTGATACAACAACAGATCTTTAGCTGTTCTGATGAAATAATCCGCGGTTATATTCAAAGTACTATTTAATAGTCCCAGGTCAATACCGATATTGTCTGTTTCATTGGTCTCCCATTTCAACTTGGGGTCAACTAATGGAGTAATATAACCGTTAGCTGTTTGAGCTGTTGAACCTAAACCTGCAATTCCATTTTGTGAATAAAAATAGTAAGCAATAGTATTTGAAGTTAATGAGGCAACAGATCTGTCTGTTGGACCTCCTGAGTTACCGGTCTGTCCCCAACCTACACGAAGTTTCAAATTACTGATAACCGGATTGCCTTTCAGGAAATCCTCTTCAGAAATACGCCATGCTGCAGCTGCTGACGGGAAAGTACCGAACCTGTTATCGGTACCGAAGTTAGAAGAACCGTCACGACGTACAGTACCCGTTAAGATGTAACGATCCTTCAAAGTATATCCGACACGACCAAAGTATGATAATCCACGAACTTGCAGGTTATAAGCGCCAGTAGCGGTTATAGAAGTTTTATCGCTGGTCAAACTGATATCGCGGATGTTATCTGCCGGGAAATCAGTAGCAGAAGCGTTACTATAGTCTCCGTAGCTTTTACTTATAGTATTACCTGCCATCAAAGACAAATTGTGAATATCATTCTTCCAATTGTAAGTCAAATAACTTTCTAGCGCAAGAGAGTTATTATTGGAATTATTGATATTTAATTGATAACGTGTATCGTAATTGAGCAATGTAATTTTTGTTACTCCGTCTGGCTCATAACGTTGTACGTTACCCCAAAAGTTTTCATAGTTGCCTGTGGAATAATTATAAGAGGCTATTGATTTGAAAGTTAAACCTTTAAACAACTTAATATTTACATAACCACTGACAAGTACTTGGTTATTTCTACTTAAACCATTATTTTCCATCTGTGTGGCTAATATATTTGTCGGTGAACCTCCATCATAACCTGTTGTAGTTTGATAACCGGCGCCATATGTTCCGTTGGCATTTTTAGGGTTAGGACTCACATAATTCCCATTCGCATCTACATAATCCATAGTCGGGCAATAGTAAGCCATATCACGGAGAGAGGAAAGGTTACCGTTATTACCGAAATTTGCGTTACTACCGTGTGATTCTGAATGAACAAAATTGACGTCACCACCGATCTCAATGAAATCAGTCGTTTTGTTAACTACATTGGCACGTGCGGTCAAACGTTTGAAATTTGTATTTACAACAACACCGTCATTATTCAAATAACTTACTGAGAGGTTAGACTGGGTCTTTTCCGTACCTCCTGAAGCAGAAAGATTATATTGTTGTTTAAGGGAAGTGTGTGTCATTACTTTTTGCCAGTTAATGTCCTTTCTTTGACCGTCATATTGAGCAGCGAAAACTTGATTTTGTATAGTTGAACCATCGTTTGCGCGAGCTGTACGTACATTTGCTGCAAACTGGTCTACACTACCAACATCCAATGTTGAGGCTAAAGTTTGCATCGCATAGTCTGCTGAAAAAGTAATATGTGTAGCACCTGCCGTACCATGTTTAGTAGTAATCATGATAACACCATTGGCCCCGGCTGCACCGTATATAGCAGTTGCAGAAGCATCTTTCAATACTTCAATGCTCTCTACATCATTTGGGTTAAGAAAATTGGCGTTTGTACCTACCTGTACACCATCTACAACATACAGCGGATTGGCGCTACCGTTAATAGTTGCAACACCACGAATACGAATGGCTGAGTTCGCATCAGGAGCGCCGTCTTGTGCTGTAACTATTACACCCGCTGCTAATCCTTTTAAACCTTGCAAAATGTTCGTAGGAGCTTTTTTCAACATTTCTTCTCTGCTAACTGAAACAACAGATCCGGAAATATCGCTCTTCCTGGCAGTACCGTAGCCAATAACAACAACTTCTTCAAGAGTGGTAGATTCCATCTGAAGAATGACATTGATAACGGAACTGGCTCCAATGGGAACTTCCTGTAAAGTGAAGCCAATAAAGCTGATAACAAGGGTGTTTCCAGTGGAGGGAACAACAATGGCATACTTACCTAGGCCATCCGTTATTGCCCCAATAGTAGTTCCTTTCACAACAACATTTGCTCCAATCACTGGTAGTTGATCTTTGTCAACCACAGTTCCGGTCACTGTTCTTTGAGCATAGGCACCAGCGGTACCTGCAACAAAGAAGAAGAGCAACAGGAATACTCTAAGTAATTTTTTCATAGATTAAATAGATTAGTTTGCTAAATTGATTCGAAAAAAATTGAATTAGAATTTATAAAAATTTAGTTAAATTAAATTAGTATTACATACTATTACAGGTTAGGTATTCTATTATTAAATAGTTCTAAGTTTTAATAATTTTTGAATATTTAGTATCAGCAATTTAAACTTCTGACTACAGTAGATGTCACACCATTTCCTGTCTAATTTTATTCTTTAAGTCTATTTTATAGGCATATTTTTTAAAATATGAAGAGTATTTATTTCCATCTGTTCCGAAATTAATGATCATCAGGTTTGGTGAAAACCAAATTTAGAAATAAATTTTAGATTTTGCAACCGATTGCAGAATTTTATATTCAGTCAGGTTAACACCCGCTTAAATACATGTAATTTAAGCAATAAATACTCTTAATTATTAAGCGATTAGTATGTTAAACAAACTATATATTTTTAAATTTCCCTCGTATTTAATGGGAAGCAGGTAAGAATTTCAAAAAATATAAAGTTTTTAAACATACGTGGACAATGAAATCACTATAAATTCTTATGTTAACCAGCATAATAACTATCACATCTGCATAGAACACTCCTTATGGTTTTTATTAGATTTTCTCCAGAGGTAAAATACAGGAATTCCCAGCAATACTATTCCTAAACCAGGGAAGGTATAATCAGGCTTATAGATCAACAGGATCACCATGATGGTCATCGTTGTTAAAATATAGAGTGCGGGTATCACGGGGTAACCAAATGCTTTATATGGTCGTGGGATATCAGGTCGTTTTACCCTTAAAATAAATATTGCAAGGATAGTCAGGGTAAAGAATATTAAAACTGCAAAAACCACATAATCAAGTAGGTTCCCATAAGAGCCTGATAAACAAAGCAGAACAGACCATACTCCCTGAACTATAAGTGCAAATCCGGGAACTCCATTTTTGTTGATCTCTCCCACTTTTCTGAAAAACAGACCGTCCTTTGCCATGGCATAATATACACGCGGTCCCGCCATTATGAGACCATTGTTACACCCGAAAGTGCTGATCATAATAAATACTGCCATAATGATAGCCGCGGAATCTCCAAAAACAACACTCATAGCCGATGTTGCAACCCTGTCGTCTGTAGCGTACTGAATGCCACGGCTTAATGCATCTGTTCCATCAGGAGAACCTGCAAGAGGAAGAATCTTAATATAAACATAGTTGGTGAGAAGGTAAAGGACCGAAACAATCAAGGTTCCGAATAAGAGGCTTAATGGCACATTTCGCTTTGGGTTAATAACTTCACCCGAAATATAGGTTACATTATACCAGGCATCAGCTGAAAATAATGAGCCTACAAGAGCAGATCCTATTGCAGCAATAAGTGCAAATCCGACAAGTGAAATTGACTGATTTCCCGGGCCAATCCTGCTGGCATGCCAGAAAATATCTTTATTGATTTCCAGTGAATTTATATTTCGTGTAACAAAGAATCCTATTACGATAAACCCGAAAAGGGCAATTATCTTAGTTGAAGAGAATATATTCTGAACAGTCTTTCCTGTAACAATTCCCCTTGTGTTCAGCCATGTAAGAAAGGAGATCATAGATATGGCTATTACCATCGTGCTATTGACCTTTAAAGGACCCAGGTTAAAAAGTATATTCTTTTCTGAGATCCATGGAAATAGCACTCCGCTGAACTTGGCGAAAGCTACTGCAACAGCCGCGATCGTTCCGCATTGAATAACCAGGAAGGTTGTCCATCCAAAAAGGAATCCAATCAATGGATTATATGCTTCCTTCAGGTAAACATACTGACCTCCCACATGTGGCATCATGGAGGCCAGTTCGCCGTAGCTTATCGCACCGATCAATGTCATGATCCCGGTAATGAGCCATACAACCATCAACCAGCCGGGAGATCCTACATTCCTGGCTATATCCGCGCTGACAATAAAGATCCCTGACCCGATCATTGCGCCTGCAACAATAGAGATTCCGTCAAACAGAGTTACACGCTTCTGAAGGAAATGGTTTTCTTCCGGCATTATATCAGTTTATTTCAACAATTAAAACCTACAACCGGCAGTAACGCTGAATACAGAATCACTGCTTACAAAACAATCTATAATATCTCTGGTATGATATAAACGATTAATAAATTAATTCTTCTGGTCTATCAAACTAATTATCCCTCAATTATTCCAGATCTTAAGATCAAAGATGTAAATCTTTTCAATTTTTTCAAACATTATAAGAATTAATTTTGAGAGGCTGAAATAAGTGGATACCTTTGATTTCAATAAAGTTAATATTCATTTTATTGTTAAAATAAAAAATTGCATTATGAAAAGATTTGTTTTTTTGTTACTGATCACATTCTTTTGTTTAGGTGTTAATGCACAGAAATTTGACAATCTCGCTAAAACGCCTCCTATGGGATGGAATAGCTGGAACAAATTTGGCTGTAATGTGCGGGAAAGTCTCATTATGGGAATGGCAGATGCTATGGTCAGTAGCGGTATGAAAGATGCAGGCTATGAATTCATTATCATCGACGACTGCTGGCAGGTTTCACGTGATGGGAACGGAGAGATAGTTGCAGACAAGGAACGGTTCCCCAACGGAATTAAATATCTGGCTGATTATCTTCATTCTAAAGGACTGAAGTTTGGTATTTATTCCTGTGCCGGAACAAAGACCTGTGCAGGACGTCCGGGCGCACTTGGGCATGAATACCAGGACGCACTTACTTATGCAAAATGGGGTGTCGATTATCTCAAAGAGGACTGGTGTAATACTGGCACACAGGAAGCCAAATCTTCATACACTAACATGCGCGATGCCATTTATACAGCAGGCAGACCAATTGTATTTAGTCTTTGCGAATGGGGTTCAAACAAACCATGGGAGTGGGCTGGTGCTGTTGGTCACCTTTGGCGAACCACCGGAGATATTTCCGATTCATGGAATAGTATGATCACTATTTTTTCACAGCAGAAAGATCTTACCAGATATGCCGGGCCGGGCCACTGGAATGATCCGGATATGCTGGAAGTCGGAAACGGGGGAATGACCACAGATGAGTACAAGACACATTTTTCACTCTGGTGTATGCTGGCTGCCCCATTGCTTGCCGGAAATGATCTTCAGAACATGACTCCTGAAACAAGATCTATCCTTATGAATAAAGAAATCATTGCTTTGGACCAGGATACACTTGGTAGACCGGCAACCTGTTACAGGGATAATGCGGATTATCAGATCTGGATAAAACCACTTGCAAACAATGAAAAAGCTGTATGTCTCTTAAATAAAAGCGACGAGAAAAAAACAGTTCTTGTTGACTTTGCTCTTCTGGCTCAGGCGAGTTCAGGAAGGAGAGGCGGAAGCGCAAGAGGCGGGCCATCGCTTACAATTGAAAACTTCCTCATAAGAGATCTGTGGGAACATAAAGATTTTGTTATGAAAGAGAATTCAATGTATATTGATATTCCGCCCCATTCTGTGAAAGTGTTTAGGTTTGTTAAAAAATAAATTCAACAGCTTACTACTGTCTGTTTCTCTTTCACATAAATTTACCCTCCTGACTAAATTCACAAGGAAAGGGTGTGAGTTCGTGAGCTTAGTTTGCAAACGGAACCTCCTTCCCTGTAAGCTTTATTCTTCCGGTTAGAACCTGGGTAAACTTAGGATCGAGATATTCTTTAAAACCGGGTTGTTTGCCTCCGACCGAGATAGAAAAATATCCCGGCTCAATTACCCGTTTAGCTTTATTATTGATCATCGAGAACTGACGCGGTTCAATATTAATCTCAGCCACTTTGCTTTCTCCTGAAGTGTCATCCGTGATACAAGATCATTTACTCTTTCGTCAAAAGAGAGGGCCGGATTCCGAAACGGAAATTCGTATGGACTCTGTTGTGCCCTTAAAATGAATGTTGCAGCAGACAGAGATAAAACCAGGATTAGCAAACAAACTTTTTTCATGGGTTGGAATTTATATTTAAGTGGAAAAGTATAAAAAAATGCCGGATATTAAAAGAAAATCGATCCTTCTTATCCGGCATTAAGCAATTCATCTGAAGAAGCTGTGTGTTAATTTCGCTTCTGATTACCAAGCTTCTCTA
>JADGPT010000011.1 GCA_017882345.1 Bacteroidales bacterium
AAGTTCAGGAGGCGTCTGCTCGAGAACGTTTAAAAGGGCTGCCTCTATCTTAGATAAAGATTTATCGAGACAGTAAGCTATTTCCTGATAAGAAATTGGTATTTCGATCGGGAGAGCAGTCATTATATTAGGTCCTCTGACAACAAAATCCGCTGGAGGATTTTCTATATCCGGAAGAGCTGCTCCCACTCCTATCTTTATATCTTCAGCAGTCCTTTCGCCAATTTTAATGTTATGCTGATGACGCATATACGCCTGAATATCAGCCGTAAATCCATCACCTGCGATTCTGATTGATTTATTACAAACGATCCCACCGAGTGCAATTACAGCTATTTCGGTTGTCCCCCCGCCAATATCAATAACCATGCAACCTTCCGGAGCTTCAACATCGAGACCTATGCCAATTGCTGCAGCCATCGGTTCATATATCATATAAACATCGCGTCCGCCGGCATGCTCTGATGAATCCCGAACAGCACGGATTTCCACCTCGGTACTGCCTGAAGGTATACATACTACCATTTTAAGTGATGGGGAAAAAAGGCGGGGTCCTTTGTTAATCATTTTGATCATTCCCCTTATCATCAACTCGGCAGCATTGAAATCAGCGATTACACCGTCGCGTAAGGGCCTGATAGTCTTAATGTTTTCATGAGTTTTACCATGCATCTGTCTCGCTTTCTCACCTATTGCAATCAACTTACCGGTATTCCTGTCAATTGCCACTATCGATGGTTCATCTACAACAATTTTATCATCGTGAATAATGATCGTGTTTGCTGTGCCAAGATCAATTGCAATCTCCTGTGTTAAAAATGAAAATAATCCCATTATATGAGCTAATTAATTTAATGTTTAAAATGTCTGATTCCTGTAAATACCATTGCGATTCCATTTGAAGAACAGTAGTCAATAGATTCCTGATCCCTGACAGATCCTCCGGGCTGCACGATGACAGTAATCCCTGCTTTATGTGCTATTTCAACACTGTCGGCAAACGGGAAAAAAGCATCGGAAGCTAAAACGGATCCGTTAAGATCAAACCCGAATGACTTTGCTTTTTCAATAGCCTGGTTCAATGCATCGACTCTGGACGTTTGTCCTATGCCACTGGCATATAACTGATTGTTTCTGGCAATGACAATAGCGTTTGATTTACTGTGCTTAACTATTATATTGGCAAATACCAGATCTTCATATTCGGCCGGTTGAGGAGTTCTTTTTGTAACCGGTTTCATCTGCTCTGCTGATTCTGTATTATTATCCCTCTCCTGCCAAAGCACGCCATTAAGCAGTGATCTGAACCCATAGTTACTCTTTGCATGATTATTCCGGAGAAGAATTATTCTGTTCTTTTTATGTTTTAGAGTTTTCAGAGCAGAGTCTGAAAACTCCGGAGCTATAATTATTTCAAAAAATATCTTATCTATCTCTGCTGCTGTCACTTCATCCACCGAAGTATTAGTAACAATCACACCTCCGTAAGCTGATACAGGATCACATGCCAGGGCATCTTTCCATGCATCGATGGGATTTTTACGTGAAGCAACACCACAGGCATTATTATGCTTAATGATAACATAAGTGGGTAATCTGAACTCGTCAATAAGACCGAGAGCGGCATCAAGGTCGAGAAGGTTATTGTATGATATTTCTTTCCCGTGAAGTTTCGAGAAAATCAGGTCTGTGTCGCCATAAAATATCCCTTTCTGATGTGGATTCTCACCGTAACGTAAAGGGTATGATATATTTATGCTTTCTCTGAATGCCGGAATTGAAGCCTCCCTGTTAAAATAGTTGAAAATTGCAGTATCGTAGTGTGAAGATGTCTGAAATGCTTTAGCCGCAAATAACCTTCTTTCTGCTATTGAGGTATGTCCTTGTTTTTCTTTTAATAATTTAAGAAAATCTGAGTACTGTTCTCTTCCGGAAACGACAAGAACATCATTATGGTTTTTGGCAGCAGCTCTGATCAATGAGATACCGCCGATATCTATCTTCTCAATTATATCTTCCTCATCATCAGTCGATTTTACGGTTTCTTCAAATGGATAAAGGTCAACGATAACCAGGTCAATTTCGGGTATCTTGTATTCTGAGAGTTGTTTGAGGTCATCACTATTCTCCCGTCTGGCAAGTATACCACCGAAGACAGAAGGGTGAAGTGTTTTTACTCTCCCGCCAAGAATAGAGGGATATGATGTCAGATCTTCGACTTTTTCAGCAGGTATATCCAGATCATTAATGAAACTAAAAGTACCTCCTGTTGAATAAATCTTCACATCCAATTCATGAAGGATTCTGACTATCTCAGATAATCCTTCCTTATAAAAAACTGAAATCAGAGCACTTTTTATTCTTTTGTCACTCATTCTATGATAATTACGACCCTCGCTGGATGTCCTTATTCTGGCGTCTAAAAATAGATATTTTTTTAATAACCTCAATACATTATAATATATGATTCTTAGCGTTAATTGATTTTTGTATATTTGATCCTATAATTAATAATATCACAAAAAAGAAAAATGTTTTTCAGACTTTTAAAAGAGGGATTTGTTTTTGCCTTTAACTCAGTTATTGTTAATAAGTTAAGGACTTTCCTGTCACTTTTCGGAATTACAATAGGAATTTTTTCAATTATTTCAGTCTTCACAGTACTCGACTGGATGGAAAAGTCGATTCATGATTCCATTTCATCTTTGGGAGATAATGTAATTTATGTTAATAAATGGCCCTGGGGACTCAATACGCATCTTCAGTGGTGGGATATCATCAAATTTCCGGTTGTATCAAAAGATGATTATCAGGCCGTACTGAACAGGTCCACAAAAACTGCATTAGCATGTTTTACTGTCAGACAACGCGAACAGATAAAATACAGGAAGAATCATGCAAGTGATGCTAATGTTTGGGCAGTTACTTCCGAATTTGATAATATCAGATCATTTGAAATCGAAAAAGGCCGATATTTTTCACCTGAAGAATCATCTTCAGGGAAAAATGTAGCAATTATAGGATCTGTAATAGCTGAGAAATTATTTGATAAAGGTGATCCTCTTGGCAAACAGATAACAATTTCTGGAAAAAGAACAAATATCATCGGCGTATTTAAAAAGGAAGGTAAAGGGGGAATAGGTGACAGTGGAATGGATGAGCAGACAGTTATTCCATTAAACTTTGGCAAGTCTTTCATAAATATGAGAAATAATTTTCTCGATGCTACTTTGATGATCAAGTCTAAAGAGGGAGTCCCGATACAGGAGCTAAGTGATGAAGCAACAATGATTTTAAGAGCTGCAAGAAGACTTCGACCAAATGAGGTAGAAAATTTTTCAATGAACAGAGCGAGTCTTATCTCTCAGAGTTTTAGCGGAGTATTTGCCGGAATTAATATTGGCGGCTGGGTTATAGGTGGATTTGCAATTCTGGTAGGCGGCTTCGGAATAGCAAATATAATGTTTGTTTCCGTTAAAGAAAGGACAAATATTATCGGAATTCAAAAGGCCCTCGGTGCAAAAAAATTTTTCATCCTTCAACAGTTCCTTGTTGAGTCGGTACTACTTTCTGTTATCGGCGGGTTGCTCGGAGTTTTAATGATATTTATTGGCACTCTTGTTATAAACTACCTCTATGAACTGAATATGTATCTGACTTTATCGAATATGTTTCTTGCAATATTCATTTCAGGAATGATAGGTGTAGTAGCCGGGTATGCTCCTGCGAATGCTGCTGCTAAAATGAACCCCGTTGAGGCTATAGGCTTCTCTTTCTGAAAATGCCTTTTTGTCAATCACTTTAATTGATCATTTTTAGTTCATTTGGATAGGCCATTGTTTCAGGTTTCTTATCTTTGCTTTTCAAAAAAAATTGATAAAAAACTACAGAATGTTTTTCAGACTTTTTAAAGAGGGGTTTATATTCGCCATTAACTCTGTTATTGTTAATAAGTTAAGGACTTTTCTCTCCCTTTTCGGCATAACTATAGGGATTTTTTCAATTATTTCGGTATTCACAGTGCTCGACTGGATGGAAAAATCAATACGCGACAGTATTTCGTCACTTGGTGATAATGTAATATATGTTCAGAAATTCCCCTGGTCATTTGATCCTAATCTTGCATGGTGGGATATCATTAAGTGGCCTGCAATCTCGGACCGTGATTACCAGTCAATTTTAAAAAAATCGACCAAATCCGAAACAGCCTGTTTTGTGGCTTCTCAACCCGAAAAGATAAAATACAAGAAAAATATTACAAGCGATGTAAATGTTGCAGCAATAACCCTTGAGTTTCAGAATATCAGGTCATTTGAAATTGACAAAGGCAGGTATTTTTCTCCCTTCGAAGCTTCTTCAGGAAAAAATGTAGCTATTATCGGATCAGAAATTGCACGAAGATTATTTGAAAAAACAGAGGCTGTTGGCAAAGAAATAAGTATCGCTGGATTTAAAACCACAGTTATAGGTGTTTTAAAGAAGGAAGGAAAAGGAGGTATCAGCGATAATGGGCTGGATGAATTAACGCTTGTACCCATAAACTTTGGAAAAAGTTTTATCAATATGCGCAACAGGTTCATAGAGACACAATTAATAATAAAAGCAAAACCAGGCGTTGCTATTCAGGAATTAAGTGATGAAACCACAATGATATTAAGAGCTGCCAGGAGTCTTCGTCCGGAAGAAACTTCAGATTTTTCTGTCAACAGAGCTAGTATGATATCACAGGGATTAGATTCTATTTTCGTCGCAATAAACATTGGAGGCTGGATTATCGGAGGATTTTCAATTCTTGTCGGTGGTTTTGGGATCGCAAATATTATGTTTGTTTCAGTAAAAGAACGTACCAATATTATTGGTATCCAGAAAGCGCTTGGAGCAAAGAGATTTTTTATACTTCAGCAATTTTTGGTAGAATCCATGCTTCTTTCGATTTTAGGTGGATTACTTGGTGTATTTATGATATTTCTTGGTACCCTGGTCATAAATTATCTCTGGGATCTGAATATGTATCTCACTGTTGGCAATATCTTTCTGGCAGTATTCATCTCCGGAATAATAGGTGTTATAGCAGGTTATGCCCCGGCAAATGCAGCTTCAAAAATGGATCCTGTTGAAGCTATCGGCTACTCATTCTGATTTTATCCTGTTCTCGTCTATCCATCTGGTAAGCTGAACAAACTGATCAACAGAAAGTTGCTCGGGACGTAATCCGAATTCGTGATAGTCATCACGGATCAGTTCAAATGCAGCTCTTACCGAGTTTCTCAATGTTTTCCTGCGCTGATTAAAGCAGGCCTTCACCACCCTGAAAAACAATACCTCGTCACAATCGAGGTTCTTAACATCGTTTCGTATTAATCTGATTACTCCCGATTTTACTTTTGGAGGAGGTGAAAAAACATTCTCCGAAACCGTAAAAAGATACTCTGTTTTATAAAAGGCCTGAAGAAGTACGCTCAAAATACCATAGGTTCTTGATCCGGGCCCGGCACAAATCCTCTCGGCAACTTCCTTCTGCAACATGCCTGCAATTTCAACTACCTTTTCCCTGTGCTTCAGCACTTTAAACATTATCTGTGTTGAAATGTTATAGGGAAAATTACCTATTATTCCCATCTTTTCAGGAAAATGCTGATCAAGATCCATTGAAAGGAAATCACCGGTGATCACATTATTCAATTCAGGAAAGTTTGCTTTAAGAAAATGAACCGATTCATTATCAATTTCAATAACATGAAAATCGGTAAATCCTCTCCCCATAAGGTATTCTGTGAGTATTCCCATCCCCGGACCAATCTCAAGGACAGTACTGTATCCTACACCTGTAAGTGAGTCCGCAATTTTTCGGGCAATCGTTTTATCTTTCAGAAAGTGTTGTCCAAGGTTTTTTTTGGGATAAACTCTGCTCCTTTGTTCCATATTTCCTAAATCATAGTAGTTTATTCTACAGGTATCATATTCATGTAGCACAGGGCTCTGTGCTCTTAAAACTGAAGCAGTCCCCTTCCGAACTTTCTCAGTATCGGCAATTTAAGTGATTCAAGAAATCTGATAAAACGCTTAAGAATATTATAATATAATGTCACAAACAGACTAAAGATCATAAACCAGACTGTAGCCATGTCAAATATCAGGGTTTCTATCTTCAGATTACCGATTTGCTTATACGGAGCAAAAAAATGTGCACGACCTGATTTTGATCCGGGCGCCATAAAAATAGGATCAGCTTTTTGAATAAGCTCATTATCTGCATCGTATATTTTATTTGTAGCCAGCCTGTTAAGTACAACATTTGCGAGATTCTCATTATAGTTCTTAGCCCTCATTTCAATGAAACGATTCTCTCCCATCCTGGTTGAAATCTGTTTGTACAACGAATCGCGTTCGTAACTAATTACCCTGCTTTGTATTCTGAAAGAGGTCCTTAAACTGTCAAGTAATGTTATTGCTTCCATTGCAACCGATTCATTGAATGCTTTATAATTCAAGTTGCTAATCCAATTCCCGGGTACAATTCCTGAAATAGATGATAGATATTTAATATGAAAATTAAGTTTCCTTAAATTTGCTTCAGCATCTTTCTTATAATCAGGGTTATTTCCTGCTGTCAGACAATTATCAACTTTGACTTTTAATGAGGGGATAAGAAATGAGGCATACCAGTCGTTCTGGCTTATTTCCATATCGTATTTAAAGAAGGGTTTTTCAAATCTATTGCTTTTAAACTGTTCGACACATAATGCTTCATAAGCCCATCGGGTAACCATTATATCGCCCATTAAGGGAACATAGATTTTTTTGCTGATTGATTTATGAAGGTCATCAAATTTTATCATGGCTCCGCCCAGCAGAAGCATTGGTACCAGTATAAGAGGAATGAGTATATAAATGCTGACTGCCGTTCTCATTCCGGCAGAGATATTCAATCCCAACATGTTACCAAAACATGCAGTTGAAAAAAGAATAATCCATTGCTGAAATAGCATTCCTTTTATTCCAAGTATTAAATTTGCGACTAGCACGAACAACAGTGATTGTATTGCAGATAAAGTAAATAGGAAGTTGATCTTTGAAAGCAGATAACTTAATCTACTCAGATTCAGAAACTTCTCACGTTCAAGAATTTTCCTGTCACGGAAAATCTCCTCAGCACTTACCGTTAGTCCTATAAACAATGAGACGATAACTGCCATGAAGAGGAAAATGGGATAATTCTTATTATTTGCGAAACTGTAGACCCCATTTTCGCTGAATTTTGAGATATATCCGAGAATGAATGCCAGTAACGGAGCTTCAATAAGGTTAATTATAATATACTGATGGTCAGCGAGTTTCCTGGTAAGGTTGCGCTTTATGAAGGTCCGGATCTGGTCAGCTTTTTTAGGGACTCTGAAGTTGCTGGGGGGAATAACTGTTTTGGAGGGCTTTTTTTCCAAAACAGGCATCATCTTTTTCCTGTACTTTTCGTACCACTCCTTTGGGCTGATCTGTCGTTCTTTCCCGGGATAGCCTGAATTATCAATAACCTTAACCTCAACAATATGCAGAATATTGTCTGTTTCAACATTTCCGCAATTCGGACACTCGCTTTCAGCTGCATTTGCCTGTGATGTTTCAGTTTTGAAATATACCAGTGCTTCAACAGGATCGCCATCATAAATCATATAACCACCCTTATCGAGCAGCCATAATTTGTCAAACATCTTAATAATATCCGAGGAGGGTTGATGTATAATAGCAAAAACCAGTTTTCCGCTCAGTGACTGATTCCTTAGAAGGCTCATTACCTTTTCAGAGTCAAAGGAAGATAAACCGGAGGTCGGTTCATCAATAAACAATACAACAGGTTCGCGCATTAACTCGAGCCCGATGTTAAGCCGTTTTCTCTGACCTCCACTCACTTTCTTATTCATAACATCTCCAACCTGCAGGTTTTTGATTTCATATAAGTCGAGATCCTGAAGTACCTTTTTAACAGTGTTTTTTAACTGCTCTTCATTATAATCACCAAAGCATAACCTGGCATTATAATAGAGATTCTGGTATACAGTCAGCTCTTCGATAAGCATATCATCCTGAGGGACAAAACCAATCAGTCCTTTAAGCTCTTCCGAATCTTCATTAATATCGTATCCGTTAATAAACACGTTCCCTGACGTGGGTTTTATCTTGCCGTGTAATAAATTAAGCATTGTGGTCTTACCGACTCCGCTTCCTCCCATTATACCGATCATGTTACCAGATTCGACCCTGAAATTCATTTTATGTAGTCCGTTATCGGAATTCTTGAACGAAAATTCAATTTCATGCCCTTCGAAGAATATCTTTTCAGGAAATTTTCTGGAAACAAATTTTTTGTAAATTTTAGAATAGTAAATCGGATCAATTCCCTCTCCCTTTATATTTACTCCACGGTCAAGAAGAAAAGGTCTGCAGGCAATAATATCCCTTCCTTTAAAATACAGAACCAGTGAGCCATCGTAGGTAAAAAGCAAGGTGCCGGTACTTTCAATATGCATTACAACAAGCTGGCCTTTAAACCCTTTTAATCTCATGTGACGCCACTTGTCGTAATTTTTATAAATGCCGGATCCGGAAAATTCCGGATTATCACTTTCTATTATAAGAATACATTCAGGTGATACCTTATCATATGATCTGCCAATCATGAAGGCAGTAGAATTATCATATTCCTTTTTTGAAATATTGAAAGTCCTTGAGACAATGTCGATAATGGTTTTTTCCTGTTCGGAGATCATTCCATCTTCAAATGCAAATTCAATCAATTGAAGAAAAACGATCATCCTCTCCTCAAGAAATAACCCCTTTTTTATTTGCCTGCATATATTTGTAATCTGAAATGAGATGAGAGATTCATCATCTGCCAGTTCCTCTTTATCAACACTCTTAAGTTCATTTGAATAGAACTCAAGATTATTCTCAAAGAGAGCATAGTATTCTTCTTCAAGCTCCCGGTTAAGATATCTCCGGAGATAACTGCGCAGAATTTTTTTGCCCCTTGATGATATTCCGACAGGGTTGATGGTCGAAACAATGGCAAAAATATGAATTAAGGCGAGTAATACCGATTCCCTCATAAAAACATTAAATAAAAAAAAGACCGCAAAGTAAGATTCTTTGCGGTCAAAGAATTATGTATTAATTATTTTACAATCTGTTCTCTAATGTCAACAATAACCTTAGTTATATCTTTAATATTCTGCTCAGTAAGACTTGTGCCAATTCCTTCATATACTTTTTTGACCGGATCAAGCAACTTTACGAAATCGCCAACACTTGGATCACTAAGGTATGGTTTCGTTATTTCGAGGAACATTTCAAATGACTTCTTTTGCTCAAGCAATACTCTTGAAATGCCTGCAACCTGGTATGCTGCCTCGGATACGTGTGTTGTAAGATACATACCTTCAACCCATGCGCCACCAACTACCAGAAGGGCTAATGGTTGCTGATCATTTTCACTAAGATATGCATAAGTATCATTAAATTCGGTTGTAAGTATTTTAACCAATTCATCCCTGTTATCAAAATTCTGTTTTATCTTGGTATATAAATCTTCATTATAAACTTTTGACATATTAAGTTCGTTGGAAAGAAATCTTATAACATCCAGGTACATGATTACTTCCTGTTGCTGATTGTAAAGCGTTGCATAACTCAAATCGGCTCCAAAACCACCAAGGTTTATTGCCCTTGATTGACTACTGAAATACTTTTTAGAGTTTTCAACCGGATTTGTTATCCCGACTATATAACCTACCTGAAGCTCAGTAAGCATCTTAATAACCGCGGCCGATGTAGGCAAAGGGTAAACATTAGTCTCAATCTGACCTTCAATTTCTTTAACCTGTTCTTTTTCAACTTTTTTCTGTTGTTTCGAAGTTTTCTTGTCTTTGCATGAAACCAGACATGTGAAACTTATTATCAGCAATGGAAGTATAAAACCTGCAATAATCTTTTTCATATTGACAAAATTTAAAATTTTAAAAACTCATCCAAAAACATCCATAAAAGTAGTAAATAATATTGAAAATACTAAGTGCCTTTAGTTTAGAACGCTTAAATTGACTGAAATTGTTATTAAATAAGTAAATTTTCAAATAAAGGCTGATTCATTTGCAGTAAAACCCGGGTTTTTCAGCCCACCTGCGTATCTGTTTTTTATATATCTTTAAACCCCTGAAACCAGACAATTTTTTAGGATGTGGAATTTCGATGAACCTGCCGACAGAGAGGGTACAGACTGCATAAAATATGACCGCCTGGAAGAGACATTTGGTGTAAAAAATGTCATTCCTATGTGGGTGGCAGATATGGATTTTAAGTCCCCCGATTTTGTTGTAGAATCGCTTCAGAAGCGTCTTGAACATGAGATTTACGGTTACTCTTTCCGGCCCACCGAATATTTTCTGTCTATTATTAACTGGATCAAATGCAGACATAACTGGTCAGTCGAAAAAGACTGGATCTCGTTTAGTCCGGGTATCGTTCCTGCACTAAATTTCTGTACTCTGGCTTTTACCCATGCCGGTGATAGCATAATTGTTCAGCCGCCTGTATACTTTCCTTTCTTCTCAGCTGCAGAATCTCATGGTCGTAATCTGATTTATAACAGATTGATCGAGACTGAAGGGAAATGGACCATGGATTATAATTCACTTATCGCCGGGATTGACAGCAAAACAAAAATGATAATTATATCCAATCCGCATAATCCGGTTGGAAGAGTATGGACACCCGTGGAACTCACTAATCTGGCTGATATTTGCCTGAAAAACAATATTCTGATCATTTCAGATGAGATACACTGCGATCTTGTTTTGCCTGGATTCACCCATACTCCTTTAGCATCTCTTTCTGAAAAAATAGCAGAGAATACAATTACTTTAATAGCTCCAAGCAAAACCTTTAATCTTGCCGGACTCTCAACATCATCCGTCATTATTTCAAATCCTGATCTGAGAAAATCATTCAACCGGATCGTTGATAATCTTCATGTGGTAAGTGGTAATATATTCGGAACCACGGCTTCAATTGCTGCTTATACCAACGGACATAAATGGCTCGATGAGCTGATCGATTATGTTGATCATAATGTTGAATTTGTGAAGGATTATTGCAGAGAAATGATCCCCGAAATCATAGCTGTTCAACCCGAAGCGACTTATATGATCTGGCTGGATTGCAGAAAATTCGCAATGACAGGAAAAGAGCTTCAGAATTTTTTTATAACCAAAGCAGGTGTTGGAATGAATGAAGGGTCGACTTTTGGCCCGGGGGGAGAAGGATTTATGAGAATGAATCTTGGTACAACGCGACAGACAGTTACGAAAGCTATGGAACAGATTGAAAAGGCTGTTTCAACACTCAGATAAACAGAAATACTTAATATTTAATGAAAAACAGTATAAAGGTCAGGCTAACTCTGGAGGACGGAACAATTTATCACGGCAGGTCCTTCGGATCATGCATTCCAGCCGCGGGTGAGGTGGTTTTCAATACTGCTATGACTGGTTATCCTGAGAGCTTAACCGATCCATCCTACCGCGGTCAGATCCTGTGTCTTACTTATCCGCTTATCGGCAATTATGGCGCACCCGGGAAAAGTGAAGAAAACGACCTTTACCGTTTTTATGAGTCCTCATCAATCCACATTTCAGGACTGATTGTATCCGATTACTCATTTGAATACAGCCATTGGAACGCTACCGAAAGTCTGGATGAGTGGCTGAAAAGAAATAATGTACCGGGAATCTATGGCATAGATACAAGAGCTCTTACAAAAAGAATTCGTGAAAAAGGCGCTATGCTTGGAAAAGTTGAACCCGAAGGAACAGAAACCGGTTTTTATGACCCGAATAAAGTGAATCTTGTCGCTGAAGTCAGCACGCATGAAAAAAAAATCTACGGCTCCGGAAAATATAAGATACTACTTGTCGACTGTGGAGTTAAGTATAACATTATCAGAAACCTGCTAAAAAGAGATACCACAATAATCAGAGTACCATGGGACTATAATTATCATACTGAAGATTTTGACGGACTCTTCCTTTCCAATGGTCCGGGTGATCCCAAAATGTGCGTGCCGACAATCGTAAATATTACAAAATCTTTCGCAGGTGATAAGCCTGTTTTCGGTATTTGTCTTGGCAACCAGTTAATGGCACTTGCTTCCGGCGCTGATACATATAAACTGAAATACGGACACAGAAGCCATAATCAGCCTGTTCTGAAAGTAGGAACCGATAAGGCTTACATTACTTCTCAAAACCATGGATTTGCAGTTGATAACAAAACACTTGGCCAGGATTGGGAACCCCTTTTTATCAATATAAATGATCAGACGAATGAAGGGATGAAACACAAGAAGAAACCTTTCTTCTCAACCCAGTTTCACCCTGAGGCATCAGGCGGACCTACGGACACTGATTATCTGTTTGATGTATTTATGGAGAATATTCGCAAATCGAAATAATTACCTTTTACTCCCTTAATTCTTACCCCCCAGGGGGTTCAATTAGTCACATGCATCATCATCTTATCTGCCAGTTCAGATGCTGTTCTGTTTTTAAAGCTTTCCATCCTCTTCTCAAAAATTTCGGCTATCTCTTTATTACAAAGATTACCTATACTTCCTTCGTGAACATAATCAGACAATGATGTTTTTGAGAATGTGGAATTTTTCACCATTTCAGATACTGCTTTATATGCATCTCTGAAGGGGATTCCCTGTTTAACCAACCTGTTTACCTCTTCAGTACTGAAAATAGTGTTGTATAATGGATTCTCAGTTATGTTCTTCTTTATTATAATATTATTAAGCATTAAAAGCATTATTTCAATACACTCCCTCAACTCTCCGAACGCATCAAATATCAGCTGTTTAAGAAGTTGAAGATCTCTGTTGTATCCTGAAGGAAGGTTGGATGTTAGGATGGCTATCTGGTTTGGCAGGGTTAGAAGGACATTGGACCTGGCTCTAATCAGTTCAAAAACATCGGGGTTTCTTTTCTGGGGCATTATACTTGAGCCGGTAATATATTCATCAGGGAAATCAATGAATCTGAATTCGGAAGTCATGTAAAGACATATATCCATAGAAAACCGTGAAAGAGTCTGTGCCACAGAAGCCAGAGCTGAGCCAATTGCCATTTCAATTTTGCCCCTGCTCAGGCTTGCATATGCTGAGTTGTAGAGAAGATCATCAAATTCAAGTAGCTCCGATGTCAGTTTCCTGTTTATTGGTAATGTGGTTCCATACCCTGCAGCTGTCCCCAGAGGATTCTGATTATTAAGGGCTCGCGCTCCTGAAAGAAGAAGAACATCATCTGCCAGACATTCCGCATAAGCTCCGAACCACAAACCAAACGATGAGACCATTGCTGGCTGCATATGAGTATAACCTGGGACAAGCACTTCTTTATGTTGTTCGCTCAATGATTGTAACTTTGTAAACAACCTCCGGATCAGGACCGAAAGCTTATCGATCTCCTCCCTCGTATAGAGACGAATATCTACCAGGACCTGATCGTTTCTTGATCGTCCGGTGTGAATTTTTTTGCCTGTTGTACCAAGTATCGACGACATCTCCTTTTCAATCTGTGAATGGATATCCTCAACATCTTTTTCAATCAAGAGGCTACCCTCCTCATCCCATACAAATAAAGAATGAAGGGCTTTTAACAATCCATTCTTTTCATCCTCTGAAACCAATCCAACGTTTTCCAGCATTATCACATGAGCCATTGAACCGATAATATCCCATTTTGTGAGAGCCAGATCGGTTTTTCTGTCTTTCCCTGCTGTAAATTCGATGATTGCAGGTTCGGGATTAATCCCTTTTTCCCAGAGTTTCATGATACTAGTATTATTATTTTTTCTGACTTGCTTCAACTATTGCTCTGTGAGCCATGAGTCTGATTGCATTAATCCTTATGAATCCTTTACTGTCAGTCTGATCAAATCCACCCTCAATATCCATGCTGGAAAGTTTTTTATTATAAAGTGAAGATGGTGATTCACGACCTTCTATAAGAACATTCCCTTTATAAAGACAGAGATGAACGCTGCCATCAATAAGTTCCTGACTCTTTTCAATAGCGGCCATAAGAAAATCCATTTCAGGACTGAACCAGAAACCATTATAGATGATCTCGGCAAATTTGGGAGTAAGCATGTTTACAAGCCGCATTACCTCTCTGTCCATAGCTATTCCTTCGATATCCTTATGAGCAATATGTAAAACTGTTGCAGCAGGAGTCTCATACACACCTCTCGATTTTATCCCCACGAAGCGGTTCTCCACCATATCTAGGAGGCCGATACCGTTTTTGCCTGCAAGTTCATTCAGATAAACAAACATATCATAAGAATCTTCCTTCACTGTTCCATCCTCTTTGTTGACAAGCTTAACGGGTATACCGTTTTTAAAGTGAATGACTATCCGGGTTTCTTTATCGGGTGCATCCTGTGGCATTACCATCTTTTCCAGCATGCTCTTATGCAGAGTATACATCGGGTCTTCCAGTACTCCGGCTTCATGACTGATATGCATGAGGTTATCATCCTCACTGTAAGGCTTATCGATACTTGCCTTCACCGGGATCTTTTTTTCAGTTGCATACTTCAGAAGATCTGTTCTTCCTTTAAATGTTGCCAGGAACTCTTTATCTTTCCATGGGGAAATAACTTTTACTCCGGGCATCAGAGCATAATAACATAATTCGAATCTCACCTGATCATTGCCTTTACCCGTAGCACCATGTGCAACAGCATTGGCTCCTTCAGCTTTTGCAACTTCGATCTGCTTTTTTGCAATAAGCGGTCTTGCCAGGGCTGTGCCAAGCAGGTACCTGTCTTCATATATTGCGTTGGCCATTATGGCTTTAAGAACATAACCGTCAACAAATTCCCTTTTCAGGTCGGCTATAATCACTTTTGAAGCTCCAAGCAATAGCGCTTTTTTTCTGCACTCGTCAAAATTTTCGGACTGACCCACATCGGCTACAAAAGCAATGACTTCATAATTCTTATCTATTAACCATTTAAGTATCACTGAAGTATCCAAACCTCCACTATATGCCAAAACGACTTTTTCTTTCATTGTTTAAATATTTAATTAGTATTTGATTTTTAACTTTTTTCACGCGAAACGATAAACGCGAAACATTATTTTTCCTTTTGCCTTTTTACTTCTTACTTCTTATTTCTTACTTCTTACTTTTAATCTGCTCATGTATCCCCGGTAAAATAATCTCGAGACAGGTATGAACCTGCGGGATAGTCACTCCGTCTCTGGGTATTACCAGAATCGTGTCGTCACCAGCTATTGTCCCTGCTATTTCAAATCTTCCTGCACCATCAATAAAAAAGGCTGTGTTACTTGCATTTCCGGGAATAGTTTTAATTACCATAAGTCCTTTTGCTTCAACTAAATCCCGTATAACTGGTACAATATTCAACTTGAGTGAAGTTTTTTCCGAACTTCTGATATTTTCAGATAAAGAATACTTGTATCCGCCAGTACCGTCAGGAATCCGTCCAACACCTAACTGCCTTAAATTGCGGGATAGCGTAGCCTGAGTACAGCTGATCCCTTTCCCTTTCAGTTTTTTGAGTAATTCTTCCTGAATTGATATGTTATCTTCAGAAATAATTTTCTCTATTGCCAGAAGTCTTTTTGTTTTTTGCATATTTATGCATTTATTTTGCAAATATATTCATTTTTTCATTATCACCAAGCTGAATTAAAAAATTATATTATTTTTGAACCTCAAATCCGGATGATGAAAGATGTAGTAAAGAAGGTTTTAATCCTGGGGTCAGGAGCATTGAAAATCGGGGAAGCAGGTGAGTTTGATTACTCAGGCTCCCAGGCTTTGAAAGCATTAAAAGAAGAAGATGTCAGTACCGTTCTGATAAATCCCAATATTGCAACAGTTCAGACATCTGAAGAGCTGGCTGACAAGATCTATTTCCTTCCGGTTACTCCATATTTTGTTGAAAAGGTGATTGCTATTGAAAGACCTGATGGTATTCTTCTATCGTTTGGCGGTCAGACAGCTCTCAATTGCGGAACAGAACTTTACAAAACCGGAGTTTTTGAAAAATATAGTGTGAAAGTACTTGGGACTCCTGTATCTGCTATTATGGATACCGAGGACAGGGAGCTTTTCGTAAAGAAACTTGATGAAATAGATATTAAAACACCAAGTAGCATTGCAGCATCGGGAGTTAATGAAGCCATAGAAGCCGCAGATAAGCTCGGATACCCTATCATCATCAGGGCAGCTTATACCCTTGGCGGCCAGGGAAGCGGTTTTGCATCGAATTCTGATGAACTTAGAACTCTTGCATCCAAAGCTTTTTCCTATTCAAACCAGATCCTTGTTGAAGAGTCTCTCAAAGGATGGAAAGAGGTTGAATATGAAGTTGTAAGAGATAAATACGATAATTGTATTACCGTATGTAACATGGAGAATTTCGATCCGCTTGGGATACATACTGGTGAAAGCATCGTTGTTGCACCATCCCAAACCCTTACTAACAGTGAATATCATAAACTCAGAGAACTTTCCATCAGAATTATCAGACATATTGGAATTGTAGGAGAATGCAATGTTCAGTATGCGCTTGCTCCTGATTCTGAAGACTACAGGGTCATTGAGGTCAATGCCCGCCTGTCGAGGTCAAGTGCTCTGGCTTCAAAAGCTACTGGGTATCCACTGGCATTTATTGCAGCGAAACTCGGGATGGGTTACGGGCTTCACGAACTAAAAAATTCGGTTACCAAAAATACAACTGCCTGCTTCGAGCCGGCGCTTGATTATATCGCTTGCAAGATACCACGGTGGGACCTTAATAAGTTTGAAGGCGTATCACATCTGATCGGCAGCAGTATGAAGAGTGTAGGTGAGGTAATGGCTATCGGCAGAACATTCGAGGAGGTTATCCAGAAGGGGTTAAGAATGATCGGCCAGGGTATGCACGGCTTTACAGGAAACCGGAATCTTGGCTTTGAAGATATTGAGAAGGAACTTGCCGAACCAACAGATATGAGGATCTTTTCAATTGCAGAGGCCCTTGAAATAGGGATTCCTGTTGATAGAATATATGAACTTACAAAAATTGATAAATGGTTTCTTTTCAAGCTTAGAAATATTATCAGCATTAAAGATGAACTTTGTCAATATCATACTCTGGAATCTATCCCTACAGATCTCCTTTCACATTCCAAGATAAACGGTTTCAGCGATTTCCAGATTGCCCGGCATGTACTAAAATCGGGAGCCGATCATATTAATGACGATCTGATGCAAGTCAGGAGTTACCGGAAATCGTTAGGTATTGTTCCATACATCAAACAAATAGACACCCTTGCTGCTGAATACCCGGCTATAACAAATTACCTGTACCTTACTTATAGTGGTACGGAACACGATATTATATGTGAAACAGACAAAAAATCGATTATTGTCCTGGGATCAGGGGCTTACAGGATTGGCTCAAGTGTCGAATTTGACTGGTGTTCAGTCAATGCCATTGATACAATAAAAAAAGAGGGTTTCAGATCCGTAATGATAAATTATAATCCTGAAACTGTCAGTACGGATTATGATATATGCGACAGACTCTATTTCGATGAACTTACTTTCGAAAGGGTACTCGATATTATTGAACTCGAAAATCCGGGTGGTGTAATTGTATCTGTTGGTGGTCAGATACCCAATAACCTGGCGATGAGGCTCTATAAAGAAAATGTACCTGTGCTTGGGACATCTCCTATATCCATCGACAGGGCAGAGAACAGGCATAAATTTTCAGAAATGCTTGATATTCTGAAAGTTGACCAGCCAAGGTGGAAAGAATTATCCACAATAGATGATATTTTTGAATTTGTCGACCGGATAGGTTTCCCTGTTCTTATAAGACCATCTTATGTTCTGTCTGGAGCTGCGATGAACGTGGTCTCAAATAAAAATGAATTATCACATTACCTTAAACTTGCATCCCAGGTATCGAAACAATATCCTGTTGTTGTATCTGAGTTTATTGAGAATGCCAAGGAGATCGAGCTAGATGCAGTTGCCCGCGATGGTGAAATGATAGCCTATGCAATCAGTGAACATGTAGAATTTGCGGGGGTTCACTCAGGTGATGCAACAATGGTCTTCCCCGCCCAGAAGATATACTTTGAAACAGCCAGGCGTCTAAAACGAATTTCACGACAGATTGCTAAAGAACTGAATATTTCAGGACCATTTAACATCCAGTTCCTGGCAAAAGACAATGATATTAAAGTTATTGAATGCAACCTTCGTGCAAGCCGCAGCATGCCATTTGTTTCCAAAGTTCTCAAAACAAACCTTATAGAACTTGCTACAAAAGTTATGCTTGGCGTTCCGGCAGAGAAGCCGGGCAAAACAGTATTTGATATCGATTATGTAGGAGTTAAAGCCCCTCAGTTCAGCTTCTCCCGTTTGGCAAAAGCAGACCCGGTACTGGGAGTCGATATGTCATCTACCGGAGAAGTCGGTTGTATAGGAGAAGGTTTCTATGAAGCTATACTTAAAGCTATGTTTTCTGTCGGTTACAGAGTCCCGAAAAAGAGTATTCTTCTTTCCACAGGTCCGGCCAGGTCTAAAGTTGAACTTCTTAACAGCGCCAAAGCGCTTCGCGAAAAGGGACATAAGCTTTATGCAACAAGAGGAACGCAGCAGTTTCTGAAGAATGCCGGTGTTGAAGCACATGTGGCATACTGGCCTGATGAGAATAAATCACCCAACACAATAGATCTTATTAAATCGCGTGAGGTGGATCTTGTGATAAACATCCCTAAAGACCTCAGCGATAAAGAACTGAATAACGATTATACCATAAGAAGAAGCGCTGTGGATTATAATGTTCCTCTTATTACCAATGCCCGGCTTGCAAGTGCATTTATACTTGCTTTTTGTAAAATGAGCATTGACGACCTGGCAATTAAGAGCTGGGATGAGTACAAATAAAGACAAATAACAATCCACCTTCGCTATCGCCTTGACTTTGATAATCTGGTCAAAAAAAGCTTCGGTGGACGAAGAAAGTAAAAAGACCGCAAGACTTCAGGACTGCAAGACATTAAGACAATAAGGCACTATGATAACCATTCGTAAAGCAACACGCGAAGATGCATCAGTAATCATTGATTTCCAGCGGAAAATGGCCTGGGAAACAGAACAGGTGACTCTTGTCGAGGAAGTAATTATTAAAGGGGTTAAAGCTGTTTTCGATGATTCCTTCCGCGGACAATATTGGGTTGCTGAAGATGCCGGTATCGTAGCAGCATCATTGCTCATAACTTATGAATGGAGCGACTGGCGAAACTGTAATGTCTGGTGGTTTCAGTCAGTTTATGTATTGCCGGAATTCAGGAGAACGGGTATTTTCAGGGCAATGTACCAG
Organism: Bacteroidales bacterium; assembly: GCA_017882345.1. Classification (GTDB taxonomy): domain Bacteria; phylum Bacteroidota; class Bacteroidia; order Bacteroidales; family VadinHA17; genus LD21. The sequence goes on from JADGPT010000011.1 coordinate 19,468, forward strand.
CATATAAAAAATGAAGCTGATGAGCATAATATTGCGGGGCTTCGTCTTTATGTTGAGACGAATAATTTAAAAGCACAACATACTTATGAGGCTCTTGGGATGAAAAGTCTGCATTATAAAATGTATGAATGGATGAAAGAATAAGTTATGCATTGGCTACCTGCTATACTGATTCTTCCTTATTTTATTATCCTTCTTAAACTTTACAGAAGTCTGCTCAAAATTGACTCCTTTAATACTTTAACCGATCCGGTAACATTTGTTTCATTGGTTATTGCATGCCGCAACGAGGAGATACACCTCCCATCTTTTTTAGAGGATATTGCCCGCCAGAATTATCCGGACTATTTATTTGAGGTTATAATTGTTAACGATAAGTCCACAGACAAAACCGTTGAAACGGTTTCATCTTTTACAGGGATCAGTAATATACTGACCTTAAATAATATAGGAGAAGGAAAAAAACAGGCTCTCAGAACCGGAATAATAGCCGCAAAAGGCAATCTGATTATCACAACAGATGCAGATTGCAGGATGGGAAAAAACTGGATCAGAACAATTGCAGCATTTTATGAATTGTACAAACCGGATATGATTATTTCTCCTGTCAGGATAGAATCAGTCCCGGGACTATTCGGAAGATTTCAGGAACTTGAGTTTATGAGTCTGCAGGGAATTACCGCAGGGTCTGCACTTTTGGGAGAACCTGTTATGTGCAACGGTGCAAACCTCACCTTTCCCAGAGAAGTTTATTTTCATCATTCAGATAATCTGCATGATGAAATAAACTCGGGTGATGATATTTTTTTATTGCACAGTCTGAAAAAAGGAAACCGGTCAAAAATATTATGGCTCGAATCGCCTGATGCAATAATAACAACAGAATCATCTCCAACATTCAGATCATTCATGAAACAGCGAAGCAGGTGGATTTCAAAAGGTAAAACCTATAATGACACTTATACAATTGTCCTGGGAATTGCAACATTTGTTACAATCATTTTAGAGATAGCTTATCTTTTCACCTTATTAATTAATCCGTATTTAATCCTGGTCTTCCTGACAATTTTAATTTTAAAATCAGTTCCGGATTTTTTAATCCTGATGAATACCTCAGGGAGATATGGTAAAAGAGACCTTATGAAGTATTTTTTGCCGGCTCAGATTATATATCCTTTTTATGTTCTCTCGGTAGTACTCTACACATTTATATTTCCTGAGAAGAAGAATATTAATTCCCCATTTCCGAAAGAAATTTAATTCTTACCAGCCTTATCTCTTCTTCTTCAAATTCGTTGCCCAGTTCTTTAATTGCAGCATCAAGTGAATCAGATTCAGCCTCTTCCCTGAAATATGAATAAATATCGTGCTGACGTTCCTCATCAATAGTAGTATTTATATAATAATCGAGGTTTATCCGGGTTCCTGAATTTACTATAGCCTCAATATCTGAAATAAGTTCTGACATCTCCAGCCCTTTAGCTTCAGCAATATCTTCCAGGGGCCTTTTCATATCAATACTCTGGATGATATAGACTTTCATTCCAGATTTATTGACGACCGATTTAACAACCATATCCAGAGGTCTGATAATCTCCTTTTCCTCAACATATTTTTTGATTATCTCTATGAATTCCTCTCCATAGCGTTGCGCTTTTCCTGCTCCTACACCGGATATATTCTGAAGTTCATCAAAAGTTATCGGGTATTGAATAGCCATATCTTCCAGAGAAGGATCCTGAAAGATCACAAACGGCGGTACCTCTTTCTGTTTCGAAAGTTTCTTACGCAGATCCCTGAGGATACTGAATAACTCCTCATCAACCACTGCTGTTCTGGCTCCAAAGGCATTTTCTTCATCAGTTGTATCAGCATAATCATGATCCTCTGCAAGCATGAATGAAGTAGGCTTTTCCAGAAACTCCATTCCTTTCGCTGTCAATTTGAGAAGACCATAATTTTCAATATCCTTGGTAAGGAATTTGGCGATGAGGGCCTGTCTGATGACCATATTCCAGAATTTCTCATCCTTATCTTCCCCAATACCGAAAAACTCAATTTTATTATGCTTATAAGATTTTATTGCTGATGTAACTTTCCCTGAGAGTATATTAGCAATATGATCTGCTTTAAATTTCTCTTTCACGGCCAGAATAGTCTCCAGAACACTCACAACCGCTTCATTTCCCTCAAACTGCGCTTTAGGATGGAGACAGTTATCGCAGGCTTCACAGTTTTCATTCAGATACTCTTCACCAAAATAATGCAGTAATAATTTCCTTCTGCATACAGAGGATTCAGCATAGGAGACTGTTTCAAGAAGGAGTTGTTTCCCTATCTCCTGCTCAGCAATCGGTTTTCCTTGCATGAATTTCTCAAGTTTCAGAATATCGTTGTAACTGTAATAAGCAATACAGTTTCCTTCACCGCCATCACGCCCGGCCCGACCTGTCTCCTGATAATACCCTTCAAGGCTTTTGGGTATATCATAATGAATTACGAACCTCACGTCAGGTTTATCGATCCCCATTCCAAATGCAATAGTAGCTACAATAATATCTGCCTCCTCCATAAGGAACTTGTCCTGGTTCAATGTACGTGTTGCCGAATCCATACCGGCGTGGTATGGCAGAGATTTAATTCCATTTACCTTGAGGACTTCAGCTATCTCCTCTACTTTTTTGCGACTCAGACAATAAATAATTCCTGATTTTCCGGCATTATTCTTAATATATTTAATGATTTCCTTAGTTACATCCTGTTTGGATTTTACTTCGTAATAAAGGTTTGGCCTGTTAAAAGATGATTTAAAGACCTCTGCATCAAGAATATTAAGGTTCTTCAGAATATCGTGCTGTACTTTTGGAGTAGCTGTTGCTGTAAGGGCTATAATTGGTGATCTGCCAATTATGTCTATTATAGGTCTTATTCTCCTGTATTCAGGTCTGAAATCGTGACCCCACTCTGAAATACAATGAGCTTCGTCAATAGCATAAAAGGAAATATCTATGTTTTTAAGAAACTCAATATTCTCCTCTTTGGTAAGTGATTCGGGAGCAACATACAGAAGTTTTGCCTTCCCTGACAAAGCATCTTTTTTTACCCTTGCAATCTCAGTCTTTGTAAGTGATGAATTAAGGAAATGTGCAACATCGTCGTCAGTGCTGAAGTTCCTCATAGCGTCAACCTGGTTTTTCATAAGTGCAATCAATGGAGAGATTACGATTGCGGTCCCCTTCTTCATAACTGCTGGCAACTGATAACAAAGCGATTTACCGCCTCCTGTAGGCATAAGTACAAAAGTATCGTGCCCCGACAAGACATTCCTTATTATAGGCTCCTGATTACCTTTAAAAGTATTAAAACCAAAATACTTCTTCAAGTAGTCCTGTATAGTAGAATCGTTCAACATTTTCTTCCCAGAATGAAATTATTTACCAACTGCAAAGAATTTTGCTTTCCAGTTTATATAAAGTTAATAAATTTCTTTATCAAATAATATTTTTAATAATTAATTAACAAAAATGATAGTGAGTTAAATGATTCAATGGATCTGAATATACCTGCTTAATCCCTCACCAAGACTTATAAATTGATTTCCCTGATATCCAACAATCAGTACCCCAATAGGTTTCGTGATGGTTTTCAACTTGCATAACACTAAAAGATTAATATTGTTTTGCAAAAGAAGATTTATCATCTTTACAGGCTGTATTTTATACTAATCAATTATAGGTTTCAATGGCAATATTTGGGGGAAAAAGGAAGAAGGGAGAAATGGAAATGTCATTCCTTCAACATCTCGAGGAATTAAGATGGCACATTATCCGTTCTATTTTAGCTATAGTATTCTTTATGATCATAGCTTTTATATTTAAAAACATTCTTTTCAATACGATAATTCTTGGCCCCAAAAACCCCGGGTTTATTACCAACCGATTACTTTGCGAGCTTGGGGAATATCTTAAAACCACCGCATTATGTATTAACACCAAACCATTAAATCTTATCAGCATAAAAATGTCGGGACAGATTACAACTCACATAACTGCGGCCATGGTTGCCGGACTGATCCTTGCATTTCCGGTTATACTCTGGGAGTTCTGGCAGTTTTTTAAACCAGCCCTCAAACCTAACGAGGCACGGTATGCAAAAGGTGCTGTAATGGCAGCTTCAATGTTATTTTTTATCGGGGTTCTCTTCGGATATTTTATGCTTGCTCCTCTTTCAATACATTTTCTCAGCTCCTATGAAGTTGATCCGCAGGTTGTGAATCAGATCAATATCAGGTCATATATTGGTACTCTCACATCCGTATGCCTGGCTACAGGATTAGTTTTCGAGCTACCGATAATAGCTTTCTTCCTCACGAAAATAGGTATTATTACACCAACCTTCATGAGGAAATACAGGAAACATGCGATCGTGGTTATCTTTATAATTGCTGCAATAATAACTCCTCCTGATGTCTTTTCCCAGACACTTGTCGCTATTCCATTACTTATTCTATACGAGGTCAGTATTTTAATTTCGTCCAGGGTCATGAAGCAAAAAGAAAAAGATCGCACAGAATTCTTTGATGAGGATAAAAAGACCGAAACGGTAACAACATAGTATTTTAAATGAAATTGCACACTGAAAATCTTGTAAAAAAATATCGCAACAGGACAGTTGTTGACCATGTTTCTGTTGAAGTTGAACAGGGTGAGATAGTTGGATTACTCGGACCAAACGGAGCCGGCAAGACTACAACTTTTTACATGATTGTTGGTTTAATACGACCGAGAGAGGGGAAAATATTTCTTGATCAGGAGGATATAACAACCCTTCCGGTTTATAAACGGGCTAGAAAAGGTATCGGTTATCTTGCACAGGAACCCTCAGTATTCAGAACCATGTCAGTTGAAAACAACATTAGGGCAGTACTTGAAATGTCTGGCTTTCCCAAACTGGAGCAAGAAGAAAGACTCGAAACTCTTCTGAGTGAATTCGGATTGCAAAAAATAAGGATAAGTAAAGGGATCCAGCTTTCCGGCGGAGAAAGAAGACGTACTGAAATTGCCCGCGCTCTTGCACTTAAACCGAAATTTATTTTACTCGACGAACCCTTTGCAGGAGTCGATCCTATTGCTGTAGAGGATATTCAGGAGATCGTTTCAAAACTCAGGGATAAAAATATAGGAATTCTTATTACCGACCATAACGTTCATGAGACTCTTTCAATTACCGATCGGGCCTACCTTCTTTTCGAGGGGCGCATACTTAAATCAGGCACATCTGCTCAATTGGCAGATGATGAGCATGTAAGAAAAGTCTATCTCGGAAAGAATTTTGAACTTCGCAGGTAACAGAATCAATTTGTTTTCATAATAAATTATTATACTTTTGCGTGGAATTTTATCGCGGATGTGTCGTAATTGGTAGCCGAGCAAGACTTAGGATCTTGTGTCTTCGTGACGTGGGGGTTCGAGTCCCTTCATCCGCACAAAAATGTCAAGCCGCCCGTAACCTCTCTAAAAGTGAGTTTTGGCGGTTTTTTTAACTAGGCAATAAACAACAATTAAAATGAATATTACCAGAGAAAACATCGACGATCTGAATGCTGTTTTAAAGGTTAAGATCGGGAAACCCGATTATGAAGATAAGGTTGAAACAGTATTAAAGGATTACAGGAAAAAAGCAACAATAAAAGGATTCCGTCCGGGAATGGTTCCCATTGGACTTATAAAAAAAATGTACGGCAGAGCTGTTCAGATCGATGAAATCAATAAGGTTGTTACAGATAACATTCAGAAATACCTTGCTGATGAGAAACTTGAAATTCTTGGTGATCCGCTTCCAAAAGCAGATGAAAAGGAAATAATTGATTTCGATACCCGGGAGGACTTTACTTTTTCATTTGAAGTTGGACTTACTCCACCAGTTGAACTTAAGCTTTCGAAAAAAAATAAAGTTAATCAGTATGAGATAATCATCGATGAAAAGATGAGGAACGATTATCTCGATAACTATACCCGCCGGTATGGTGAATTAAATAAAGCTGAACTGACTGAAGAGAAAGATATAATAAAAGGAAAAATTGAAGCAATTGATATTAACGGCAACGCGGTACCGGAAGGTCCTGCCGTTGAAGATACTTCGCTTGGTATCGATATAATCAAAAATAAAAAAATAAAAAAAGAGTTTATTGGTAAAAATATTGGCGATTCAATTGACTTTGACCTGAAGAAAGCATACCCAAACAACACTGAAATAGCAGGGATATTGCATAAGAAGAAGGAAGAGGTTGAGGATCTGGAGGGAAATTTCAGATTTACAATAAATGAAATAAGCCGGTTTCATCCGGCAAAACTGGGAAAAGAACTTTTCGACAAGATCTTTGGCGAAGGTGTCGTGAGCACGGAAGCGGAATTCATGAAAAAGATTGAGGAGGAGATCGCGGTTAATCTGAAACGTGAGAGCGACTTTAAACTCATGATGGATATTAAAAGTCTGGCAATGGAAAAAACCGATTTTCAGCTCCCTGAAGAGTTCCTGAAAAGATGGCTTCTCAGAGTCAATGAAAAAGCCACCGTGGAACAAATTGATAAAGAATTTGACAGTTTCAGAAAAGACCTTAAATGGCAACTGATAAGAAACAAAGTTGCACACGACAATGAAGTAAAAATCAGTGAGGAAGAATTACAGAAAGAGTCGGAAAATATAACCAGACATCAGTTCCAGCAATATGGCTTGTTTTATGCTACTGATGAACAGATTGCTAAATATGCAATGGAGACTCTTAAAAGAGAAGAAGATGCAAAAAGGATAGCCGATAAGATCCTTGAGGAGAAGGTTATTGTTCTTATGAAGGAACTGGTAAAGCTTGAAAACAAGGATGTTACAGTTGAAGAATTTAATAAGCTTTTTGAAGCGTGAGCAACATGTTGCGATGATTTATTTTTATTTTATTATCTTTGCCTGTTAATTTTTAATGCTAAATATATGAGTATTCTTGACGATTTTGGAAAGTATGCTAAAAGCAAACGCGGAGTCAGTAGTCTGAGTCTGCACAAGTACACTTCCGTTTTTGGAAGCTATATCTCCCCGACTATTATTGAAGAGAGACAATTAAATATTGCATCAATGGACGTCTTTTCACGTCTTATGATGGATAGGATAATTTTTCTCGGGTTACCCATTGATGACTATGTAGCTAATATTATCCAGGCACAGTTACTATATCTCGATTCATCTGATCCGGGAAAAGATATTCAGATCTATTTCAATACTCCGGGAGGATCAGTAAATGCCGGACTGGGTATTTATGATACTATGCAGTACATTTCTGCCGACATTGCCACTATTTGTACCGGGATGGCTGCTTCAATGGGCGCTATTCTTCTTACTGCCGGCAAAAAAGGAAAAAGATCTGCTCTTAAACATTCAAGAATAATGATACATCAACCTATGGGTGGTGCAGAAGGAGTGGCTTCAGATATAGAAATTACTGTTCGGGAAATCGTAAAACTAAAGAGAGAACTTTACGAGATAATTGCACTTCATACCGGAAATTCAGTTGAAAAAGTTGAAAAAGATTCTGACAGAGACTATTGGATGACATCCCAGGAGGCTAAAGATTATGGGATGATCGATGAGATCTTGCAGAAAAATCAAAAATAGTGTATGATGGATAAATGTTCATTTTGCGGCAGATCCAAGAAAGAGGCCAACATGCTTATTGCAGGTCTCGAGGGCCATATTTGTGACCACTGTATTGAACAGGCTCACAGCATCCTGAACGAAGAACTGGGCAGTAAAAAGAATCTACCATTTGATACTATCAATCTTCTTAAACCAACAGAAATTAAGAATTTTCTCGACCAGTATGTAATTGGTCAGGATATGGCGAAAAAAATAATCTCTGTAGCAGTGTACAACCATTACAAAAGGTTGATGCAAAAACTTGATGCTGACGATATTGAAATTGAAAAATCAAACATTATTCTCGTTGGTGAGACAGGTACAGGGAAAACACTTCTTGCCAGAACTGTTGCCAAAATGCTACATGTTCCATTTACAATTGTTGACGCAACAGTATTGACTGAGGCAGGTTATGTAGGTGAAGATATTGAAAGTCTTCTGACCCGTTTGCTGCAAAATGCAGATTATGACGTTAAAGCAGCAGAGAAGGGCATAGTATTTATCGACGAAATAGACAAGATTGCAAGGAAAGGGGACAATCCTTCCATAACCCGCGATGTATCAGGGGAAGGCGTTCAGCAGGGGCTTCTGAAATTACTTGAGGGCTCTATAGTAAATGTTCCGCCACAAGGCGGACGGAAACATCCTGAACAGAAAATGATCCCTGTAGATACAAAAAATATTCTTTTTATCTGCGGTGGGGCATTTGAAGGTATTGACAAAAAAATCGCACAACGTCTTAATACTCAGATTGTTGGTTTTGGCGCTTCAAAAATCCGTGAAAAAGTGGATAAAACCAATCTGCTTCAATATATTGCACCACAGGATTTAAGATCATTCGGACTCATACCTGAAATAATCGGAAGGTTGCCAGTGCTTACACATCTCAACCCTCTGGACAAAGAAACTCTCAGAGCAATACTTACGGAACCGAAAAACGCATTGGTGAAACAGTATATTAAGCTGTTCAGAATGGACAATATTGATCTCACTTTTGGAGAAGGTGTTCTTGATTACATTGTTGATAAAGCAATTGAATTCAAACTCGGAGCCCGTGGATTAAGATCTATTTGTGAGACGATCATGCTCGATGCCATGTTTGAAATGCCATCTGTCGATACGAATGAGCTTGAAATAACAATTGACTATGCGAGCCGGAAGCTTGAAAGAATAAACCTTAAGGTACTGAAGGCATCTTAAATAGGTTAAGGTTAAGGCTGAGTAATAACCTCTTAACCTTAACCTTAACCTCAATCTTAAAAGTCTATTACTACCTGTTCCAGAAATTCCGGTGCTTGTTCTTAAGAAGTATCTCTTTTGATACACCACCACTTGTAACAACAGCTTTGGCATCACAATCACCGGTGCCATAATCCAGCACAACTGGAGTTTTCCCGGTTCTTTCAATTTTAACTACTCCGCTGACAATAAATTTGCATGCCCGTGTCGAGTGTAAAGCCGTCATGATAGTGTTGGTATAGGCAACTCCATCGATATTTTTGCCTGTTGATGTCCCTGTAATCAGCCATTCATCATCCCAGATGCTTTTGGTAAGAAGACCTGCTATCCATTCCCTCTGTTGGTCGGTAGATCGTTCAATTGTTTTTCCGTCAGGAAGTGTTAGAATACCACCTGTCAGCTTAACCGATATGACAAGATTCTGGTTACTATTATACCCCATGTTTTCAAGTACTTTTGTACCCTCAACTTTAATACCATTAAAGAAATAGTTTACAAATGTGACAGTCCTTTTAGATCCTGACTGCAGACGAGGACCGGTTACTTCAATAACGATCTTCCCCGAACGTACATTGTCGTTTATTCCTGTACAGGATGTCCCATAATCAACAGTAACTATCTTTGGCCAGAGGGCAGCAGTGGGACGTGTGATAGTGATAGTTGGACAGGAGTCTGTCATAACGGTTAATGATTTTGCATCTATACTCTTTCCCATCTGGTCAAGAATAATCGTTGCATTATCCGCTGTGTTGAAGACATCCGCAAAAACCACATCGGTTACAGCATCATCATCTGCAAGATTCAGACTTGTCTGGTCAATAACAGCTGAAGAAGAATCTTTCTTACATGATGAGAATGAAAGCACTGCCAGGGCAGTTATCATCATTAAAACTTTTGTTTTCATAAAGTTTGATTTTAATTTTTAAATTCGATTAACAGTTTTTAGATGAAGGAAAATCCAAAAGGTTTAATGAAGAGGAAGAATAAATTAAAATTGGGGAGAATATTTTATTTTATGGAACCGCTCCGCGGTTCAAAACCCTCAATTAAATCACTCTTCCTATTATTGATGGAACCGCTCTGCGGTTCTATTCATGATTAACAATATTCATTTAATAAATCGCATAGCGGTTTCATCAATTATGGAGATGCTCTATATGCATTTAAAAAACCGTGGAACGGTTTCATCAATTATTGCCTGATTCTATTTTTCCTTTCGTATACCGTATATGTGTACGGAATGCCGTTAGTTTCGCCATCCTTAAACTCCTCTTTTTCTATGATCTCCCAGATACCCGGGTCAATTTCAGGGAAATAGATATCGGCCGGTGCTTTTCTATGAATATGCGTAATAAAAAGACGATCAGCGATCGGCATGAACTGACGGTATATACTCCCTCCTCCTATTATAAATATTTCGTCATTTTTTTCAGTTTTGTTAAGTGCGTCGTCAATCGAGTATGCAGTTACAGAATTTTCAATAGATTCTTGAGCGTTATCAGTGAGAACAATGTTCTTACGTCCTGGAAGCGGCCTGCGGGGTAACGATTCCCATGTTTTTTTCCCCATAATTACGGTGTTACCTGATGTCAGCTTTTTAAACCGCTTCAGATCTTCGGAAATATGCCATAAAAGCTCATTATCCTTTCCAATTCCCCAATCTTCAGAAACAGCAACTATAATTGATATCATACTATAAATATTATACTGAAATATCACCTTTAATATGAGGGTGGGAAACATAATCCGAGAGAGTGAAATCCTCGTATCTGAATTTGAGGATATCAGTTATTTCAGGATTAATTCTCATTACCGGCAGCCTAAACGGTTCCCTTGTAAGCTGAAGTTTTACCTGTTCAATATGATTGAGGTAAATATGTGCATCGCCCAGGGTGTGAACAAAATCTCCTGGCTTCAGTCCTGTAACCTGTGCTACCATAAGTGTTAACAGAGAATAGGAAGCAATATTAAACGGTACTCCAAGAAAAATATCAGCGCTCCTCTGATAAAGCTGGCACGATAATCTCCCGCCTGCAACATAGAACTGGAATAAAATATGACATGGAGGAAGAGCCATTTTATCTAATTCACCAACATTCCAGGCGCTAACAATATGTCTACGCGAGTCTGGCGATTTCTTAATCGAGTTGATAACGTTTTCCAGTTGATCAATCTTTTGTCCATCCCTGGAAGGCCATGAACGCCACTGGTATCCATAAACAGGACCAAGATTTCCATCTTTATCAGCCCATTCATTCCAGATCTTTACTCCATTATCAGTCAGGTATTTAGTGTTAGTATTCCCAGAAATAAACCAGAGTAATTCATGAATAATAGATTTGACATGGAGCTTTTTTGTCGTCAGAAGAGGAAACCTGTCTTCAAGGTTAAATCTCATCTGATAACCAAATACACTTATTGTTCCGGTGCCTGTTCTGTCTTTTTTTTCAGTTCCGGTTTTCATTACATGATCAAGAAGATCAAGATATTGCCTCATTACAGTTACCTTGATTTATTATTCGGGAGAAATTTTTGCTGCCCATCCTCCACCAGGAGCGAGATGAATTTTCATCTTATCTCCCGACTTTACATTGGTTTTCAGATGTTTATAATCCTCTGCATACCTGTCGGCATTAACTCCGTCCTGAAATATATCCATTGAGTATTTTCCGACTGGGAGAAATGAAAGGTCGAGGTCCATGTCGCGACTTGTCCAGTCTGTAAGCGCTCCGACAAACCAATCTTTTCCAGATCTTCTTGCCAGCAAAAGATAATCGCCAACTTTACCATCAATGGCAATAATATCATCCCAAACTACAGGAATATTCACAATAAAGTCGGTTGACTCCTGTTCTTTCATATAGTTTGAAGGGCTGTCTGCGAGCATCTGCAAAGGACTTTCATAAATTATGTACAATGCAACCTGGTGAGCTCTTGTTCCCTGGCTCTGAGGACGAGTAAAATTTGGGCTAAAATTAGCTTTGTCCATATTTACCATAGCCCCCGGGGTATAATCCATCGGACCCGCCACCATTCTTGTAAACGGGATTGTAACATCATGATCCGGATTAATATCTTTGCTCCATTTATCATTCTCCATTCCTTTCACCCCTTCACGAGTAAGAGCATTTGGCCAGGTACGTCCAATACCATCAGGTTTATATGCCCCATGAAAGTCAATCAGCAAATGATGTTCTGCAGTTTTCCTTGCAGCTTCGAGGTAAAAATTAACAACTTTCTGATCATCCCTCTGCATAAAATCGACTTTAACACCTTTTACACCCCATTTCTCATAAAGAGCTACTGCCTCATCAATTTTATCCCAGAATGTTTTCCATACAACCCATAGGATAACTCCAACATGTTTCTTTTCAGCATATTGGCAGAGTTCGGGGATATTAATTTCAGGTATTGATTCCAAAACTGTACCGGACTTATACCAGCCTTCATCGAGAATGATATATTCTATCTTGTTCTTAGAAGCAAAATCAATATAATATTTATAAGTGTCGTTGTTAATACCTGCTCTGAAATCAACACCATACAAATTGTTTGCATTCCACCAGTCCCATGCTACATGTCCCGGTTTTATCCATTTTGTATCTGCAATTTTGTTGGGCTGTGCAAGCTTGAAAACCAGATCACTCTCAAGTAATTTAGCATCATTTGAAGCGA
>JADGPT010000103.1 GCA_017882345.1 Bacteroidales bacterium
ATCTGCCGGAGGTCCGGGAATATTAGGATCATCATAAGGATTGCAATAATTCCAGTTTCTTAAAGTGACCTGGAAATATTGTCCAACCAGTTTATCATTTGTAACATTTATAAGATCAGAAAATACCCCGGATCCGGTGACAGGACCCGTCAGGGTTATTACGGGTGCTCTATATGGAAACACTCTCGGCGTTCCATTAATAGTCACCGGAATACCTGTCATTGTTATGTCAGTACCATATATCCACTGAACCCAGCGGGTGAAGAGGTTTGGCACATCATTTTCCTGCGGTGGAACACAGTTAAACTGAGTAAGATCCTGAAAACGAACATTGTCACCATTTCCAACACAAATGGGATAGACGGCAGGGTTAATATGCATATGTCCGCCGTTATGGTTATCATTATCCCACACTGTGACTATCTGTTCCTGGGAAGAGGACGTACATAGGATTCCGTTAACCACTAATGTTGCACGCAAATGATAATTGCAGACATTTCCGGCAGAAGTATAAATGTGATTCCGGGTTGCCTGGTAGATGCCGGGTCCACCATTTATGGTTGCCACAGTCTGATTATTCCCGTCATTCCAGTCATAGTTTATCTGGACAAGAGTACCACCATCATCAACACCGGTATAACTTACATTCCAGGAAACAGTTACCGGAGAACAAAGTTTATTGGGGGTAATATTATTAGCTTTAGATAAAATTGAACAACTCTGGCTATAGATGATAGTCGATAATAATATAAAACATATAAATGATAAAAGTTTTTTCATTTATAATTCAGAGTAATGGGAACCTTTTACGAACTCTTAAACGGCTCTTCCATTAAATAGTTTCAGTCAAATTTTTGACGAATTCAATAAATCATATGACTAATGATACAATTTACAGGATTAATTCATGTATTTCGGGGAAGGATTAAAGGCATGTATTGAGGAGGTCCTTTTAGGAATAGATTCAAAAGATTCCTTATCAGAAACTGTTTTTTCATGGCTTTTTTTAAATGTCAGGTTCTTGTATTACACACAGTTTTAACCTTATAGATATTAAATTATTTTTTCAACGATATTTGTGGTTATTTGTTTCTAAAATTAAAGGAATTTAACTTATTTTGCGGTCACATACGGCCCGTAGCTCAGCTGGTAGAGCACCTGACTCTTAATCAGGGAGTCGAGGGTTCGATCCCCTCCGGGCCGACTAAAATATTGATACTTCCCGAATCGCAAACTAGCTACATTTATCTGTGAACAATACTAACTGTCAATCGTTTTAATAAAAGGTTTTCTGATCAATCAAAAATTCATTTATTGAATCAGGTAATCAGTATAGAAGAGGGTAGTTCATGACAGGGAAAAAATTAAATGAGACTGATTTCAGACGTAACAATCTCGATAAATCATCATCCTCTTACCTTCTGCAGCATACTACAAACCCTGTATGGTGGCAGGAGTGGAGTGATGACTTAATAAGATATGCCGTTAAAACGAAGAAACTTCTGTTCGTTTCCGTAGGTTATGCAACTTGTCACTGGTGTCATGTGATGGCTGCGGAAGCGTTTTCTGATCCGGGAACTGCCAATTATCTTAATAATCATTTTATCTGTATAAAAGTAGACAGGGAACAACGTCCTGATATTGATCAGTTCCTGATGGATTTTATTAATAATCAGAATGGCAGGGGAGGATGGCCTCTTAATGTTTTCATGACTCCCGAACTCCGGCCGGTATATGCACTCACATATGCTCCGGTGCATTCAAAGGATTTAATGCCCTCTCTTCTTTCAGTTTCTGAAAAAGTTCATGAGTTTTTTGAAGATAACCGGGATAACATTCCATCGTTTGTTTCTGGCTGGAACCCCCCGGATGTAACAAATGAGTCTTCCCTGACAACCACTCTTTCAAAATATTATGATCCTGACAACGGGGGATTTGGCTCGGGACAAAAATTTCCACCTCACTCATCATTATTATATCTATTATATCAGGCCGGGCTGGAAGATAGTCCCTCAATTAAATTTATTTGTAGTAAGACTCTTGATGCTATGATTTTAAGAGGACTGAATGATCACCTTCAGGGTGGCATTTTCAGATATTGTGTAGACAGGGAATGGACAATTCCCCATTTTGAAAAAATGCTCTATGATCAGGCAATGGCGATCTGGTGCTTTTCCCTGGCTTACCGCGTAACAGGTAAAGAGACATATAAAAACATGGCAGAGAAAATTTTGAAATGCCTGGATGAATGTTTTAAAATTGAAGGTTTGTATATAACGGCTTATGATGCAGATACCGAGCACCAGGAGGGAGCAACTTATCTCTGGAGCTACGAACAGCTTAAAAATGAACTTCTTCCAGAAGAATTTGAAAATTTTTCCAATACATATTTTATCGACAAAACAGGAAATTTTGAGGGGTTGATACATCTTGTCAGGAGGAATGATGATCCTCTGGATGATATTGAAGACAAACTGCTCTCTGTAAGGCGTACCAAAAAGCAACCTTCAAAGGATGACAAAATTCTTTGTGGTATCAATGCACTGGTAGTAATTGCAATGTTACAGGCTGGCAGATTTCTGGATAGACCTGAACTTGAAAAGAATGCAGCTGTGCTAATGAATATTCTATTGAATAAATTCTGGGATGGTAAGATCCTCAGGCACTCTTATTATGATGGAGTATTCAAGGAGCTGAGCTTCTTATTTGATGCAGCAGCAGTTCTCACTGCAATAACAATGCTTTTCGAAAATGATGAATCATGGAATGGAGTGATGACTGAAATGACTATCTATGTCGAATCATTTAAAGATGGTGTTAAATGGAGAGAGTCGTGGGCTGAAGATTTTCAAACGGTATACGCCTCGTGGTCTGATCATCCAATACCATCAAGCATTAGTCTTGCTGATATGGGATTGACCAGGGCAGCTCTTCTCACAGGAAAAGAAGTATGCTCAAAAGAGTACAGAGAGCCATTTAATTCAGATTTTTACAATATTGTTGCAATGATGAATAATGGACTGTTTCATCTTTTTGAATCAAAAGATATTTTACCATGGAGTCTTTTACCTGTCAATTCGATAAGGATAAAAGGGAAAAATGAAACTGATTGTTTTATGGGGACATGTAGTCCTTTGGAAAAACGATTTTTTAACGGATGAACTTTCAGGTTCACTCAATGTTATATTAGATGAAAAATAAAATAATCAGACGATCAGATAATTTAATTTCAGATGAGTAAAACAGCATTAATAACAGGATCATCAAACGGAATAGGATATGAGCTGGCAAAGGTACTTGCGCAAAAAGACAATAACCTCGTTCTTGTTGCCAGAAGTAAAGATAAACTTGATGAACTGAAGAATGAACTTGAGAAAAGTCACAATATTTGGGTATATACTATTGGAAAGGATCTGTCTCTACCGGGGGCAGCAAGTGAGGTATATGATGAATTAAAAACGAAAAGTATAACTATAGACTATCTGGTTAATAATGCCGGATTTGGCGACTTCGGACTTTTTGCTCAAAGCGACTGGAATAAGCAGGAACAGATGATCAACCTTAATGTTACAGCACTTGCTCATTTTACCAGACTCTTTCTGCCGGATATGATTCGCCGTGGCGGTGGCAAAATTCTTAATGTAGCATCAACTGCCTCTTTTCAACCAGGTCCGACTATGTCAGTTTATTTTGCAACCAAGGCATTTGTCCTCAGTTTTTCCGAAGCTGTAAACAATGAAGTAAGAGAACATGGAATAACTGTCACAGCACTCTGTCCTGGAGCCACACAAAGCGGGTTTCAGACTGCTGCATCAATGCAGGACAGCAAATTGTTTGCGGGGAATAATTTCCCGACATCCAGGGAAGTTGCGGAATTTGGTTACCGTGCAATGATGAAAGGAAAGGCCGTAGCCATCCATGGATTCAAAAACTCAATAATGGCTAATTCAGTAAGATTCGCCCCACGGTCACTGGTTGTGAAAATAGCCAGGCAGATCCAGGCAAAAAAATATTAAATAGTCTCAAATTTAATTTTATGCAAACAATATTAGGAGCAAACGGCACAATAGGTTCCTTATTGGCAAAGGAATTAATGAACTACACGGATAAAATAAGACTTGTCAGCCGTAAGCCCAGAAAAGTAAATGAAACAGATGAACTTTTCCCGGCTGACTTATCAAATCCGGCAGTTGTTGACCAAGCTGTTGGAGGTTCTGATGTTGTTTATCTTGTCGTAGGTTTTGATTATAATGTGAAAGTATGGGAAGAGAAGTGGCCACGGCTGATGATAGCTACCATCGATGCATGTAAAAAACATAATGCCAGACTGGTCTTTTTTGACAATGTATATATGTATGATATAAATGCTATTCCTCACATGACAGAAGAATCCCCGAATAATCCACCCAGCAAAAAGGGGTTAGTAAGGAAGCAGATTGCTCAGATGATCATGGATGAAGTGAAGGCTGGAAAACTTATGGCGCTCATTGCGCGTTCAGCCGATTTCTATGGTCCTGATAATGATAAGAGTTTTGTTAATGAGATGGTATATAAAAAATTTTTAAAAGGGAGTCGAGCTAATTGGTTTGTTGATCCTGATAAGAAACACTCATTTACTTTTACCCCTGATGCTGCAAAAGCTACAGCACTGCTTGGGAATACAGATGATGCGTATAATACAATCTGGCATCTTCCCACAGATAAAAATACACTTACCGGCAGGGAATTTGTTGAGCTTTTTTCCAAAGAGATGAAAGTTGCTGACAAAATATTTGTTATGCCGTTGTGGCTGATCAGGATTGTCGGAATATTTGTTCCGGTAATTAAAGAGATGCCGGAGATGATGTATCAGTATGACAGAGACTATTTTTTCGATTCATCAAAATTCGAGAAGCGTTTTGAATTCATTCCCACCACATATTCTGAAGGGATAAAACGTATCGTGGAATTGTCTAAATGATTCCCGTGGTAATAGTGTGAATATCCGCCAATTTATAGTACCTTCGTCCGTTTTAATTTCGGAATAATCCCAGCCGTTTCCGGCAGTTTTTATTTCACTCAGTATTTACATATAATATTTTTATGAATTTTGAATCATTGAACATTATTGAACCAATCCTTAAATCATTAAAAGAAGAAGGCTACACGATACCAACACCAATCCAGGTACAGGCGATTCCAATTGTGATGCTGGGCACCGATCTTATTGGTTGTGCTCAGACAGGAACAGGAAAAACAGCAGCTTTTGCAGTACCCATTCTTCAGATTTTAAGCAAAAACAAAACATTCGACAGGAAGAAAAAAATCAGAAGTCTTATAGTCACTCCTACAAGGGAACTTGCAATACAGATCGAAGAGAGTTTTAAAGCATATGGCCGTTATACAGGATTGACATGTACTGTAGTTTTCGGAGGTGTGAATCAAAATCCGCAGACAAATGCATTACGAAATGGGGTGGATATTCTTATTGCAACGCCTGGCAGGTTGCTTGATCTTATGAACCAGGGTTTTATATCACTAAAAGATATTGAGATTTTTGTACTTGATGAGGCCGACAGAATGCTCGATATGGGTTTCATCCATGATGTAAGAAGGTTGATTTCCGCTTTGCCTCAAAAAAGACAATCTTTGTTTTTCTCTGCTACTATGCCTCCTGAAATTGTGAAACTGGCAGGGACAATAGTTTATAAGCCTGTCAAAATTGAAGTAACACCATCAGCCTCAACAGTTGATATTGTTAACCAGTATGTTTACTTCATCGACAGGGGAAATAAGAACTTATTGTTGCTCGAGTTACTAAAAGATGAGAAGATAAAGACGGCTTTGGTTTTTACCCGGACAAAGTTTGGTGCAGATAAAGTCGTTAGAATCCTGAAAAAGAAAAATATCACCGCTGAGGCAATTCATGGAAATAAGGCACAAAACGCCCGACAAAAGGCATTATCAGGTTTTAAGGCACAGACAACACGAGTGCTTGTAGCGACAGATATTGCTGCCCGGGGTATTGATGTTGATGATCTGGAGTATGTAATAAATTTTGAAATTCCAAATATCTCTGAAACTTATGTCCACCGGATTGGCAGGACAGGAAGGGCAGGAGCTAAGGGTACAGCTATTTCATTCTGCGATGCAGAAGAAAAAGAATATCTGAGGGATATAGAAAAGCTGATAACTAAAAAGATTCAGGTTGTTGATGATCATCCTTTTCCTCTGATTGATAATAATCCGGTGAAGAATACAAGGCAACAGCATAACAGTCGTATCCCCAATAAATTTGGTTCATCAAAAAACCTTATTCCTGACAAGAGAAACCATAGACGGTAAATAGGCACAACGGCTCAACGTCTCAAGGATGCCTTTACACCGTTTATACCTTCACAACTTTTCCACCTGTAAGTTGTTTCCTAATGAATGAATGAATCAGGCCCGATACTGCTATTTGATGGTGTTTGTAATCTGTGTAACAGACTGGTAATCTTTATTATCCGGAGAGATAAGGAGGCGAAGATAAAATTTGCCGCATTGCAATCAGAAACCGGCAAGTATTTTCTTAAGAAATGTAACCTTTCCGGTGAAAGTATTGATTCGATCGTTTACATTGAAGGAACCGGTTGCTTTCTTAAATCCTCAGCAGTCCTTCATCTCTTAAAAAGTATTGGTGGGGCCTGGAGCCTGCTTCATGGGTTTATAGTCATCCCAAAATTCATCCGGGATTTTTTCTATGATCTTATTGCTAAGAACAGGTACAGAATCTTTGGGAAAACTGACACTTGTCTGGTTCCCTCTCAAGATATTGAAGAACGGTTTTTATCTTAATATGTTGATTAATGATCTTTATATTCAGAATGAACATATCCAAAATCAGGTTGTTTATTTAACAACTAGTGCTATAAATGACAATCAAACCCGTGTTCACTGGGAATTCAATGGTAAAATGAAATACCCGATGAATCTCATGATGATTTTCATGAATATGGAAAAGATGATAGGGAATGATCTGGATAAGGGGTTACATAAACTGAAAATAATTCTAGAAAAATAGAATAAAGGCTGTCTCAAAAGGGCAGCCTTTTCTTCTTATCCTATTTCATTCATTACATTTACGCAAATTTCAAGTACATATTAAATAGACACCTATCATGAAAGGATTTTTTTTAATTGTTCTTCCCGTTCTTATTTCAGTTAGTCTTCCTTCCGCCGGCAGTGAAGCCAGTGGGAAGGGCGGTCCGATGTTCAGTTCAGTTTCGGATACTGACTTGAAACTTTGGTATAACCACCCTGCAAAAAATGTGTGGGAAGCAGCATTGCCAATTGGCAACGGGCGTCTGGCTGGAATGGTATTTGGCAATACCGATAAGGAGATCATTCAGTTAAATGAATCATCGGTGTGGAGCGGAGGACCGAACCGGAATGATAATCCAGATGCTCTGGCGGCGCTGTCCGCAATCCGGAAACTGATCTTCGAAGGAAAATTTATTGAAGCGAGTAAGATGGCTGCTGAAAATATTCAGTCAAAGAAGAATAACGGAATGATGTTTCAGCCGGTTGCAGATCTGGACTTATCATTTTCCGGACATGATTCTGCAAATGTCACAAATTATTATCGTGAGCTCGATATAGAAAAGGCTGTGGTAAAGGTATCTTATACAGTCAAAGGGGTGAAGTTTACCAGAGAGGTTTTTTCTTCATTTCCCGATCAGGTAATGATAGTTCATCTTTCGGCAGATAAGCCTTCAAGTCTCAATTTCACAATTGGAGCCACTTGCCCTCATCTTATTTCAGATGTAAGTGCAAAAGTAAATGATCTGATTGTTATAAATGGAAAAACCAGCGATCACGAAGGGGTGAAGAGTATGATCAATTTCACTTCACTGATAAAAGTTATTCCGGAAGGAGGGACAATAACTTCAAAAGGAAACCTGATCAATATCAATGATGCTGATGCTGTTACAATTTACATCTCAATTGCTACCAATTTTGTAAATTATAATGATGTAAGTGCTGATGGTAATAAACGTGCAGAGGATTATTTAAATAGCGCAGTTAAGATCCCTTATACTAAACTCCTTAGCAATCATGTTGCAGCATATCAGAAGTATTTCAACAGGGTGAAATTCGATTTAGGTACTACGGATTCTGTAAAAAATCCAACTGATATCCGTCTCAGAGATTTCTCTTCGGGAAATGATCCTCAGTTTTTGGTATTGTATTTTCAGTTTAACAGATACCTCCTCATATCATCATCTCAGCCTGGTGGTCAGCCAGCTAATCTGCAGGGTATATGGAATGCCGGAATGAACCCAAGTTGGGATAGCAAATATACCATCAATATCAATACTGAAATGAATTACTGGCCTGCCGAAGAGACAAACCTTGCTGAAATGCATGAGCCTCTGATACAGATGGTTAAAGAGCTGTCAGTAACCGGAAGAGAGACAGCCAGGGTGATGTATGGTGCAGGTGGCTGGATGGCACATCACAACACAGACATCTGGCGGATAACCGGCCCGGTGGATGGGATCAACTCTGCAATGTGGCCTATGGGCGGAGCATGGCTAAGCCAGCATCTCTGGGAGAAATATATGTACAGCGGTGATAAAGAGTATTTAAAATCAGTCTACCCGGTGTTGAAAGAGGCGACTCAGTTTTATCTTGACTTTCTGATAGAAGAACCTGTGCATAAATGGCTTGTGGTATCGCCGTCGATGTCGCCAGAAAATAAACCAAACCTGCCGGAGCTCCAAAACACTGCATCAATAGCTGCCGGAGTAACAATGGATAATCAGATTCTTTTCGATCTATTCTCAAACACTATCCATGCAGCTGAGGCTTTGAAGTGTGATAATGACTTTATCGACAGAATCAAAACCATACGAAAACGGTTACCACCCATGCAGATAGGACAATTCAGCCAATTACAGGAGTGGATGCAGGATGTAGATAATCCAAAAGATCAGCACCGTCATGTCTCTCATCTTTTTGGCTTATACCCTGGTAAACAGATATCACCATACTCTACACCTGAACTTTTCGATGCTGCCCGTACATCATTGATCTACAGGGGAGATGGGGGCACAGGCTGGAGCATGGCATGGAAAGTAAATTTCTGGGCCAGATTCCTTGATGGCAACCATGCATTTACTATGATCAGGAACCAACTCACTCCGGCAAAAGCAGAGGGCAGAACGATGGGCGGCGGCGGAACATACCCCAATCTCTTTGATGCACATCCTCCCTTTCAGATTGACGGTAATTTCGGATGTACAGCCGGCATCGCCGAAATGCTTATGCAGAGTCACGATGGAGCAATATACTTATTACCTGCTCTGCCTGATGCATGGAAAAAGGGAAGAATAAGTGGTCTGAGGGCGAGAGGAGGATTTGAAATTGTAAGCCTCGAATGGGAGAACGGAAAAATAACTAAGGCAGTGATTAAATCAACTATCGGAGGCAATTGCCGCCTACGCGTGCCGAATGAGTTAATTGCTGAAGGAGACGTTACATTGGCACCTGCAAAAGGAGTAAACTTAAATCAGTTCTATATAAAAGATATAGTTGCCAAACCCATTATTTCAGTTAAAGCAAAATTGGATAAGGCAGTTATTCCTGAGACCACTGTATACGATTTTCCGACAAGTCCTGGCAAGGTTTACACTTTAAAAATGAGATAGGTAAGTTTTTTTATGTCTATTTGTCTTCTTCGCGAATCTGGACTCTCCTGATCTTCCCGCTAATTGTTTTTGGTAGTTCGGTTACAAATTCAACCACCCGGGGATATTTATATGGTGCAGTCACCTTTTTAACATGTTCCTGAAGCTCTTTAGCCAATTCTTCACTCGGGTGATAATTCTTAGAAAGAATGATTGTTGCCTTGACAATCTGTCCCCTGTCAGCATCTGGTACTGCTGTAATTGCGCATTCAAGAACAGCAGGATGTTCCATCAAAGC
>JADGPT010000301.1 GCA_017882345.1 Bacteroidales bacterium
AGTACCTACACTTATATTCAACCAATAATCGCGGCTTATCTTGCAACACTTATGGGGCAGGATCATATTGATATTGTTATGATTACCTCTGCTTTGCTGATTTTTGCAGGTGTTTTTGTTGTTAGCAGGCAAAAGAAGAGCAATTTCATTAAATAATTGAATTACTTATTCCCTGATTAATCGTAATTTAGTAACTATAAAAGGAACATCTGCCTCTGCCGCAAACGCAACAGCCATAACCACGGCAAAGTCAAAAGAACCAATTTTCCCCAACGTGGGAAAACAGGTCGGATAATACTTTTATCTTTGTAATAAAATAAGCTAAAATAATGACGGGAGAATCTTTAAACATAATTCAAGACCAGTTGGAAAAACTGAGACAACTTTTCCCCGAAACAGTTATAGAAGGAAAAATTGATTGGGAAAAACTACAGGCAATTATTGGAAAAGAAAACATCGAATTCCGGAACGAACGCTACGTTTTGAATTGGGCAGGTAAGTCAGACGCATTTAAAGTTTTGCAGCAATCCACCACGGCAACCCTAAAACCCGCCCCTGAAGAATCCATCAACTTTGACACCACCGAAAATGTTTTTATTGAAGGGGAAAATCTGGAAGTGCTGAAAGTTTTGCAGAAAGCGTACTACGGAAAAATTAAATGCATCATCATTGACCCGCCTTACAATACAGGAAACGACAGTTTTATTTACCCCGATAGTTTTAAGGAAAGCAAAGAGGATTACCAAAAAAGAATCGGCGAAAAAGACGAAGAAGGATATTTGCTGAAGGAAGGAATGTTTCGAAGAAACAGCAAGGACAGCGGACACTATCACAGTAACTGGCTAAGCATGATGTATCCCCGCTTATTTTTAGCAAAAGATTTATTACGTGATGATGGAGTTATTTTCATTCATATTGACGATAACGAGGTGCATAACCTGCGGATGGTGATGGATGAAATTTTTGGTGAGGAGAATTTCTTTGCTCAAGTTATCGTAAGATCAATCAGCAGAGGTCAAACCTATAAACAAATAGCAAAAACTCATGAATACATTCTTGTTTACACTAAAAATTTTGAAACGGATTTAAATGAACTCGAAAAAGACGAAAACAAATACTGTATTGCAAATGCGTGATGCAGAGATTGATTTTAAAACAATTTGATAATGGCACATTTTATCTAATTATTGCGGATAATTATGGTAACAAAACGAATTCATGTCCCGGAGGGACAAAATATTTATAGGAACAATACAAATCTAAAATTAATAGTCCCGTAGGGACGTAATATTTATAAAGAATTATGGCTAATACATACACCCAAATTTATCTTCAATTTGTATTTGCTGTCCAGGACAGAGTGTCTCTTATTCAATCCGATTGGAAAGATGAACTATACAAATATATAACCGGGATAGTGCAAAACAATAAGCATAAGCTAATTGCAATAAATGGGATGCCTAACCATCTTCATGTTTTCGTAGGGTATAAACCTCATCAGTTGATACCGGATTTACTTCAGGATATTAAAGGTTCCTCTTCCGGGTGGATTAATAGCAGAAAACTGATAAAGGGAAAATTCAGATGGCAGGAAGGTTATGGAGCATTTTCATATTCACATTCTCATTTAGATAATGTTGTGAAGTATATTATGAATCAGGAACAACATCACAAAAAAAGAACATTCGGGGAAGAATATAACGGATTATTGAAAAAATTCGATGTTGTTTATGATGAAAAATATATTTTAGAAGATATTCAATAAATATATCGTCCCTACGGGACTTATTTAATATGGTGCAATTCTTTTCTATAAATATCAAGTCCCTGACGGGACTAATAAGCATTGCAAAACGGAATATTAATAATTACTGTTATGTTAAACAGTTGCCGGAAGTTAAAAGAAGATTACTCTTATGAAAGACTTGATTGAATCATATACTGAATGGTTGAAACAAAAAATCAACTACAAAGAAATAAACGGACATTTTGAAGTTACTACCCCATTTGTAAATCATATCAATGACCAGATTCAATTTTATTTAAAACGCGATGATAGAGATCGTATTTTTATGACCGATGATGGAGATACAATAAACAATCTTGAAATGGCAGGAGTTGATGTTTCTACACCGGCAAGACAAAATGAATTACATTCTATTTTAAATGGATTCGGTGTAATATTAAAAGGAAATGAATTAACCACATTGGCTACTCCTGCAACCTTTCCTATGCGTAAACATAATTTTATTCAGGCAATGCTTTCTGTTGATGATTTATTTATTCTTGCTTCGCCAAAAGTAGAATCATTCTTTTTAGAAGATGTGACTAATTTTCTTCAACAAAATAATATTCGTTTTTCCCCCAATATTATTCTACAGGGTAAAAGTTCTTTTCAGCATAAGTTTGATTTTCTAATCTCTCCTTCAGGAAAAGCCCCTGAAAGAATTATTAAAGCAGTTTCAAGCCCCAAAAAACAAAATATCATCGCTCATCTTTTTGCCTTTGAAGATACAAAGCAAGCCAGAAATAGTGACGGAATAATGATATTAAATGATTTGGAAAAAGAAGTAGC
>JADGPT010000012.1 GCA_017882345.1 Bacteroidales bacterium
AGACAAAAAGAGAATGAACCTTTTACAGGGATGTTTATCACTCCGAAAAATACTTTTATAAATATATCCTCAAAGGGACTTTACAGACTTGAGAGCGATACCTTACTCCCAATTGTTACTGGCTACCTGTCAAAGGATTATGACATCTTATTTAGTCTTCCTTACAATAATAATCTTGTTTTACTGGGAAAAAGTAATGGGGATCTGTCACTATTTGACGGAATAAAATACTTCGATTATCAGATTAAAGATGAGGATTATCTGCATCAAAATATTCTCTCTGAGGGATTATCAATTTCTGACAGCCTTTATGCATTTTCAACTCTTGATGGCGGAGCATTGGTTGTCGAAAAGAAGAGTGGGAAAGTTAAACATGCGATAAATTATATAAATGGATTGCCCGATGATGAAATCTTTGCACTGGGGGTCGATAATAATCATGGCCTATGGCTCTCCCATCAATATGGGCTTACGCGTGCGGATCTGAGTTTGCCAGTTACCAATTTCAGTATTTATCCGGGGCTTAAGGGTAACCTGATAAGCTCTTTATGGCATAATAATGAGCTATATGTTTCAACAAGCGAAGGCGTTTATTATCTTAAAGAAGTTAAGAATTATACTGAGGTGGAAGTCCTGGTAAAGAGAGAAGGATACTCCGGAAACCCGAACCAGTCAGTTATCAGGAGCATGCCTTTTCAACTTCAGCCCCGGGAGCCAGATAAGACGAGGAAAAGCATCTTTATACAAATATTTGGTAAAAAATCTGTTTCTCCTTTGACTCACGCACCCCGGGTTTCTCCTACTGCTCAGGAACAGGAATCGCGGTTTATAAGCCCACCGAATATTAAACTGCCTGAACCAAAATATTTCAAGAAGATAGCAGGCAGACTCAAATCAATTAATTATACCTATAAAAAAATTAATGGACTAGATGAAAAATGTAAACAGTTGGTCCCTGCAGGCAATGATATTCTGGCGTCGACAAACAAAGGACTCTTCATTATAACCCGGCACAAGGCCAAAGCAATTGTTGATAATAGGTATATAAATTATATAAGTTCAAAATCAAAAGATAATAAGTATTATGTTGCTACTGCCTACGGCTACTTTTATGTTACGCCCGGCACTGATAACAGATGGGTGGCAGTCTATCCTGACAAAACATTCAGTCACTCAATAAATTCAATTGTTTCAACTGATGAAAATACAGTATGGGCCGGGAGTGACGAAATCGCTTTCAGAATAAGTCTCGACAGAGGACTGCCTTCAGGAAGTCCTCAGGCTTATAACATAAAAAGTGATTTACCTCAGAGATATATCATGGAATTTGTTAATGATACAGTATTCCTGTTTACATTATCCAGGATTAGTTATTATAACCCGGGCCTTGATTCTTTTATTGAGTACAAGAAGGGAATAATAGCTGATGGTGCCAGGTTAAAATTTGTATTTACCCAACCTGAAATTCCATGGATAAAAACCGAAGACGAATGGATTAATTTCAGTTCAGCAGGCGGGATTGACTATAATGACAAGGCTCTTCTTAAGATCTTTGATAATCTTAATTCAATATATACTTATAAAGATAATATCTGGGTTGTGAGTGGCGACAACATGCTTTTCAGAATTGTCCGGAACAAAATACCATCAGTTAAACCTGAAGTGGCTCTGTTTATCAGAAGTATCTCCAATGCGAAAGGTCTTTATTTCAAACTTTCCAACATAGTATTCGGGAGTGGTGACAACACAGTGTATTTTGACCCGGTAGCGCCCGGTTATCTTAAGCTGAATTCAACTCAATATCAATATATTGTTGACAAGGAAATGACGGAATGGTCAAAGTGGTCATACAATAATATGATAAGCCTGATGATAAAACCTGGTAAATACACTCTTAAGGTAAGAGCAAAAGATATCTGGGGTAATGAAAGTGAACCCAAACTGGTTGGATTTACAATTGAGTCCCCCTTCACTCAAACGACTTTGTTTTATGTGATTGTTCTTGGTGTTACATTTATTATAATAATAGGAGTAATAAGGTTCAGGGAAAGACAGCTTAAGAAGGACAAACGAATGCTCGAAACCAGGGTGAAAGAGCGAACTGCCAGAATAGAAGCACAAAAACAAGAGATTACGTCAAGTATTGAATATGCCAGCAGGATTCAAATGGCTATGTTGTCTGAGAATGAACATTTCAGAAAATCATTCTCCGACTATTTTATAATTTTCAAACCTCGTGATATTGTAAGTGGCGATTTTTACTGGATTGGTGAAAATGAAAAACATATTTTCTTTATGGTTGCCGACTGCACAGGTCATGGGGTTCCGGGTGCATTTATGAGCACCCTGGGAATATCGAGTTTAGACGAGATTATCACAAATAATACAAGTCTCAAGGCCAATACTATATTAAACCTTTTGCGGGAGAAGATCAAAACGTCACTTCATCAGACCGGTAAGCAGGGTGAAGCCAACGATGGAATGGATGTTGCATTCTGTATTCTGCATAAAAACCGGAAAAAACTCGAATTTTCAGGCGCATATAATCCACTTTTCATATTCCGGGGAGGAGTATTCCGGGAATACCGCGCCGACAGGATGCCAATCGGTATCTACTATGGTGAAAAAGAATCATTCACAAATTATGAGATCGATGTCCAAAAAGGCGATACACTTTACATCTTTTCAGATGGGTTTGCTGATCAGTTTGGTGGACCTAAAGGATCAAAATATATGAAATTTAATCTGAAAAAACTTCTGTCAGAGATATATAACAAGCCAATGGACAAACAGCGTATTATCCTGGAGACTGAATTCGAAAAGTGGAAGGGTTCTTTTGATCAGATCGATGATGTTACTATTTTAGGTATCAGAATTTAAATCGTTTCGCATTTCTCGTTTCTCGTTCCTCGCGTTTCTGGTACAATTCTTCATGAATTTATTAGTTATCTTTAGACATTAAACTGACACAAAAAATGAAAATAAAATTTATAGGCGCGGCAAGAGAGGTTACCGGAAGTAAGCATCTCATTACTACAGATTCAGGTAAAAAAATTCTTCTTGATTGTGGGATGTTCCAGGGTAAGGGCCTCGAAACTGATAGTATGAACAGAGACCTTATGTTCGACCCCTCACAGATCGATCATATTATTCTCACACATGCACACATAGATCATGCCGGATTGATACCTTATGCCTATAAACTTGGCTTCAGGGGTTCTGTTATTTGTACAAACGGCACGCGCGACCTGTGTGCAATAATGCTTGCTGATTCTGCTTTTATACAGGAGCATGATACGATTACATTCAATAAACGCAGAACAAAGAAAGGATTGCCCCAGGTGACTCCCCTTTATACACAGGAAGATGCTACAGCCTGTATGGGTCTCTTTATCGGAGTGCCTAATGAGATGAAATTCAGGATTGATGAAAATATAAAAGTTAAGTTCACAAATACAGGTCATATGCTTGGCAGTGGTGTTGCCAATATAGAAATAACCGAAAAGGGTCAGATTAAAAGAATTGCCTATACAGGAGATATAGGCCGACCAGTCGACCAGATTCTCGCCAATCCACAACCTTTTCCACAGGCAGATATCCTTATCACCGAATCAACCTATGGTGACAGATTGCATCAGGACTCAAAAGAGGCTGTAGAAGATCTCCTTAAGATAGTGGTGGATACCTGTGTTAACAAAGGCGGAAAACTTATAATTCCTGCATTTAGTGTAGGACGCACTCAGGAAATTGTATTTTCATTGAATAACTTCTTTAACCAGGGAAGATTACCTAAAATTGATATTTTTGTCGATAGCCCTCTTGCAGTAAATGCAACAGCTGTTTTCAGGATGCACCCTGAATGTTTTAATAAAAATTTCAGTGATGTTATGGAAAAAGACCCTGATCCGTTCGGTTTCGATAATCTGTATTATATCAACAAGGTAGAAGATTCAAAAAAGCTTAATGATCATAAAAACCCTTGTGTAATTATCTCAGCATCAGGTATGATGGAGGCAGGGCGTGTAAAACATCATCTTGCTAATAATATCTCAGATCCGAAAAACACCATTCTTATTGTGGGATATTGTGCACCAACTACTCTTGGAGCAAGAATAGGAAGAGGAGAAAAAGAAGTTTCTATTTTCGGAACCGTTTATCCTGTAAAAGCTGAAGTGAAAAAAATCGAATCATTCAGTGGTCATGCTGATTATAAAGAATTGATCAGCTTTCTTGGATGTCAGGATAAGAAAGCCCTCGCTAAGATGTTTATAGTTCATGGTGAGTATGAAACACAGAAGAAATATGTTTCTACTCTTTTGAATGAAGGATTTATAAACATTGAAATACCGGCTAAAGGGCAGGAATATGAAATTTAGAAATTAGTGATATAAGTCTAAGCTATAGGTCATTGCGAGTCCTCCTGCAATTATTAATACCTGTGCTTTTATTGAATGTACTTTCTTAACTCTTTTCTAATCTGTTTATAATCAGGGAATAACTCAGAAAGTAATTTGTAATATTCCTTACCGTGGTTATGGTGCTTAAGGTGGCATAACTCATGGGTAATAACATATTCAATGAACAGGTCGGCGAGCTTTATGAGTTCTGTACTTAATGTTATTAAGCCTTTATTTGAGCAACTTCCCCATCTTCTTTTCATGGTTCTGATAACCAGACCTGTCGGCTTAAACATCTGATTTTCATGTTCTCTTAGAACTTTATTCATCAATTCAGGAAAATGTATCAGAGCTTCATTTTTATACCCTTTATACAGCAAACTCTTTATTATCCGGGCATCATCTGTTCTTCCTGTTCCGAGTTCAATTGTATTATCATAAAAACGGATGTAAGATTTTCCGGATTTTTCAATCCTGAGAATAGACTCATTACCGCGAAATAGATGAGCCTCGCCCGATGTATATGATCTGTTCAGGGAACTATTATCGAGTTTTCTGTAATTGTCGCGATGTTTCAAGACCCATCCGTACTTCTCATTTACAATCCTGGTGATTGTTTTTATAGAGGTAAGAAAAGGGACTCTTACAATCACCGATGAATCAGGCAGTACGCTGATTCCAATTGTCCTTCTTCTTGAATAAATTACTTTGAATTCTATATCCTCTATCTTGAGAAATTTTTGGTCTTTTAACATTACTTCTTTTAATAAGGTTAATTAATTTCTGAAAATTAATGAAAGCCGGTAACAACTTATAAATGGGTATAATACTTCAGATTTAACAACATTATCAAAAGCCATTGCCATTTTACCTGATTTTACATCTATTACTTTAAATGAGTTAAGATTTAAGGTTTTCCTGCTTAATAATACTGCGACTTTGATATCATAATTCCTGTAGCCAAGCTGGTTGATCCTTATCCATTCATTTTTCCCGGCACTGCAGGATAAAACAGGAATTAAAGCAAAGATAATTAAGTATTTACACACATTTTTCATACACAATTTACTGTTATCTTACAGGTAGCAATTTACTAAAATAGAATGAAGTTTTGATTTGGTACTTCATGAACATCATTTTAAATTTTTCAAACGTTAAATTGTTAATAATGAAACGTTAAATATATCAAAAAGTCAAATTTTCAGGAATATTGTTGCCTGTTACATTGTCTATCAGTCATAAATTATTATTTAAAAGCGAATTTTATGAAAACATTAATCAGAGTTTTGTCAGTGATAGTTCTTTCTACCATTATGGGCTCTCTATCTGCCCTACAGGGTCAGAGACAAGGTGGTCAGAGAGTTCAAAGATCACCCGAAGAAGTAGCTAAAGCACAGGTCGAATGGATGAAGACGGAGCTTAAACTCGATGAACCGACACAGAAGAAAGTATATGATGTCATTTTTAAATATGCTAAACAATCATCTGATGAAAGACAAAAGCTAATGGCTGCGGGCGACCGTGATGCGATGAGAGCAAAGATGACTGAAATTACAGCAGCCAGGGATAAAGAACTGAAGGTTATTCTGGGAGATAAAAACTATAAGGTCTTTAAGACCAAAGAATCTGAAAGAAGACAAGCTATGATGCAACAGAGACAAAACTAAATTGTATTTTACCCGAACTGAAGTTGAATAATAGTATTATTCCTTTTTAACTGTTATAACCGTAATTTCCGGAGGCATCCATATCCTGAAAGGGATAGCAAGAACTCCAAGTCCGCGGTTAACATATTGATATTGATGCCCGGATTTGTAAAGTCCATTCCAGTGTGGATAAAAATATTTTGCAGGGCTCCATCTGAATTTTTTTGTGATTATCCCCATTTGCATGCCATGAGTATGCCCTGAGAGTGATATTTCAATATCGGTCTTTCCGGTGACTGCCTCAGCCCAATGATTAGGATCATGTGTGAGAAGTATCTTAAGATCAACACTGTCGAGTCCTGCAATTGCTTTATTAAGATCCCCGTGTATCATGTGAGGATGGCGCCCTTCTGTGGTAACGCCAATGAGCGCGATTCTCGCCTTTCCAATTTTTATTGTTTTAAATTCATCATTCAGTATCTGATAACCTGAAGCTTTGATCAGGTTATTCATAATCAATATATTATTCTCCCTGTCAGCCTCTGTGAAATATGGGTCGTAGGTTCCCTCATCATGATTGCCCATGATAGCATAATTGCCATATCTGCTTTTTGCTTTAGCAAGGATAGTGTCGTCTCTTTCAAATTCGCGCCATCCAAAACTGATAAAGTCACCTGTATTGACAAGAAGGTCAGGATTAATTTGATTTACTTCTTCCATAACCTTTTGAAGTAGCTTTTTATGATGATAAAATGAAGTGAGATGCATATCTGACAGCTGGACTATTTTCAAACCATCAAGATCTTTGTTTAATCCTTCTATTTTTATCGTAACCTCTTCAGTCTTAAAATTAAATCTCCCGTAAAATGCACTGATAGAAATTATTATAAGTATTGCAGTCATTATAATCAACCCGGCATTTGTTAATCCCCTTATATGACTTCCATTTTTAATATTTACTAATTTACCTGAAAAATGAAAAATAATTAAGATGAATCTTGGAATAACTATTGCTATTATTATAGCTGTCATGTTCATCATTAGCCAGACATGCCTGGGGTTATCGTAAAAGCTGTTATAAGAAGTCGTTTCAAGAAATATGATCCAGACCCATAGACTGAGAATAATATGAATAATAATAGAAATAGAATATTTTGCCTTTGAATTGTTAAAGAAGTGCTGTTTAAGAACAATTGGCGTAAGAATCTCGGTAATTATAAGAATAATCAATATACCCATTGAAAAGATTTTAAGATATAAAAGTACTCAATAATTAATTATCCTGATTATTCTTACATTCGCAACAATCAAGAGATTTATTTAAAATGACAGAAGTTAATTTTTATGATCCTTTATTTGTTCCTGATTCAAAACTTACATATTCAGTAATATCAGCAAAATTTGATGAGAAATGGATATTTGTCCGGCACAATAAACGTTTAACATGGGAGATTGCCGGAGGGCATATTGAGGAAGGGGAGAGTTCATTTGAAGCAGCAGGAAGAGAATTAATGGAAGAGACAGGCGCAATAAAATTCAACCTCGTTTGTATTGCAACATATTCTGTTACAATTGATGGAGAAACCGGATGGGGAAGACTTTATATTGCAAAAGTATTTGAAATCGGGCCTATACCTGATATATCCGAAATTGCTGAAATCGTTTTATCGGATCATCTGCCGGAAAACCTTACTCATCCTGATATTCAACCTCATCTTTTTACCAGGACAGTTGAGTATCTCACGAGGGGGTGAGTACATTTGATCAGATATATTCGAAACTCACTTTCTTAAGCCACTTTTCCTCAAGCAAACGGGCTATTCTTTTTACGACTGTTCTTCTTATTTCAAGGTCAACAGGCAGATTTGGGTCCTGATGCGCAATATTGATCCGCGTACCGATGATAAAATGAATCTCATCGCTCTCCATTATCAGCCTGACTATCTTATCTGCCGGTCCTTTGCCAAGTTTTACGCTGTTATTATAAGTTTTCAATATTTCATTGACCTTCTGAAGCGTAAGTATCCCTTCAGTCACAAGATCAATGCCTTCCAGAAAACTTTCAGGTGGAAGTTCCGGATCTTCGAAAATTAATTCATCTATAATTGTCCTGTTTAATTCCCTGGCAATTATGTCTGCCGTTGTACCACCGCAGAGAATCACTTTTCCCTTATAAGCCAGAACTTTTGAAGCCAGCTCCTTATCCTTTTCTTTTTCATACGGAGGACCTGTGCAGATAATCAGTTTGCGTGGTTCGCGGAAATAAATTGTTGCACAGCTGATATCATCTCTGGCTTTATAATTGTCGTTTTTATGCGCCATTGTGACAATCTTGCCGGCGAGCATTATGGCTGAAATTGAAGCTTCATTTGACAC
Organism: Bacteroidales bacterium; assembly: GCA_017882345.1. Lineage (GTDB taxonomy): Bacteria > Bacteroidota > Bacteroidia > Bacteroidales > VadinHA17 > LD21. The sequence continues at coordinate 8,420 of JADGPT010000012.1, forward strand.
CAGAGATGCAGCATAAGTTGATATGTTATCCCTTTCCCATCCAAATGGAAACGATTCACTGCCCATTCCGCTTTGAGATACGCCATCTGAACAAAAGATGATCCTGTCTTCCTTTTCAGGCATAAATGAACAGGTTTTGAGTACTTTACCGGAGTTTTTTCCTTTTTCAAGCACGACTTTTTTCCATGAAGGATCAAATATCTGGTTTCCTCTTAAAATGACACATGATGGGTTATCATATTCAAGAATTGTTGCCCTTCCGCTGCTCTCAATATCAATTATTGTAAAAGTTGAATAGCTGATTTTCCTTTCACTGCATACCGGCAGTGTATTCATAATTATCTCAGCTATGCGGTCAACCTCTTTATGTTCGCGTGTAAAATTCAAAGCCATTGTCGAGGTAAGCGTAGCAAGTATATTTGCCTTAACACCATGTCCCATCCCATCTGACAATACAGCTATAACTCTGTCTTCTTCTTTAATATACCTATATAGAAAAACATCACCACTTATCCTCTCACCGTCGTAGTTCCTCTGCTGACTGTTAACCTCTATAAAAAAATTCCTGTTCACTTAAGATTATTTCAGGTTGGTTTTCTTGTTTACTATTTTTGTTTTATACGACTCAATAATAGAGTTTAGCATCTGCTCGGTTTCTGATGCGCCTTCTCCAAGCAGAAATCCTATCTTTTGAACCATTTCAAGGTTTTTATCAATCACTTCACTGACCCTGTTAGTCACCTCTTCACCCTGTACTTCAGGCGAATAAAGGTCGCGGATTATTGCCCCGCAAATTTTATTCTTCCTGATTGGAAAGATGGAGATATTAAGCATTTTATCTTCAAAATGGACATCTTTGCTCACAACCGGCTCATCTTCCTTTATGACAAACGTGAACATATTATAGACATTGAAAGGGATAAGAGTTTTAATGTCAGCACCTGCAAGTCCGGGAATTACATCTGCAATAGCTCTGGCATCTTCACCAATAATGTTGATAAAGCTTTGATTTGAGTGAAGTATTTTAAGATTATTATCAACAATTACCACTCCTGTTGGAAGCTTTTCGAGCATGTTATTCATCATGTCGGAAGCACTCTGGGCAATCTCTTTTTCTCTACGGGCAAGCTCTTCCGAATCTTTTAAAGCCGTTTTTGTCTCAGCCAGTTTTCTGTTTGTCTGTCTGAGTGTCTCAATATATTCCTGTTTGTTACGGAGGTTAAAAGTATGGCACATTTCAGGAACTGCCAGTCCCTTGGCAACTGTTGAGGCGAAATCATGGCAGGAAAGATAGCCACAGGCCCCGCAGTTAATTTCTTCATCCGGATTATCTTTGCCGATTATTTTAAGTACTTCTAATACAGCTTCTTCAGGAGGATCAGGAATTCTTTGATCGTCAGGAGTGAAGGTTCTTGAAAAATTGAGCTTTGACCATTTCTCCATATTTTTCTGCCACAATAACTTATCAAGTTTGCCGACTCTCTTTTCAGCATATCTGCGTACCAATGCTCTTCTCCTGAACCGTTCATTGTGATGTTGCATTCCAGGACCAAGCAGGCATCCATGGCAAAAGAAGAGGTTAAAATGGTGTTGTATGGTATCAATATATTTATCAAAATCATTTATGGCTTCAAGTATTTCTTCTTTTCCCGAAGCTGTTATTACCCTGCTTGAAACCATATCACGTTTAATTCCGCCCGCCTGTATAATTCCTGCAGGAAGAGGGTAGAGGGCCCCCCAGTTTCCATGTGGTGGATCAAAATCAGACATTTTTACGAGCCTTTCCTGGATCTTGAATTCATCAAAAAGTTGTCTGAGTTCCACGAAGGTCAGAACACCGTCAATCAGATTCCCTGAATTATAAATAAGTGATTCATCTTTCGCATCGATACATGGACCGATCTGTACTGTTGCAACTTCAGGCCCGTATAACTCTTTTACTACCATTGCAGTGGCAACAATAGGTGAGACCAGTGGAGCTAAGTTGGGAACCAGCTCGGGGTGAAACTTCTCGATCAGTTTAACAATCGAGGGGCAGTTTGCAGTGATAAGATACTTGCCTTCAGCTTTTAAAAATAATTTTGCATAAGCTGCAGCAATCAGATCTACCCCGAACGAATCTTCATGAACATAATCAAAACCCAGTGACCGGATCATTGCAACGAATTTCCTGTAATCAGTTATATCATCAAACTCTGAAGCAATGCTTGGCTCAATAAGGGCTGCCGTTTTTCTTTCGGATGCCAGGAGTTTCTTCACATCATCCTTTGAATCGCGGAATTCAATAGCGTGTGGTGTACATGATACATAACAAAGCCCACACCCGATGCATCTGTCAGGAAGAATATATGGATGCGCCTTCTGTGGTTTGACTTCAATGGCATTGACAGGACAGACCCGAACGCAGGAATATGAATTTCTGCATTTTTCATCATTTATATAAAGAACAGGTTTTCTGTTTATCATACTAACTTTAGTTCACTCCAAACTCTTCTTCCAGAATACCCTCTATTTTTGAAAGTGTAACACCCTCAAGAGTTACTCCGTTTATATTCAGGTTGGGTCCATTACTGCATCGGCCCATACAGCGGCCTCCTTTGAAAATGACTTTGTCGTCTAGATGATTTTTTCTGAGGTATTCTCTTATGAACATTACAACATCTTTATTTCCCCGGGAAAAACAGGAACTTCCCAAACAGATTTGCATCTCAATTCTATGAGCCATTTTTCTTACTGTTCAAAAATAAACACGACGTCAAAAGTAATAATTATTTCCGAGCTGTCATAAACCTCTTTGAATCTTAAATTACCAGGTTTTCCATGTTCAATTGCTCTTAATATATAATTCATGGAATGAAGTTTTCATAGTTATAATTTCAAATAAAGATCTTAATGTTTTAAAAATTAATGTCTTGCAGGTAAATTGTCTTTAATATATATTTATCATTTTATTGTTAATAAAATAACAATGTTTATTTATTAACAATAAAATCAGTTATATTTGTGTCGAAATTCTATACTTTATATTGTCAGAATGAGTACTGATCTTGATATAATTCTGAGAAAATACAAACAGGGAAAAAGAGAGGATCTCATTCCTTTACTACAGGAAATACAGGATAATCTGGGTTATCTTTCTGAAGAAGCTATAGTAAAGACAGGAAGTTTCCTGGGGCTAAGCACTACAAAGATATATGGCCTTGCCACCTTTTATGACAGATTCAGGTTCCTGCCTTCCGGAAAAATTCAGATAATGATTTGCCATGGGACATCATGTTTTCTCAACGGATCGCAGTCAATCATCAATAAAATTAAAGAAGAGACCGGAGTAATGCCAGGACATACAACAAGAGATGGCAATTTCAGTTATGAGATTGTATCATGTATGGGTGGTTGTTGCAATGGCCCGGTGATAAATGTGAACGGGCAATATCATACCCACGTTAAGGCTGAACAACTTCCTGAGCTTATTAAAAGATTAAAGTACGTTATTGAAAACGACTAATTCTATTAGAAATTCCGGATGGAAGATTTAAAAACATTTCTGATTGATAAGGTTCTTACTTTTGAATCCGATACATTGACCCCGGAAACAGAGAAGATTTTGCAACAGGTGCGTAGGGAAAAAACCGACAAGCCTGTAATCTTTGTCTCTTCAGGAACGAGCAGTGTAATTGCTGGTTCGGAAAAAACCTGTTCAGCAATCGAAACATATATAAAGGAAAATGAACCATCAGCAGGATTAGTTCATGTAGGGTGTACTGGACCGGCGACTTTTGAACCGCTCGTATGTATCCAGATTCCGGGGAAAAATAAACTTTTTTTCAGAAACATAACTGAAGAGAAGGTGGAACCTCTTCTGAACGGTGTATTTCATAATGATATAAATGTGGATGATCTGGCTGGCCAGACAGGTACCAGAGGATTTGAATTGTGGTCAGGGATTCCTTTTATGGATGAGCTGCCGTTTTTTGCTAAACAGAAAAGAATTATACTTGGCAATTGTGGATGCTACGATCCCGAAAGCATTGAGGAATACATTGCCCGTGGTGGTTACCGGGCTTATATCAAAGCTATCAGACATTATACTTTTGAAGAAGTTTGTGATATAATTGAAAGGAGTGGGTTGAGAGGCAGAAGTGGAGGAGGATATCTGACAGGATTAAAGTGGAAGCATGCACTTAATACGACTTCAAATGGAAGGTATCTTATCTGCAATGCAAAGGAGAGTGACCCCGGAGCATTCACAGACAGAACAATCCTTGAGAGTGATCCGCATCGCTTAATTGAAGGTATAGCAATTGCTGCCTATGCTATCGGAGCCTCGAATGCTATTATTTTCATGCGATCGGGATCGGACCATGCAAAGAACAGGCTTCAGAAAGCAATTGACAGAGCCAGAGAATATGGGCTATTCGGACATAATATTTTCTCAAGTGGTTATAATCTCGAGATATCAATCCGTATTGAACCTGGAGCATTCGTTTGTGGTGAAGAGACTGCCCTGATTAACACTCTTGAAGGAAAACGGGGCATGCCTCAGCTTAAACCTCCTTATCCTACAACAGCAGGACTATTCGGAAAACCCACTGTTATTAATAATGTGGAGACTTTGATGAATATACCGCTTATTATGCAGAACGGACCAGAATGGTTCCGGACACTTGGAACAGAAAACAGTCCGGGTACAAAAGTATTCGCAGTTGCCGGAAAAGGCCGTATGTCGGGGGTGGTTGAGATTGAGATGGGTACAACAATAAGGACAATTCTTGAGGATATTGCTGATGGAATAAAAGAGGGGAAGGAGTTTAAAGCAATCCAGCTAGGAGGGGTATCCGGTTCATTCATTACAGCTGAAAACCTTGATATAGCAATTGATTACGATGATCTTAAGGAAAAGGGAATTGGAATGGGAGCAGGCGGATTCGTTATAATCGATGAGAATACCTGTATGGTTGATCTTGTCAGATATTATATGGAATTCATACGTAATGAAAGTTGTGGTAAATGTATTCCCTGCCGCGAAGGTACCGGAAGGATGCTTGAGATCCTTGAAAGTGTTATAAAGAAACCTCTGAATGAGGAATCAGGGACAACCCTCGAGAGGTTTAAAGGAGTCATGCAGCTCGAAACAATTGCATCAGTTATGAAAGACACTTCCCTGTGCGGACTTGGACAAACAGCTCCAAACCCATTTATAAGCGCTCTTAAAAACTTCAGGGATGAGTTTGAAGAACATATATTCGACAGGAAATGCAGAGCTAACATCTGCAGAGGACTCAGAACATTTTCAATTGATGTTGACAAATGTACAGGATGCACTGCATGTGCCGGTAAATGTCCTGTAAATGCGATTTATGGAACACGGCTTCAACCTTTTTTTATTGTTGAGGAAAAATGTATTGGCTGTGGTATCTGTTTCGATATATGTAAATTTAGTGCAATAAACGTTAAATAGGCTTTATGCTTTTTACGATACAGGTAAATAATAAAAAGATCAAAGCCGAAAAGGGCGAAACAATCCTTTCGGCCCTTAATCGCAACGGAATTATTATACCAACGCTCTGCAGGATGAAGGAATTTACCCCTACGGGTGCGTGCAGGATGTGCGTTGTTGAAGTCGAGGGGCGTGACCGCCTCGTCACCGCCTGCTCTCAACCTGTTGAGGAATGGATGAAAATAAAAACTCATTCACCCAGAGTGATCACAGCACGAAAAACTATAGTTGAGCTGCTTCTTTCAAACCATCCCGACGATTGTCTTTATTGTGATCGGAATCTAAATTGTGAACTTCAGCGACTTGCGGAAAAACTTAATATAAGAGAACGGCGAATACGGGGCCGAAAAATCAAACCACGTCTTGATCAATCAAGCCCGGCTATCATAAGGGAACTATCAAAATGTATCCTTTGCGGGAGATGTGTCAGAGTATGTGAGGAGATTATAACGGCGACTTCACTTGATTTTATTAATAAAGGAAGAGAGACACACGTTGGTGCAGCAATGGATAGGGATTTTAACTTTTCAAGCTGTATCCATTGTGGCCAGTGTGTTCTGGTTTGTCCTACAGGTGCACTTCATGAAAAACATAATATTACAGAAGTACAGGAATACCTTAATAAGCCCGGGATAGTAAAGGTAATTCAGTATTCTTCAATGGTGGTTTACGGAATAGCCGAAGAACTTGGGATGAGATATACCAGGGAATTTGATAAGATTCTCAATGCCATACTCCGTAAAATTGGTTTTGATAAGGTTTATAAGACAGGATTAGGTACCGATGTTTGTATATCCGAAATTGCAGGCCAGCTTTCCCAAAGAATTGAAAATAAGTCAGATAACCCTTTGTATATTTCTGCTTGTCCTGCCTGGGTCAAATATGCAGAGCAATTTGTTCCTTCGCTTATTCCCCATCTCTCTACTGTAAAATCCCCACAGCAGATTACAGGGGTACTGATCAAAACTTTGGTAGCCGATCAGCTGGGCGTTAAACCTGAAGAGATCTTTTCTGTATCTGCAACTCCCTGTATGGCAATGAAATTTGAAGCCCGTCGCGACGGAATGATGAGGAAAGGGATAAGCGATGTAGATTCTGTTTTGACGGTGAGAGAATTGGCCAGACTAATAAGGTTATATGGAATTGATACTTCAAACATTGAACATGAACCGGCTGATGAACCTATGTCAGGAAGAAGTTCAGCCGCTATACTGGCTGAAGTATCGGGAGGAATGGCAGAAGGTGTCATACGGACATATCATTATCAGAAAATGAAAAAGGAGCCCGATAAGCAGATTTTTAAAAAGCTGAGATCGGCCGGAGTATTCAGGGAAATTTCAATAATGGTAGGTGAGACTGAGGTCAAAGTTGCAGTTGTCGATGGACTTACAGGTCTGGAAAAGTTAAAAATTTCCATGGCTGCCGGTAAAAAGTATGATCTTATTGAAGTGATGACATGTCCGGGTGGATGTGTGCACGGAGCAGGGCTCTCATTCAATACTTCCAGGGAGGAAATTAAGAACAGATCCAAACTGGTATACCAGGCTGATGATACAGAAGCAATTAATCTGCCATGCAAATCACTCTCTCTAATCAACTTATATGATAAACTTTTAAAAGATAATGCTGACATTGCAGATAAGAAGATATTCTTCACTCATTTTGAAAAAAGAAATGTATTACTTTGATTAATTAGCTGAATTAATATGTTGGTCTACACCATAAAGGAGCTTTGCCGGACATGCTATACCTGTGTGCGGGAATGTCCTGCCAAAGCAATACGTATTGTGGGAGGACAGGCTGAAGTAATTGATGAAAGGTGCATAGCATGCGGTAATTGTACAAAAGTATGCAGTCAGGGAGCAAAGGTCTTCCTTAATACTACCGACAGAGTAGTAAAGCTTCTCGATGCCAGTTCAAAAGTGGCAGCTATTATAGCTCCCAGTTTTCCGGCAGAGTTTTATGATATTCCTGATCATCATGTTCTTACAGGTATGATCAAGGCATTAGGTTTTGAATTTGTTGCAGAAGTCTCATTCGGCGCTGACCTGGTTGCGGACAGGTACAAAAAACTTGTATCAGAGGGAAAAAACTTTTATATATCATCCGATTGCCCTTCAATAGTTAATTATATCAAATTCTATCATCCGGCGCTTGTTGATAACCTGGCTCCGATTGTCTCGCCTATGGTGGCCATGAGCAGGGTTGTTCGTGAAAAATATGGGAAGGATACAAAAATTGTTTTTATAGGCCCATGTATTGCAAAAAAAGCTGAAAGTAGCGAAATTGATGAAGCAATAACCTTTACAGAATTAAGAGATATGCTGGCTGACAGAGGTATCACTCCTGAGACAATCAACCCGGTAGATTTTGATCAGCCTGTTGGTGGAAGAGGCGCTATCTTTCCTGTAGCCCGCGGATTGCTCCAGACAGCTAAAATAAGCGACAATGCCATAACCGGGAATATTATAGCTGCAGAAGGCAGAATCGACTTTCAGGGAGCATTAAAGGAATTCGAAGCCGGTTTGATAAAGAACCAGCATATGGAACTACTTTGTTGTGAGGGATGTATTATGGGACCAGGGTTGTCAAAAAACGGGAAGCAATACAACAGGAGGTCATTGGTAAGTTCTTATGCAAGCAGTAAAATGCAGAATATTGATTCAGAAAGCTGGCAAAAATCATTTGAAGAGTTCGCGGAGTTAGACCTTTCTATCAGACATAAATCCGAAGATCACCCGATTGAAACACTTAGTGAGAATGATGTGAACGATATTCTTATTAAGATGGGCAAGAAGACAAAAAAGGATCAGCTTGATTGTGGCGCATGTGGCTATGAAAGTTGTGTCGAGCATGCAATAGCCATCAAAAAGGGACTGGCTGAAGTTGAGATGTGCCTGCCATATACTATAGAAAAACTTCACAAATCGGTCAAGGACCTTGCATTATCGAACGATAAACTCTCCTCAATGAAACAGGCTCTGAAACAATCCGAAAAACTGGCTCATATGGGTCAGCTTTCGGCAGGTATAGCACATGAGCTTAATAATCCGCTTGGGGTGGTGATAATGTATAGTAACATCCTGCTTGAGGAATCGAAAGAAGGAGATCCTGTCAGAGAAGATCTTAAACTTATTGTTGATCAGGCTGGCAGATGTAAGAAGATTGTCGCAGGATTGTTGAATTTTGCGCGTAAGAATCAGGTGAACCATCAGTTGGTAAGTATCAAAGACCTGGTAGATCATAGCCTTGAAAGTCTGATCATTCCTGCAAAAGTCAAAATCAATATTGAGGACAAGACTACAAACCCTGAAGCAATGCTCGACCTGGAACAGATGATGCAGGTATTGACAAACCTGATCAAAAATGCCATTGATGCAATGCCGAATGGAGGATCAGTCAATATTAAAATGGAAGACACCCTCAGTGATGTAATAATAGTTATACGTGACACAGGTATTGGTATAAAAGAGGAAGACAGGGCTAAGATTTTCGAACCCTTTTTTACTACCAAAAGCATCGGGCAGGGCACCGGTCTTGGACTGGCTACTGCTTACGGCATTGTTAAGATGCATAAGGGTCAGATAACAGCTGATTCGAATGATAATCCTGCCAAAGGTGCAACCGGAACGAGCTTTAAGATTGTATTACCGAGAAGGAAGGAGTAGGGTATAATATTTGACTTTGATTTAAAATTTTTTTAGTAACTTGTGGAAAGATGAAGAAGAGCGATATAACAATACTTGTTGCTGATGATGATCCGGATTACCTTTTTCAGACAGTATTTAATCTTGAGAAAGCAGGTTACAAAACCGTTGCTGTCGAGAGCCAGGCGGAGGCGGAATCCGTCATCGCCAGATTCAAACCTAACCTGGCAATCTTTGACCTTATGATGGAAAGTGATGACAGTGGCTTCATCTTATGTTACAAGATAAAGAGAAAATACCCTGATGTGCCTGTTATTCTGGCTACCGCGGTATCTCACGAAACAGGATTATCCTTCAGTATTGATTCTGACCAGGAAAAATCATGGATCAGGGCTGACAGATACCTTGAAAAAGGAATCAGACCTGAGCAACTCGACCAGGAGGTTATGAAATTATTAAAACTTTGAGATGGCTGTTCTAAAAGTACTAGTTATTGATGATGAACCCGGGATACGATCAGGTGTTTCCAGGATTCTTAAAAATTTCCATGTTACATATCCTTTTATGGATGAGGATTATACTTTTGAGGTTACCGAAGCCGCAACCGGTGAGGAAGGTATAACAATCCTTGAAAGAGATATGCCTGATATTTTATTGCTTGACAACAAATTACCCGGTATACAGGGAGTTGAAGTTCTGGAATATATCAGAAAAAGAAATTATGATATTGTTGTGGCAATGATCACTTCGTATGCTTCTCTTGATGTGGCAATAAGGGCAACCCGCGATGGCGCTATTGACTTCATTCCTAAGCCATTTACACCTCAGGAGCTGAAATCGAGTATTGAAAACATTACCAAACAGCAGTATCTTAAGAGGATAACACATAAGATGAAGCAGGAAGGGAAAAAGATTAGATATCAGTTTCTTTCTGTTCTTTCACATGAATTGAAGGCTCCGCTAAATGCACTTGAAGGTTATCTTAGAATGATGCAGGGAAAGCAGGCTGGAGAATTGATTGATGATTATGCAACTCCTATTGAAAGATCGCTTCAACGGATACAGGGAATGAGAAGTCTTATAATGGATCTTCTTGATTTTACAAAAATACGACTTGAACGAAAGGAAGAGAAGATCGAGGAGGTCAATCTTGCCGAAGTGGCTTCAGAGGCAATCGTTACTGTTCAGCCTTATGCAATTCAGATGGATGTAACCATCAATCTCGATGTCAGGTCAGATGTTATTATTATGGCCGACCCGGGAGATATGGAGATTGTTTTTAATAATCTCATTTCAAATGCTGTTAAGTACAACAAGATAGGTGGCAAAGCAGAAATTACAATAGATAGTTCCGATAGTGAGGCAATTCTGATCATTTCGGATACCGGAATCGGTATAACAAAAAATGATACTGAAAATCTTTTTACTGAGTTTGTGAGGATAAAGAACGAAAAGACCAGGAATATTTCAGGAAGCGGCCTCGGATTATCAATTGTTAAGAAAGTTGTGGAATTATATCATGGCACAATTAAAGTTGACAGTACTCCGGATGTTGGAACAGTATTTACAATCAGATTACCCAAAAAAACAATAACTACTACTTAAAATAAAGAGGATTAGAGCCTCAGGCGCATCGGTACAAGTTCCTTCAATCTATTTAAATCGATTATTTTATGATGAAATTACCAGGAAAAACAATAGAAAGGCTTAGCGAGTACAGAAGAACACTTCTGGAATGCCTTAAAGAAAAAAGAAACTTCATCTTTTCGCACGATCTGGCTGCACGTCTTCATATCACTGCTGTACAGGTCAGACGCGACCTTATGCTGATTGGATATTCGAGTGTTCTCAGAAAAGGATATGATGTCAGGGAGCTTATCGATACCATTGGTAAGATCATAGATTCTGAAGCAACAATGAATGTAGCAGTAATCGGGATTGGAAATCTTGGAAGAGCTGTCGCAGGTTATTTTAAGGGAAAAAGATCAAAACTGAATCTTGTGGCATCATTCGATAACGATCCGCAGAAAATTAATAAAGTTATTTCAGGGGTAAGATGCTATCCCTATAGTGATATCGAAAAACTGGTAAAAGAGCTTGATATAAAAATAGGAATTCTGACAGTTCCTCCAGATTTCGCAAGAGAAATATCTGAAGAAGTGGTCCGTTTCGGAATAAAAGGTATTCTGAATTTTACAACTATTCCTTTAAATGTGCCCTCCGAAGTCTACCTCGAAGAATATGATATGATAACTTCAATAGAAAAAGTTGCCTATTTTGTAAAAGAGAATAAAATTCAGGATAAGGTTTGACATGAAAATATTCAGAAGCTTCGGGGAGGCGAAAAATATAATCAACCCGGTAGTCACTACCGGATCCTTCGACGGGGTTCATATCGGACATAAAACCATACTTAACCGCCTTCGGATGCTGGCTGATAAATACAAAGGCGAATCGGTACTCATAACATTTGATCCGCATCCCCGAAAAGTTCTCTATCCCGAAACAGCCGGTAAAGATCTCAAACTGATTAATTCACAGGAAGAAAAGATGGATCTTCTTGAAAAAGCGGGGCTCGACAATGTTATAATAGTAGAATTTACCAGGGAGTTCTCTAAAATCACAAGTGAACAATTTGTAAGGGATTTACTTCATGGTATTCTTCATGCAAAAGTAGTCGTTGCAGGTTTTAATCATCATTTTGGATTCAATAAGGAAGGTGACTATAAACAACTATGGGACTGGCAGGAAAAATATCATTTTGAGGCCGAAGAGATACCCGAACAAGAGGTTTACCATGAGACTGTAAGTTCAACAAAAATCCGGCAGGCTATAAGTGAGGGTTATATCCAGCGAGCAAATGCATACCTCGATCACTATTATATAATTATAGGAAAACCAGAGAAATGGCTGACTGAAGGGGCTCTAAATCTGCCTTCCCTGGTAAAAATCCCAATTATTGAAGAATGTAAAATTCTCCCTTCGTCAGGGATATACGCAGTTTCAGTTGAATCAGGGTTGAATAATTCGAAGGGGATGGCAATAATTCATAGAAGACATGATTCTGTTACGGAAGTTCTTCTAAATATATTTGATGAACTGAATATAAATAAAGATAAAAAAATTACTATCTCCTTTCATAAAAAGATCCATGGCGCAATAGACCTTTCGGAAAGCAGGGCCATTTCAAAAATTAATCTTGCAAAAGAGGAGATTTCTGACCTGATTTACTAAAAATAGATATCCCGTTCTCCTTCCTGTATTGAAACCAGGTTTCCGGATATTTTAGTTTGAAGTGCATTGTTTTCAACTTCTCCTACAAGTTTATTTATTAGTGCAAATCCTTTTGTCCTGGTCTCAGGGGAGGCAAAGTCTTCGAGATATTCCTTGAAGGTAAACAGGGCGTTAGGCATGCAATATTGCTTTATCAGACCAGGTTTTGCAAGGTCCATAAAATCTTGTCCGACTCTTCCTTTGCGGTAGCAGCCTGTACAAAATGAAGGTATATAGCCGCCATCGGCAAGTGATGAAATAACCTGATCGAGTGTCCTGTGGTCACCTAAAGTAAACTGACTGCCTGACTGTTCTTTTTCATGGGAATATGACCCCGGGTTAGTTCGCGATCCTGCCGAAACCTGACTTATACCATAATCGCATAACTCATTTCGCATAGAATCGTTTTCACGGGTGCTCAGGATGATACCTGTATATGGCAGTGCAATACGTATAATGGCGACTAATTTCTTAAAATTATTATCGCTCACCTTCGATGGTATATTTTCAGAATGGGGAGCGCCAACAGCATATTCTATCCGGGGAACACTCACTGTATGGGGGCCGCAGTCAAACGCTCTTTCCAGGTGATGAGCATGTTCCATCATTGCCAGAACCTCGAAACGATAGTCAATTAAACCCAGTAGTGCCCCTATGCCAATATCATTTATGCCACCTTCCATAGCTCTGTCCATAACAGTAAGACGATATTCATAGTCTCCCTTTTTAGTGTTGGCAGGATGAAACTCCTTGTACAATAACGGGTCATAAGTCTCCTGAAAACAAACATATGTTCCTATTTTTTCAGCTTTTAGTTTTGCGAAGTCTTCAACTTCCATTGGCGCCAGTTCCACATTGATACGGCGTATATAGTCCCGGCCCCCGTGTTCTCTGGCGCTATAAGTTGTGCGTATGGCCTCCACCATGTAGTCGGTGTTGTTCCGTTTACTTTCACCACAGATCAGAAGTACTCGTTTATGACCTTCCTTAAGGAGAGAACGTGTTTCTTCTGCAATCTCCTCCATAGTAAGGACTTTACGCTTAATAAGTTTATTATCAGACCTGAAAGAACAGTAAGTGCAATTATTAATGCAGACATTTCCGGTATAAATGGGTGCGAATATTACCAGCCTTTTACCATAAATCTCTTCCTTTACAGTATGGGCTGTCTCCATGATTTTATGTATGACAGATATGTCATCCACACGCAAAAGTGAAGCTACATCCTCAAGATTTAAACCTTTAAGCTTCAATGCTTTGTTAAGAATGGTGTCTGTCTGACTTTCTGTGGGAGTCTTCCCCTCAATAAGTGAATATAATTTGTCCCTGTCAATGAATACTTTGTTCCGTTCGCTCTTGTTCATTCTTTTGCTCCTCCTTGTATTTAGTTAGAATAGATTTAACTTCAACGTCTTTTAAACGTCCAATCTTTCCGGTAAGAGCACTGATTGTTTCGATTGTTCCTTCGATTACAAGAGAAATTACATTGATATTCCGATCATGCAGAGGCAGCCCCTGGCGGGCAAGAATAATACTGCTGTATTCAGATAATAAGGCATTGACTGCAGGTACTGAGATTTTGCCTTTGATTAAGATTGTAATTGTACCAATTCTCTTTTCCATCAGATGATCTTTTGGATTGGATATACGATAAAAATGATTACGACATACTTTGAAATAGTACTTACGGTTTCTAAGAAAAGTCGTGTTACAAAAATAACAATAAAATCAATATCCTGAATAAAGCTGATTAAATATTAATTTGAATGTACTATATGTTTATTGTTGTCCCCATGCCCAGCCGCTTCTCAGAGGCTGATCGGAGCTGAACCAGACAATTGGTTTTATTTTCATGTGCGGTCGGAAAATTCTTAGCGCTCTTTGCGGTTAATGGATTATTCTTGAATAAGATAATTTCTTTTGTCTAAAGGCTATCCCCAAAGTCGGCTTTGAATTTTGCAACGAGCTTTTCAGGCCAGTTTCCAATAGGGGCCAATCGTCCTGTAAAGAAACGCAGAACAGGTGGTTCTTCGACAAACCTTATTCCTCCCACGAGTTCCCTGTTGTGGAATAGCCAGTTTAGTCTGTCAATAAGATATTCAACCTGCGACAAAGTAAAAACCCGTCTTGGAAAAGCAAGTCTCATAAGTTCAAGGTCTGCAAGTATATCATTTCCCTGTTCGTCACGGATGCTGCTCATTGTACCACGTTCCATACCGCGAATACCGGAGATAATATAAAAGGCAGATACCAATGCCCCTGCAGGGTATTCAGCTTGTGGAATATGCGAGAGAAATTGTTTTGCGTCTACATGACATCCGAGCGCTCCTCCGGGTAAAATTACAGGAATACCAAGCTTGTCGAGTTCAATTGCCGCGTAGTTGATAAAAGACGGTGACTGTCCCACAACATCCTCATCCAGAGTTTCATATAATCCAACGGTCATTGCTTCAATTTCTCTGATTGATATTCCGCCGTAAGTAAGAAATCCTTCATAAAGCGGAACAAGGTCTTTCATCTTATTGTATAAGTCAATATTGTTGGTACAGATAGCGCCACCACGTGAAGAGCTGACTTTACGACCTGAAAAATAGACCATGTCGGAGAGGTCGCACATCTCCTTAAGGATGAATCCGATAGATTTCTCTTCATAACCATGTTCACGTTTCTGAATGAAAAATGCGTTTTCTCCTATAAGACTTGCGTCTAATACTATAATTAATTTATACTTATCAGCTATTCTTCTGACATTCTTAAGATTGTCCATAGAGAATGGCTGACCTCCAATAAGGTTTGTAGATGCTTCCATACGAATAAATGGAATATTTTCAGAACCTGTCTTCTTAATTAGCTCCTCAAGACGGTCAACGTCAATATTACCTTTGAAGGGATGGGTGCTTTTAATCTTCATCGCCTCAGGTGTGAAAAGTTCCACTACTTTGCCTCCGTTAAGCTGTATATGAGCAAGTGTGGTTGTAAAATGATAGTTCATTGGGATTATAGATCCCTTTCTGATGAAAGTTTGCGAAATAATATTTTCAGCTGCCCTTCCCTGATGAACAGGTAATAAGAGGTTTTTTCCGAAAACATGTGATACACTTTTCTGAAATTTGACAAAGCTCTGTGAACCTGCATAAGCATCATCTGCAACGAACATTTTTGAGAGTTGTTCATCACTCATTGCATTTGTACCACTGTCTGTCAGCATATCAAGAAAAATATCTTTTGTTCCCAGCAGGAAAGAGTTGTATCCTGCCTCGCCGATTGCTTCCAGACGACGTTCAACCGGAACAAGTTTTAAAGATTGTACGATCCGTACTTTGTGCATTTCAAGCGGGATCTGTTTCCCATTGAAGAACTTTACAGTACCTTTTTTCTGAGTTTTTTCCATAATTATTGTAAGTTGATTATATGGTTTAATAAAAAAGGCTTACCATTTCTCCGGGAAGCCTTATATTTTGCAAAGTGTATTGTAGACACTTATTTATTACAGGACTTACTTAAATCTATCTGCAATAATAATAATAATAAATACCAATATTCAATTTAATAATGCCCATTGCTTAATATTTGAGTTCAAACCTACTGTAATTTTGTACAAAAGTAAAGGGAGGATGTTTAAAAATACATAATTTATTTTCAAAAAATATTTTTTTAAATTAATTACGTCTTCTTTCACTATAATGCTTTGAATCTCCCCATTCACCATAGATCACTTCTGCATCAGCAAGACTGACACGGACCTCGAGGCAACTCTGACAATCTTCTGCTGAATCGTCTGTACAAGGCTTATTATCATATAGTTTATAGCTGTCACGATATTTACCCGGAGTTATATTTGGCATAAGGATATTAGCGCCGATCTTAATTGCCTTTTCCCTGCCAATAGGATCAATTGCCTGAAGAGCAGTTGCGGCTACAATATTAATATCTCTCATCATTATCCTGATTATGGCAATCATCTTAAGTGTGAGATCAAATCTATCCTTCAGAGACATTAGTTTTTCTGAATGTTCAATAAGAGGAGTGTCGGCATGTTCTATATATGGACCCATACCACACATGTCGATGTTAAAATTTTTCATATAAAGAAGGTCTCCTGCAAGATCATCCATTGTTTGAAATGGTAATCCGATCATGACGCCTGTTCCGGTCTGGTAACCTATATCCTGAAGACTTTTAAGGCAGTTTAACCTTCGATTGAAATCATGTTTAGAATCATTTGGATGGATCTTATTGTAAAGCGACTGATTTGTTGCCTCAACCCGCAGCAGATAACGGTGAGCACCTGCATCGAACCATCTTTTGTACACATCAGGCTCTTGTTCTCCCACAGATAATGTCACACCAAGTTCTCCATGCGAGAGTTCTTTTATCTTATGAAGAAGGGTTTCAATCCTGGTTGCTACAAATGTACTCTCAAGCTCTCCCGATTGAAGAGCGATAGATCCGTAACGGTTAGTATAAGCAAATTTAGCAGCCGTAAGTATTTCTTCATCTGAGAGATTGTATCTTATTAAATTTATATTTCCTTTTCTTATTCCACAGTAAAGGCAATCTTTACTGCATATATTTGAAAATTCAATTAATCCCCTGAACCATACCTTATTACCTATATATTTTTCTTTGATTTCAGCAGATTTTTTAAATAAAAGAGTTCTCTCTTCGCCTTTGGTCTGCAGAAGTAAAATAATATCTTCCCTTGTAAAAATATCCTTCTCAAGTATCTCTTTTATTGTCAATGCCATACCCTAAATTATTAGTCTTCAAAACCCTCTCCCGAACATTCCCCACAAAGTAACTTTCATATCTTCCCACCTGCTCATTGCAGCGCCAGCAAAGCTATTGGTATATGAAGTGACATATTTCTTTGCCTCTTCATTTTTTCCATCTTTTACTAATTCAACAACCTTTTTTTCCACAAATGGTATCTCTGCAAATGCTTTATCTTCAAATTCCTGTACAGCAGGCTCAATAAGCGCCCGTCCTCTTGACCAGTTTACTGTAGCGAGCCTGTTTGCCTCACGGAAAGACCAGATTGCAGCATCAGTTCTATAACGTGGCTGACCACAGATATTGAAAGAAGCAGGAAGACTTAAGACTCCTGAAAAAATTGGAATTCTCGGGCTCTCACCGGGGTTATCAAATGAAAACCAGGCTATGGCGCCAACCTCGTCGGGGAGCCAGTCGCGGCATTGAATAACATGCGAATAGGAGCATCCTGCTATGGCAATAGTTCTCTGGCGTTCAATTAGCGCGGGTTTTATTTCGTTCAGTAATGTACGCAGGTCATTATTCATCCAGTTACTGATGGCCGGTGTTTTGACCTGTCTTTCAATTTCATTTCCATCTTTATCTTTTTCTTTAACTGTAATGAGGAGGTTTTTAGTCATATCCCACTTTGTTCCTTCATAAGTCTCCCTGAAAAATTTCATAATATCACGAGGCGATTGTTTTTTTTCAGGCTTTACAGAAAATGGCAGTTCTTCAGCATCAAAAGAAAGATTTAATGAAGGAGCGAGTGTGCTGAGAATATAAAATTCCCTTATAGCGAATGGTTTTTTGCCATTTATGACTTTCCAGAATTTTAGTGGTTCTTTTCCATCCCAGTAACCAAGTTTCTTAGCGACATCTTGCAGATCAGCGCTATACATGAAATAATCATGATTCTTAAAATCTATAATCGAGATCCTTGGAATGTTGGCACACACTCCGACATTTTCATCAGGAACTCTTTGGGCACACCATATAGATGATGGTTTCCCTTTTCCTGAACCTGCCATTTCCAGTTGCCATACCTCTTTAGGATCAGCTACGGTTATACACTCCGCCAGATCTGCGTATCCATATTCTTCTGCTAACCTGCCCATAAGCGCTATTGCTTCCCTGGCTGTTTTGCACCTCTGGAGAGCTATCTTTTCAAGCTCCTCAATATAAAACATTCCATCTGCATTTATAAGTTCTTCCCTCCCGTAAATTGTTGTTTCTCCTATAGCCAGTTGTTTTTCATTAAGACAGGGATAAGCTGTATTCAGAAATGAATAGGTCTCTGAGATCTCAGGTATTTCTCCCTTTAGTGTCACCTTCGTCATATCCCATGACTCCCCGGTATGAAGCATTCCTGAGTACACAGGATGCATTGTTCCCTGATCAAATTTCTGATGGGGGTAGATCTCAAGCCATGTTCTGTAATTCCCGTCACAGCTGTGGGAAGTCATCACTGACCCGTCACTTGAGGCACGTTTTCCTACCATAATAGTAGTACAATTCTCACCATAACCAGGCCCATCATTATCAATATCAGAGTACTGAGCATGGGTGAATAGGGAAAAACAAAAGAAGAAAATTATTGTCCAACTGTACCTGAGGTTCATATTTTTCATACGATATTGATTAAAGGTCATTATTTGGAATTGGCTTATATTACAAAAGTAATTTTTTAAGGCAGATCAACAACCACGTTAGCTTTCTTTCGAACTCACCCCAACAACCAGGATTTCTTCTTATGACAATTATCTTGTTTTGTGATATTTATTTTTATTATCTTGTCTTCTGAATTTAAGATCAGAAAATGTCTGTAAGTTATTATATATCAGAAAGGTATTTATTTGTCGTCGCACATAATGTTGGCTTCCTCAAGCGGTTTGCCGGTTTGTAGTTTTCTGTCCGTCCGAATTATTGAATTTCCTAATTCATCCCTTCGCCATCATTGTAGCCTATGATAAATGAAAAACTTATAAATCCTGACAGCATTGTTATTGTAGGAGGATCAGACGATCTTTTTAAACCAGGAGGTAAGGTCCTTAAAAATATTATCGACGGAAAATACAACGGAAAACTATATGTAGTAAATCCTAATAAAGATAAAATCCAGGGGATTAAATCTTACAGGGATTTGAATGATATACCGGATGCCGATCTTGCAATACTGGCTATTTCCGCCTCTCTTTGCCTGGCTGCAGTTGAAATACTCGTCAGGGATAAAAAAACCAGGGCTTTTATCATTATTTCAGCCGGATTCAGTGAAGCAGGTGATGAAGGACTTAAGCTTGAAAAGGAAATTGTTGAAATTATCGATTATGCTGGAGGTTGCCTGATAGGGCCTAATTGTATCGGGGTTGTTACTCAATCATATCAGGGTGTATTTACATCTCCTGTTCCAAAACTAAATAGCAGAGGATGTGATTTTGTTTCCGGATCAGGTGCGACTGCAGTTTTTATTTTTGAATCAGCAATGCCAAAAGGACTGAACTTTTCAAGCGTATTTTCTGTTGGTAACAGTGCTCAGACAGGAGTGGAGGAAGTTCTCGAATTCTGGGATAATACTTACGAACCTGATATCAGTTCACCAATAAAACTGATATATGTTGAGAGTATCAGGAATCCGGATAAATTACTTCATCATGCCTCTTCTCTTATACGCAAAGGATGCAGCATTGCAGCAATAAAAGCCGGTACAACAGAAGCGGGTAGCAGGGCAGCTTCATCGCATACTGGTGCAATGGCTTCATCCGATTCAGCAGTAGAAGCGCTATTCCGAAAAGCCGGAATAGTAAGATGTTCTGGCCGCGAAGAGCTGACTACCGTTGCATCAGTATTTTTTCACAAAAAGCTTAAGGGTAAAAATATTGCCATCATTACACACGCTGGTGGACCAGCTGTGATGCTTACTGACGCATTATCGTCCGGAGGTATGAATATTCCAAAGTTAACCGGTATTCATCATGATAATTTACTTGCAATGATGAATCCGGGAGCATCAGCTGTTAATCCGATCGATATGATTGCAACTGCGACTAATGATCAACTGGACAGGGTGATAGAATATGTCGATAAAAAACTACCGATTATAGACGGTATGAGTGTGATCTTTGGCAGTAATGGTTTGAATGATATGACGGAGATTTACGATCTTCTTCATAAAAAAATAAGAGACTGTAACAAGCCTCTTTATCCTATCTTACCATCTGTTACAAGTTCTTCAAAAGAACTTGAATATTTCCTTAATAAAGGTCATGTCAATTTTCCTGATGAAGTTGTACTGGGAGGTGCGTTGACAAAAATATTCAATACACCCTCTCCGGCAGAAGAGAAGATTTTTCTTGAGAATATTGATGTTTCACTCGTGAGGCAGATAATAGATGAATCTCCGGACGGTTATCTGGAACCGGCAGTCATACACCGACTTCTTAATGCAGTGAATATACCTGTTGTGAAAGAAAATGTTGTCACTTCAAAAAAGGAGCTGCTATCGCTGGCAAATAAAACCGGTTTCCCTCTTGCATTGAAGGTTGTTGGTCCGGTTCATAAATCGGATGTTGGTGGTGTAACACTCAATATAAGATCTGTGAAACATCTTGAAGCTGAGTTCAGAAGAATGATGCAGATAAAAGGTGTAAAGGCAGTGCTTGTGCAAGAGATGCTTTCGGGTACTGAACTTTTTATCGGAGCAAAATATGAACCCCGTTTCGGTCATATTATTCTTTGTGGTTTGGGAGGGATATTTGTGGAAGTTCTTGGTGACGTGTCATCCGGACTTGCTCCTCTCACTTTCAGTGAAGCAGAATCGATGATAAGAAGTCTCAGGAGCTACAGCATCATACAGGGGACACGTGGAAAACCGGGGATTAATGAGGCAAAATTTGCAGAGATAATTGTACGTCTGTCAAGTTTATTGCGATATGCTACTGAAATAAAGGAGATGGACCTTAATCCACTGATCGGGAGCCTTGATGGCATTACAGTTGTTGATGCCAGGATCAGAATTGAGAGGTAATCTTAACGATGTTATTGCAACCTGATAAAAATTATATATATATTCGAAAATTCTTTTTACTCAAAAATACGTTAAGAATATGATTATCCATCAGTTATCAATTTTTCTTGAAAACAAATCAGGACGTCTGACAGAAGTGCTTGAAGTTCTTGGAGAGGAGAATATCAGGATAACTGCATTAAGCGTCGCTGACACTGCAGAATTCGGAATTTTACGTCTTATTGTCTCTGAACCTGAGAAAGCGCGGGAGCTCCTGAAAAAGCAAAACTTCACGGTGAATCTTACAGAAGTTATTTCCGTGATGGCTCCGAACGAAGCAAAACACTATGCAAAGATATTACGGATTTTATCTGATATGGATATCAGCGTGGAATATACCTACGCGTTTTCTGTAGGTGATAAATCAATCATTATTCTTCGTTGCAGCAATACAGAGGACGCAATTAAGGCGCTTAAGAGTCATGAAATGGAATTGCTGAAGGCCAGCGATCTATATAAAATTTAAGATATGGAAATTTGGAACCGTCATTTCGAGTGCATGGACCGGGATGGGATCAGACATGTACAAAGTGAAAGACTGAGAGAAACTGTTGAGAGAGTATATTTTAATGTGCCTTACTACAGGAACCGGATGCAGGAAGCCGGCCTGGGACCGGAAAACATTCAGACAATTGATGATTTAGCCAAATTGCCGTTTACCACAAAACCGGACCTCAGAGATAATTATCCTTTTGGATTATTTGCAGTTCCTATGAGCGAGATAGTCAGGGTCCATGCTTCATCCGGCACTACCGGAAAACCCACAGTAGTAGGATACACACGCAATGATATATCTACCTGGTCAGAGGTAATGGCTCGTACTTTGACGAGTGCAGGTGCAACCAGAAATGACTTCATCCAGGTTGCTTATGGTTACGGACTGTTTACAGGAGGACTGGGACTGCATTACGGAGGAGAAAAAATAGGAGCCTCTGTTATACCGATTTCGGGTGGGAACACTTCAAGACAAATACAACTCATGAAGGATTTCGGGAGCACTGTTCTGGCATGCACTCCTTCTTATGCACTATACCTCGCGGAAGCAATACAGGAGAGTGGAATTAAACGTGATGATTTAAAGTTAAGAGTAGGAGTTTTCGGCGCTGAACCATGGACAGAGAACATGCGCCGTGAGATTGAGGATAAACTGAAGATCAAAGCTATAGATATATATGGTCTGAGTGAAGTAATTGGTCCGGGGGTTGCAAGCGAATGTATGGATCAGGAGGGATTGCACATAAATGAAGATCATTTTTACCCTGAAATTATTGATCCCGTTACCCTGAAGGTTTTGCCTGCAGGAAGTACAGGGGAATTAGTTTTTACAACACTTACAAAAGAGGGTTTACCACTAATCCGTTACCGGACGCGCGACCTGACCAGACTTACTTATGATAAGTGCAAATGCGGCAGGACAATGGTAAGAATGGATAAATGCCTTGGACGAAGTGATGATATGCTCATTATCAGGGGTGTTAATCTCTTCCCTTCACAGGTGGAGAGTGTTCTTCTTGAAATGAGTGAAATTAAACCACATTACCTGTTAATTGTCGACAGAGTAAATAACCTCGATACTCTTGAGTTAAAAGTAGAAGTTGATGAAGCTTTCTTTCAGGATAAGATAAGTCAATTGGAATCACTTCGTCAGAAACTTCAGAATAACCTCGAGAATTCGCTTGGACTGGCAATAAAAGTGACTCTCGTTGAACCAAAAATCATTGAAAGAAGTGAAGGCAAATCCAAGCGTGTAATTGATAAACGGAAATTTTAATTATTTTGAAACGACATGACAGATATTCCAATATCATCTGAAATAATAAAGACCCTGGCTAACACTATAAGTATCCCGTCCCTGGGTAGGTCATCTATACGTGAAATTGCACAGCTTGTAAATAGAATAGAAGAGAAAACAGGTATTAAATTTATCAGGATGGAAATGGGTGTACCCGGTCTTCCTGCTCCATCTATTGGAATTGAAGCAGAAAT
>JADGPT010000013.1 GCA_017882345.1 Bacteroidales bacterium
AATTTCTTGCATTTGCCCCAAGATTAATTACTTACACTATAGCTGTCCGTTTTCTAACTGATTTTATTGATGGTGATAATTACTTCAAAATACATCACCCGCGTCATAATCTTCAGAGAGCTAAGGCTCAACTCCGTCTGGTTATGAGCATGGAAGAGCAGTATGAAGATATGAAGAGCATTATAAGTAAACTCACTAAAGGGTAAAGACAAAAGGATAAAAAGATTGCTTCGCTTCGCTCGCAATGACAGTGCAAGTAATAAAGTTCGGATTTGAACGCGAAACGATAAACGATAAACAAGCAATATTTTATGGAGTGGACAAAAGACGAGATCAGGTTTTTAAAGACAATGAATGATACTGATAAGATTCAGGGATTCCTCGACTCAATTGATTATAATCCTGTTTATGAATGCAGGTCTCCACGATGGGTAATAAAAAAAAGGTCGGCTCATTGTTTTGAAGGTGCTCTTTTTGCCGCTGCTGCCATGGAATTTATTGGTTACAAACCTTTGATTGTTGACCTGAAAGCTTTTAATGACGATGACCATGTAATTGCTGTTTTCAACGAAGAAGGTTACTGGGGAGCTGTAGCAAAATCAAACTTCACTTCATTAAGATACAGAGAGCCTGTTTACCGCTCATTACGCGAACTTGTAATGTCTTATTTTGATTTTTATTTCAATACTGATGGCGATAAATCACTACGATCCTATTCTCTGTCCCTCGACCTTTCGATTTATAATCCCCGCCACTGGACAACAACCGATGAAGACCTTGAATATATAGGAGATAAACTTGAAAAGATCCGTCATTATCCTGTTGTGAATAAAAAAATGATCAAAAACCTTAAAAGAGCAAGCGAGATTATGCTGCGAGCAGGGATGCTGGGGTCGAATGCGGAAGGATTATTCAAACCAAAATAGGCACAGGGCGCAGGGCACAGTGCACAGAAAGCCCCCCATTTGGGGGGTTGGGGGGTAAATACCAAAAGACAAAGATTCCCCCGGTCGAAATAACTTAATATCCATTTATTTGTTTATCATTATATTACAAAAATTGAACTTATTACGGTCGAGGGTTCTATTTGTAATTAACATGATATTGTCTATTTTTGACACCGTAAAATAAACAGGGTATGGATTTATCGGGTAAGTATTATAAAGCCTTCACTGACCGTCAGTCGGCAATAGAAAAACAATATAGTACCAAACAAGCTGAGAAGCAACATTCTAAAGGCAAACTCACAGCCCATGAACGCATAAATCTGCTTTTCGACAAAAACACATTTGAAGAGATAGACGCGTTTGTAACGCCTGCTGATCAACCAGTGGAATTCGGGAAAGTTGAAAGATCTTACGGTGATGGGGTAATAGTCGGACACGGAAAAGTTAACGGAAGGCTGGTCTTTGCTTATGCCCAGGATTTTACTATAATGGGTGGATCATTAGGGATTGTTCATGCAAAAAAAATCGCAAAAATCCAGGAGATGGCATTAAAGATGGGTTCGCCGATTATTGCACTGATAGACTCAGGTGGAGCGAGGATACAGGAAGGAGTCGCCAGCCTCAGTGGTTATGCAGCTATCTTTCAGAATATTATTCATTCTTCCGGAATAATACCTCAGATCTCTGTAATAATGGGACCTGCAGCTGGTGGTGCAGTCTATTCCCCTGCCCTTACTGATTTTGTCTTTATGGTAAATCACACCAGCTATATGTTTGTCACCGGACCTAACGTTGTCAAAGAGGTTCTGAATGAAGATGTAACATTAGAGGGTCTCGGAGGAGCAGAAGTTCATGCACGTAAAAGCGGCGTTGCACATATGATCTATGATGACGAGGAAAATACTATTCTCGCTCTGAAAAAATTTCTGTCCTATCTTCCCTCAAATAATGTTGAAAATCCTCCGGTTGTAAGTGACGATGGATCAATTAATGAGATAAATGAAAAACTTAGAGATATTATTCCGGAAGACCCAAATAAAGCTTATGATGTTAAAGATGTCATTGCACAGATTGTTGACAGAAACAGTTTATTTGAAACATCGGAACTCTTCGGTGCAAATCTCGTGACTGGGTTTGCAAGACTAAATGGTAAAACAATTGGCGTCGTAGCTAATCAACCAAAGGTACTTGCAGGTGTTCTCGATATAGATTCATCGACAAAGGGCGCCAGGTTTATCCGGTTTTGCGATGCCTTTAATATACCCATAATCACATTCGAAGATGTTCCCGGATTCCTGCCGGGTGTTGACCAGGAACATGCAGGCATTATAAGGCATGGCGCCAAATTGCTTTTCGCTTATAGTGAAGCAACTGTTCCGAAAATTACAATAATACTCCGGAAGGCTTACGGAGGAGCATTTATTGTTATGAACAGTAAAAACCTTGGTGGCGATTTCAGTTTTGCCTGGCCATCCGCAGAGATTGCAGTAATGGGTCCTGATGGAGCTGTTGCAATTCTCTATAGAAAAGAACTTGCTGAATCGAAAAACCCGGTTGAACTTAAAAAAGAGCTTGTAAAAAAATATCGTGATAAAATTGCAAACCCCTTTATTGCTGACGAAAGCGGATATATAGATGAGGTAATTGATCCGGCGGTCACACGTAAAAAAATCCTGTCTGCGCTGAATGCACTTAATAATAAATGGGTTAAGGTGCCGGCAAGAAAGCATGGGAATATGCCTTTGTAAGGAAAAAGGAAAAAGGTGAATGTAAAAAGATAAAAAGATTGCTTCGCTTCGCTCGCAATGACAGTGCAAGTAATCAAGTTCGGATTTGATCGCGAAACAAGAAACGAAAAACGCGAAACGAGAAAACGCGAAACGAAAAACAGTTTTCAGAACTCTGAGTTTAAAATAATTACAATGAAGATAAAGAGAATACTAATTGCAAACAGAGGTGAGATCGCCGTCAGGATAATGAAGACTGCCCGTCTGATGAAAATTGAAACTGTAGCTATTAAAACGGCTGTTGAGCCCAATGCGATGTACCTTTCATCAGCCGATGAAATATTTGATAATACTGATGATATATCAGAAATACCTGTTTTTCTTGATATTGAAAAACTAATAGCTATCGCGCTAAAGACAGATGCGAATGCCATTCATCCTGGTTATGGCTTCCTGGCTGAGAACGCCTACTTTGCTCAAAAGTGTATTGATAATAAACTGATTTTTATCGGTCCTGGTCCCGATGCTATATATAAAATGGGGAATAAGACTATTGCAAGGAAGATTGCACTGGCAGGTGGAATTCCTATGGCAGTGGGAAGCGAAGGAAATATTGCCAATGAAGAGGAAGCGGCTGTAATCGCTGAACAAATCGGTTATCCGGTAATAATAAAAGCTGCATCCGGTGGTGGAGGAAGAGGCATGAGGATTGTACACAAAGCTGAGGAAATGGAGAAAATGTTTATTATTGCCCGCAAAGAGGCTGAAAAAGCTTTCAATGATCCTTCTGTCTTTGTCGAAAAATATATTGAAAATCCCAAACACATTGAATTTCAAATACTTGGCGATACTAAAGGAAATGTAATTCATATTGGAGAAAGGGAATGTTCGATACAAAGGAAACATCAGAAGCTTCTTGAGGAAGCTCCCTCATGCGCTCTGGATGAGAAATTACGTAAAAAAATGGGTGATATGGCTGTCCAGATTGCCAAAGCAGTTGATTATCATTCTGCCGGAACTGTTGAGTTTCTGCTTGACTCTGATAAAAATTTCTACTTTATGGAAATGAATACCAGAATTCAGGTTGAACACCCGGTAACTGAATTAATAACCGGAATAGATTTGATAGAGCAACAGATCAGGATAGCAAATGGAGAGGAGCTTAAATATAAGCAAAGTGATATTAAGTTAAAAGGATGGGCAATTGAATGCCGTATAAATGCTGAAGATGTTCAGGCAGGTTTTGCCCCTGACCCCGGGAAAATTGAAAGTTTGAATATGCCCTCTGGTCCATACATAAGAGTAGATACCGGAGTTCAGAAAGGTTCATCAATTGTTGCAAGCTATGATTCTATGATTGCGAAACTAATTGTAAGAGGGAAAGACAGAAAAGACGCAATAAAAAACTGCAAAATGGCTTTGGATAAAGTCTGGATCAAAGGCACTAAAACAACGCTCCCGTTTTTTCGTATGTTGGTTCGCAATCAGAAGTTTCAGGACGGTAGCTTTACCACTTCATTCATTGAAAAGGATCTTGAAAAGTACTACTTTAACAGTGAGTATGAAGAGATGCTTGCAGCATGGCTTGCCACCAAGCTCTTCGTTGAAGAAAACCTTAACGATGACAGTATAAACGTCGATTTTGAACATGGCAAAGTAATGAGTCCCTGGTTGCTGAACAAAAGAATAAATCAATTTTAATTCAAATTATTGATCATGGCAAACGAAAAGCTTCAGATAAAAAAACTGTACGCTCTTTCTTCTGAAAACAGAAAATTCAGTTTTTCCCTTCCTCTGAAACATACAATAAGGATTGGCAAACGGGACTATGAAGTTAAACTTAAGGCAGATGAAAAATACGGCACTTATATACTTTGGAAGAATCGGAAGTATCCTGTCGAGATTGTACGTTCAAGCCAGAACAAATATGAAATTCTCTTTAATGACATAAGTTACACCTTTACCGTGGAGACGCCATTTTCACTGCAGAGAATGAAGGTTTTAAATTCCAAACGCGGCAAAATCGAAAAGGAAATTATCAGAGCTCCAATGCCAGGAAAAATAATCGATGTACTGGTTAGGGAAGGAGCTACAGTTCTGAAAGGAGAACCAGTCGTGATTCTCGAGGCCATGAAAATGCAGAATGAACTTATCTCTCCGGTAAACGGTACTGTTGTAAAAGTTCTGGCTAAACCCAATACTAATGTAATGAAAGATGATCTCCTTGTTGAAATTAAACTTTAGATACTGTCTTGCAGGTCAGTTATTTCTAAGGCTTATTTTTTAACCGGTATATGTTTCAGTGTACCTACCAGAAAATCAAAGAATTTCACTACTGATGCAATATTGACCTTCTCGTCAGGAGAATGAGGATACCTTATTGTCGGTCCAAAAGAGATCATATCAAGATTTGGATACACTCCGCCAATCAAACCACATTCCAGACCTGCATGAATTGCTTTTTTCTCAGGAACATTTCCGAACATATCTTTATAAACATCACTCATTGTTTTGAGTATCGGAGACTGCATATTTGGCTTCCAGCCAGGATAACCACCTTCAAGTTTAACATCTGCATTTATCAGATGAAATACTGCTGCAATCTTCCATGCTGTGGCTTCTTTAGCAGAATCAACCGAACTCCTGCAAAGATTGTACGCTTCAAATTTACCATTTTTGCATTTTACTATTGCCAGGTTATTTGATGTTTCTACCAGACCTTTCATTGCCTGACTCATCCTTATAACTCCGTTCGGACATACAAAAACTGCCCTGATGATTCTGTATTGTTCGGCAGGATTCATTACTTTGGCAGGGACTGCAACCTTTTCACTTGTAAACTTAAGATCCGGTTCAGTATCTGAGAATTCTGCTTTGTACATCTTATCATATCCTTTAACGAACTTCTCAAACTCTATCATTTTTATTTCAGGAACCAGAATGACAGCATAAGATTCCCTGGGAATTGCATTTCTCAAATCTCCGCCTGACGCCTCTGAAAGTCTGATTCCGAAGTCGGATTCAGCTTGCATCAGAAAGCGAAACATTAATTTATTTGAGTTTGCTCTTCCCATGGCAATATCAACCCCGGAATGTCCGCCTTTCAACCCCTTTGCAAATATTTTATAAGCAACCATGCCTTTAGGTGATTTTTCTTCAGCATAATCCTTATTAGCACTAACATCAATACCTCCTGCGCAACCTACATATAACTCTCCTTCATCCTCCGAGTCAAGATTCATAAGAATATCGCCATTAAGAAGACCTTTTTTGAGGCCGAATACACCTGCCATTCCTGTCTCTTCATCAATTGTAAAAAGTGCTTCAATTGGTCCATGTACTATATCCTTCGAAGCCAGAACTGCCATTGCCGATGCTACTCCTATACCATTATCTGCTCCCAGAGTGGTCCCGTTCGCTCTTACCCACACACCATCAATTATAGTTTCGATCGGATCTTTTTCAAAATCATGTTTTTTATCGCTGTTTTTCTGTGGAACCATATCGAGGTGAGTCTGGAAAATTATACCTTGTCTGTTTTCCATCCCTTTTGTAGCCGGTTTTCGGATAATTACATTGCCTACATTATCTACAATAGTTTCGAGGTTATGTTTTTTACCAAACTCCTTCATGTACTTTATCATATTCTGTTCATGTTTTGAAGGACGGGGTATTTGTGTTATCTCATGGAAATAGTTCCATAATTGTTTCGGTTCAAGATCGCGTATGCTGCTCATAAAAAGATAGGTTTAATTTTTCAAAAATATCCAATAAAATTAATATAAATTGACCATAAAAACAATGACTATTAAAAGCAGAAGTGGAAAATAAGCTCTTAATTCTTCTGTAGAGAAATCTAATCCATAACAGTGTCAATAAATTTATGTTCGAATACTTTTGATTTTCATACTAATATTAGTACTTTGTTGCGCCTGATTACTAAAAATATTAAAAACATAATCATATAGAGATGAACCACTTATTATTCTTTAAGGATTCAATAAAATTACCATATCATCGAATAAGTTAATAATTCCAGGAAAATGACATTTTTATATATTGTAGTTGCGCTGGTAATTATCTTTGATTTTATTAATGGTTTTCATGATTCGGCAAATTCAATCGCAACAGTAGTATCAACCAAAGTTCTTTCTCCTATTGCTGCCGTTTGCATGGCTGCTTTCTTTAATTTTATTGCATTTCTTGTTTTCACCCCAAAAGTAGCTTTAACTATGGGTAAAGG
Organism: Bacteroidales bacterium; assembly: GCA_017882345.1. GTDB lineage: Bacteria > Bacteroidota > Bacteroidia > Bacteroidales > VadinHA17 > LD21. The sequence continues at coordinate 6,918 of JADGPT010000013.1, forward strand.
GGTTATTAATCCAGATGTGATAAATCTTACCGTAATTGCTTCTGCGCTTGTTGCTGCAATTATATGGAATCTTGCGACATGGTGGTTAGCGCTTCCTTCCAGTTCTTCACATACACTGGTTGGTGGGTTAGTCGGAGCTGCTGTTGCAAGTACAGGTTGGAGTTCCGTAATAATGGCAGGAGTTATAAAGATTGTTCTTTTTATAGTGATAGCGCCTGTTCTGGGAATGGTTATGTCTTTCATTATTTCGGCTATTGTTATATTTTTTGCAAGGAAACATTCTCCCTCAGGGATTGATAAACATTTCAGACGCCTTCAGCTCTTATCTGCTGCAGCCTTTAGTCTGGGACATGGTGGAAATGATGCCCAGAAGTCGATGGGAATTATATGGATTGCCCTGATAGTTTCTGGTTTAGCAACAAAAACTGACCCGATAGCATTATGGATTGTACTTTCATGTCAGGGAGCAATTGCCTTTGGGACATTATTAGGAGGCTGGAGAATTGTAAAGACAATGGGACAAAAGATAACCAAGCTAAAACCTTTTGAGGGGTTCTGTGCAGAATCTGCCGGAGCCATTACTCTTTTTGCTGCGACACATTTCGGGATCCCTGTCAGTACTACGCATGTTATTACCGGTGCAATAATAGGTGCTGGGGCAAGAAAAGGAGCGTCAGCTGTAAAATGGGGCGTTACTACCAAAATCTTCTGGGCATGGCTGCTTACCATTCCGGTATCAGCTGTTGTAGGTTTATTAATGTACCATCTTCTTAACTGGATTCTCGCTTAAGTTTTATATACAAACAGTGATATAATTTTAAATATTATGAATATAGATGGATTTCTTAAGTTTTTTGTGCCTAAGGATCACTCCTTTTTTCCCCTGTTCGAAAGTGATGCACAAAACCTGGTTAAAGCTGCTGAACTGCTTAGAAAGCTTTTAGCCAGCAGTGAAATCGAAGAACATGAAAAGTATTATAAAGACATAAGGGATGTTGAACATATTGGAGATGATATAACCAATAAAACATATGAACAACTCAACAAATCATTTATTACCCCTTTTGACAGGGAGGATATTCATGAGCTGACAGCAAATATTGACGATGTGGTCGATTCAATAAATGGAATCGCCCGCAGGATTTGTCTTTACAAGCCCAAAAAGATGATGCCAATATACAAAGAGATGGCAGAGTTAGTCTATGAAGGAGCAAAAGAAGTCGAGACAGCTATACATTGCCTGAAGGATCCTGTTGCCAATAAAGAAAAAATATCCCGTGCTTGCGGAATCGTTACCGCAATTGAACATAAAGCTGATGAAATATATTTTACAGGTATCTCTGAACTATTTGAAAAAGAAGAAGATCCAAAAGAATTGATTAAAAATAACAAAATCCTGGAGATGCTCGAAAGATGTGTCGATGAAGAGGAGGATGTTACTGACACACTCAAGTCGATACTGATTAAGATGGCATAAAAAACTGGGGCCAGACACAGGGTACAGGACCCTGGTAATAACGCTAATTATTAAGTAAACTGTGATAAGTATCAATGAGTTTTTTTCTGATGATATCTTCATTAAACTGTTCTAATAGTTGTTTCGATATTTTGAGACCGTTATCATAGAATTCCTTTTCATAAATCATCCTCTTTGTAATGGTTGTAAACTCTTCTATACTGCCAGCCTTTATATAAGGGTTTTCATATAAAGATCTATATTCTTCTATATCCCTGTAAATTACAGGCATTCCACAAGCGGCAGCTTCAATTGGCGCCAAAGGGCAGTTTTCCTGGTATGAAGTGAAGAGCATCAGGTCTGCAGCTGCATAGATAACCGGCATATCATCAAGGTTAACCTGACCTGCATTTATTACATTTTTTCCTGCATTCATGAATCTCTCATTAATCCGTTTAATACCCTCAGTTAAACCTCCGAAAGGCCTCCCTCCTACCCATACAAATTTAACTTCAGGAATGGCTTCTGCAATATCCAGAAAGTCATCAACACCCTTTCTACCCTCTAACTGACCTACACCCAGAACCACAAATTCATTAGCGGTTAAACCGAGCCTCTGTCTGCCTTTTTTTCGGTTTTCTTCAGTTCTCTTCCAGGTTTCTAAGTGAATAGGATTATATATACTCACAATCTTTGTTTTAGCACCAGTATCAATAATTGCCTTTTTAACCATAGGAGATATAGCGATGCATACATCAGCATACGAATAGACTATCTTTAATCCCACTTTAATAAATGGCATAAATAGCCACCATACCGGCAAAGATCCCTTTATAGAATCCGGAATAACGTGAGCTGTAAATACTCTTCTTCCTTTATATTTTCTACCTTTCCAGAGGTAGTAAAGTCCGTAGGTGTGACCATGAAATACATCGCCGGTACCTTCATTATTTACTACTACTTCAATGTCATCTTTTTTCTTTAATAATTGAATATGATTAATAAAAGCTGTATGAATACCAGTTGCTTTCATTATGAACTGAGTCTCTGAGATCACATGAATTTTCATATTGGAAATTGGAATGTTGAATAGTTAAGAATTATATTTTTATATTGTTCAGGCTCTATTTATGCCTGTATTTTATTCCGCTTTTCCCTTTTTCTGACCCAATAAACAAGAAGAACCATACATAAAATTATACCAAGTACTGCAACCATAATATATTGAAAGCCCGGAATATTCTTAGTAAAGAGATTCCAGGAAGGACCTATAAAATGACCAATCACAACATAAACTGTAGCCCAGCTAATTGCGGAAATCAATGCAATCGGCAAAAAAACTTTCGGTTTGATTTGAAGCAGACCGGTTATGACAGATGTGTATCCTCTTGTAAAAGGAGTAAGCCGGAAGATAAAAATACTTAACTGACCTCCTTTTGAAATCTTAGTTGAAAGCCGTTCTATCATTCTGGCAGACAATGGTATCCAGTTAGGTTTTTTTTGCATTATTAATGCCCCGGTGCTATAAAAAAGAAAATAAAGTATGTTTGTTCCGATAAAATCAGCAATTATTGCCGTGAGTATTACAGAAGGAAGATAGAGAAGTCCTTTAAATGATAAATAACCAGAGAAAATAAGCAGCAGCTCATTTGGAACAGGATTTGGCATCCCTATCTCCTGAAGAAATACCATAATAAAAATTGCCAGATAGCCATACCGGGTTACATAATATACAACTTCTTCAGGCATAGCTTGCTATCAGATTATAGATAATTATTTCTTGAGTATTCACTAACAAGTTTCATTTACTTCGTGCCAATAGACATATTATCATTTAGTTGCTCTTAATCATGGTTAGTACCATCTTGAATTTCTCTACCGCATTTACTGCATGGGAAATATTTGCAGGAATAATTATGTTCTGACCTGTTTCGAGTATAAATGACTTTCCTCCTATTATAACTTCACCCTTTCCATCCACAACTATAATCATGGCATCAAAAGGAGCAGTGTGTTCACTTAAGGCCTCTCCTCTAGCAAATGAGAAGAGAGAAATATTACCGGACTGCTTCTTAAGTAGAGTTTTGCTTACTATGCCACCGTCAGAATAATCAATGGATTCGTTAAAACTGAAGACTTTTGCTTTCTCAAATTCGTTTGTTTCCATGTCATTAAAAAATAAATGATTATTATTTCTCATCCTCGCCTGTAAAGATAGAAGATTAATTACTGTTATTACAAACAAAAAGAAGAGTCATAACCTCTGGTATACTGCCGTATAATTATGACTCAAAATAGGAAAAACTGACCAAAGCTATTTACCGGGAATCTTTGATTTGGTAAACTATTTTTTAACCATCCTGTTGCACTTTGCAGGATCGCAATTCTTCATCTCGTTCTTTGCGATTAAAAAGTTAATATCTATTTCTTAATATTCGGCAATTCGAGTCCGTAGCCTTTCTTTTTATCCTCTGCCTTAAGAAGGAATGCAAAAATCAAAGAGAGCACACTCAATGTCGTAAACATCACTAAATCAAAGAAGTAATTATATCTCAGATTCAACCTGGCTTTTTCAATAATCGGATAGACTGCTTCTGATGTTTTGGTTTCGATATCCTTCACAAATTTAGTCTTATCGCCTCCGGACTTTATACCTGCAAGCGCGGTTGCTGTACTTGTTGAAATACTGCTTTTCAGACTTGTCATATCAGTTACAGAAGTAGGTTCTGACTCATAGATTGTATTTTGTACTAATGAGTCTATGGTTCGGCTGCTTGCTTTTTCAGCGAGTTGTGATATTTCTTTACCTGAAAGATCATATGTTTTGTCGGATAATACCTGTTTAAAAGCGCTGGTAACAGCCTCTTTTACTGCAACTTTATTGGGAGTCACATCGGGATTTGTTGCATTAAGAATTATTCCTAACAATAGCGGAATTATCCATAATCCGATATTTTGAATCCAGAAAATTACAGCATATGCAGTTCCAAGCTGTTTTTCAGGAATAATTTTTGGAACAGAGGGCCACATAGCAGCAGGAACCAATGAAAAACCAATTCCTAAAATAATTACTACAGCTGCGGCAAGCCACCATGCATTCAAAAATGGAATTGTCAACATCCCGTGAACAAAAATCAAAATTACGGAGCCAATAATCATTATAGTTGCACCTTTCCCTTTCTTATCATAAATGGTACCAAACAAAGGGGTGAGGAAGATAGTTCCAAAAGGCAGCAACGCCGGAATTGATCCAGCAAGATTTGGATTAACATGATATTTATTAATCATCAAATCTGTTGCATAAAACAAAAACGGGAATACTGCTGAATAAAACAAAACGCAAAGTATAGCAATGTACCAGAATCCTTTGTTTTTGATAATAAACAATATATCCTTAAGCTCAAAAGCATCTTCCTCTGCTTTTCCACTAACACTTTGGGCAATTGAAGCATCCAGCTTTTTATCCATGAAGGTGTAAATGATAAAAGAGGTTAACGCTATCAGCATGAATACAAACGCCAGCAAAACCGGAGACGAGTACGAATAGGTTTTTGCCAGGGGCAAAGCAATTCCAAGAGCGAGTGCTGTACCAAGACGCGCTATTGACATTTGCATACCCATTGCAAGAGCCATTTCTCTCCCTTTAAACCATTTTACCACTGATTTTGAGACAGTGATTCCTCCGGCTTCAGTTCCAACTCCAAATATTCCGAACCCGATAGCAGATATTATAACCTGAGTTTTTACTCCAAAAATCATTGCGCCTTCAGGAAATCCGTGTTTGAGAGCCCAGTAATTAAGTCCGGTTCCAATTGCCATCAATGATGTGGCAGCCAGCCCGGTAAAACGCACTCCCATTTTATCGAGTATGATTCCACTGAAAATCAGCATGAACAAAAACACGTTAAACCATGTGTAAGAAGATGTATATATCCCAAAATCGGAGCTGTTCCATCCTAAAATACTTTCAAGCATAGGTTTAACAGGAGAAAGAGCATAATTAAAAAAGTACGCACCAAACATTGACATTGATACAAATATCAGCGCAGTCCATCTTGCCTTTTTTGAATCACGTAAAGTATTGATTATTTGTTCCATGATTTTTTTTATAAATTTTAGGGTTTTGAAAGGTAAATGTAATTAATATATTTTTTAAACAAATTAATCAGTCAACTAATTCAGCAGTCTTCATATAGTGTAGCAATTATGATTTATTCCTTAATATTCGGAAGTTCAAGACCATATCCTTTTTTCTTGTCCTCCGCTTTAAGAAGGAATGCAAAAATAAGAGCCAGTAGGCCAAAACCTGTGAAGATCATCATTGGTATGGTATAATTGTAATTAGGAATGCTGACACCATCTACCATCCTTTTGCCTGTAATACAATATTTATCAAGAACCCACCCGATCAATGCCGGAACTCCCATAAGTCCCCAGTTCTGGACCCAGAATATTAGCGCATAAGCAGAGCCTAACTGCCTCTCGGGAATAATCTTAGGAACTGATGGCCACATTGCCGAAGGAACAAGCGAAAATCCAATACCAAGAGTTATAATCAGAACTATAGCGACTGGTTTGAAATTCAGAAACGGGACCGAGAATAAAGTATGAACCAGAATTATAATAATAGCACCAATAATCATCAATGTTGCACCCTTTCCCTTTCGGTCATAAAGGCTACCGAATAACGGAGTAAGAAGTATAGTGCCAAAAGGCAATAAAGAAGGTATGGTACCCGCAACAAGCGGATTTACTCCGAATTTATTAACCATAAGGTCAGAGGCATATTTTAAAAATGGGAAAACAGCAGAATAAAATAATACGCAAAGTATAGCTATATACCACCAACCTCTGTTTTTTAAAATAAACTTTATATCAGACATTTTAAAAGATTCCTCTTCAACAGAGCCGGAAATTGCAGCTTCGGCTGCAACTGATTTATCCAGCTTCTTATCCTGAATGGTATACAAGAAGAAAGAAATCATACCGATGCAAAGCAATATCAGACCCAGAAGTACTGGTTTTGCAACACCTCCCATCCAAATTGCAATCGGATAAGAGGCAAACAATGCCAGTGCGGTTCCAAGACGTGCAGTAGCTAGCTGAAGACCCATGGCAAGCGCCATTTCTTTACCCTTGAACCATTTAACAATTACTTTGGAAACAACGATTCCTGCCACCTCTACACCTACACCAAATACGGCATAACCCAATGCTGCGACAACGACCTGAGCTTTCATGCCAAGAATATGCATTCCGTCGAGGGAATGGGTTGAAATTGCCCAATATTTGAGAGCAGTACCTGCCACCATAACAATTGTCGACATATTCCCTGTGAAACGGACACCTTTTTTGTCTAGAATAATTCCCCCGAGGATGAGCATTAAAAGGAAAACATTGAACCAGCCATATGCACTTGTAAAGAATCCATATTCTGTGCTGTTCCAGAGAAGTTCTTTCTCCAGCATAGGTTTCAACGGTGCCATCACATCAGCGATATAGTACCCGCAGAGCATTGTAAATGAGACTATGGTCAATGCCGTCCAGCGCGCTGTTTTCGAATCACGAAGAGTATTGGTAATAGTTTCCACTATCAGATTCTTTGATTTAATTTTAAAGGGGTGAATGTAATTAATATCTTTCTCAAACAAATTAAAAATACTATTTCAAAACCAATTTATGGTATAATTATTGTCTGTCAAAATACTTGCGATTGTATATATCAGTTTAAAAAGATTTTCTGTTATTTTGCACTACTTTTGCATGTCAAACTTCATACTAAAAAAATGAAAAAGAGCTTTATACTTATATTATTATGCGTTTTGGGAATATCAGCTTATTCACAAAATGCTGCACCCACTGAGTCTTCATCAGTTAAGTGGTTCACAATACAGGAGGCTGAGAAACTTAATAAGCAAACTCCCCGACCTATCTTCATTGATACTTATACTGATTGGTGTGGCTGGTGTAAAAAAATGGACAGGGAAACCTTTACCAATGCAGTTATCTCAAATATTCTCAACAATAAATATTACCCGGTAAAGTTTGATGCTGAAGGAACTGAAAGTGTTACTTTTTTTGGTCAGACTTATATAAACGATGGTAAAGCAGGAAAGGCACATCAATTAGCAGTCGCTCTTCTTAAGGGGCAGTTGTCATATCCGACAGTTGTATTCCTTATTCCTCAGAAAGATGGAAAGATTCAGGCTCAGCCTGTTCCTGGTTTCCGTGCTCCAAAAGATATGGAAGTATTGCTGAGCTTTTTTGCTGATAATGCTTACAACACCCAGACCTTTGAGGATTTTCAGAAAAGCTTTCAGGGGAAACTGAAGTAAGATCCATTAACCGCACCGTTTATTCTTCAGTTTTTTTACCCCTAAATCCCCCAAGGGGGACTTTTAAGACGTTCATTGACAATAGTTTCAATTTTATAAATGACTTTCTCAAGGTCAGTCTCAACTTCAGAATTTGTAACCCTTAGTACTAATATACCAAATTTTTCCATCTCAGCTGACCTACCATCGTCATAATCTGTTTTGTCGTTATGGATTTCACCATCGACTTCGACTACCAGCTTAACTTCATGACAATAAAAATCGGCTATAAAAAACCTGATGGGGTGTTGTCTTCTGAAACGGACTCCACATATCTGTTTACCTTTAAGATTTTCCCATAACAAGTTTTCATGATAGGTCATGTTGTTCCTAAGCAATTTGGCTGTTTCAATTGTGACAGCCTTCGCTCCGAAATACATATTTTTATCAAGCTCCTTCATAATAATACATTCAAAAAAACTCACAAAGAATGCACGGTTTTCAATCCCCCCTTGGGGGGTTTGGGGGTCCTCAACACACTTTGAATCACATGGATTTTATATTTAATAAAGATTACTTCCCGATAATATAATTCGCCGGAAGTTGAATGACCTCTCCGAATTGATAGATCAGTTTTCTGGAATCGAAAAGCTTTGCCGATCCGAGATTTATTTTAATGCCCACCACGTCAGGAACCCTGTAAAATAATTTATCATACTTGTGGGATTCTGATTTCGTCTGAACCCTATTTAAAATTGTAAGATCCCTGGTTTTCTTTTCAGGTGTAAATTCTACTGTAACCGGATTACCCCCTTTCGAAGTTCCGGTAAGAGGACCTGTCTGATCAGAGAATTGAAACAATGTCACTGGTTTTCCAACCATTGTCTTCAAAGGAATAATCTGGTATGAGAATGTAAATAACTCATTCAGAGTTTTACCTGTAAATAGTTCCGTATAGGCCTTTTCAAGACGGTTAATTTCATTAATGGCGGCGTCGCTCTGAGGAAAAACAGTAGCTTCGCCTGTAAGAATCAGATGTTTCCCATCTCTGAGTTCCATTAGTCTTTTAGCAGCTTTTTCAGCCAGCTGATCTATTGAAAGTTTATTTTTCTTCTCAACTATGTAAGGTATCCTGACAAAGGATGAATCAATATTCATACGCTTATACGCAGTGTCGCGTTGCAATTGGAAATATTCATCCGATCCAAGATCAAAGGAATGATACTGGTAGTTACCAGATTTATTAATACTTCCTTGTTTTTCAGTCTGATAAAAAATTTCAGGATTCAGATCGAGAATAAGGCCTTCTTTCCTGAGAGCCAAAACATTAGTCTTGAACAGAGATGTACTCGAAATTACATAAAACTGAGACGGATCTAACTCATCATGCGTATTTACAGTAATACCTTTAATTGACCATGATTCATTTTCGTTCTTTATAATATCCGTAAGTCCCAGCAAATCACCTGCAAATTGTGCATAAGGACCAGGTTTCTCAATGGTTCTTTCCATATCAACTACCACTGTGAATACAGTACGTGGAAGTCCATAAACTATACTACCGTCTCTCAATGCGGAAGAATCAGAAAGTGGTAATATAACACCCTTTGATTCTGTAAATTGCTTTCCGGGGAAACATGAAGAAGCAAGAAATATTATAGCCAACAGGACGGATAATCTGATTATAGTTTTCATAAAGATTAGTTTTATCTCAATATTAAGGATTTTCGTTTTTCGTTTTTCGTTTCGCATTTCCTTTTAATTACTCCTTACTTTTGTCTTTTTCCTTTTGTCTTTTATCTTGATTAAACAGTTAGCCTTTTCCCCTTATTCTCTTAAACGCTTTTGGCAGGCATTTAATTATGTCAGACGCAATAATTGATTCATAACACAATTCTTCAGCCGCTATGTCACCTGCAAGTCCATGAAGATAAACGCCTAAAACTGCTGCATTTTCAGGTGTATACCCCTGTGAAAGCAAAGATAATAAAATTCCTGTCAGTGCATCACCACTACCTGCCGTTGCCATACCGGGATTCCCGGTGCTGTTAAAGAACACTTTTCCATCAGGAGTTGTAATGGAAGTATGAGCACCTTTAAGAACAACAATGCATTTATAGTTGCCTGAAAACTCAATCTGCCTGTTTAACCGCAGGAAACTATTATCTGTTTTTCCTGCAAGCCTCTCAAATTCCTTCGGGTGTGGAGTTATAATTGCTCCCTCCGGGATAAGAGAAAGCCAGTCTTTGTTTAATGAGAGAATATTCAATCCATCCGCATCTATTACCATTGGTCTCTTACATTCTGTTAAAAGTTTACAAAGAGCTTTTTGAGATTCAGGTTCTGTGCCAATACCAGGTCCCACTCCGATTGCACTAAAAGAGTCAGTGTTTCCAATTTCAGAAAATAGTTTTTCATTTCGGTCAGGTTCCACGATAGCTTCTGGTATAGCAACCTGTATAATTATCACTCCACAAGATGGTATATGACAGGTAATAAGGCCGATACCAGTATGAAGAGCCGCTTTTGCACACAGCACTGCAGCTCCTGCTTTACCTAAGGATCCGGAAACCAGTAAACCATGACCAAAAGTTCCTTTATGATCAAATTTATTTCTTTTTTTAAGTAAAGGGGCTACTTCACCTTTTTCTAAAAAGACATAAGGAGTAATTGTGTTTCTGATTGCATTAGCACTCAACCCTATAGGCAGTACTATCCATTCTCCAAGGCATTTGGCATTCTCTGAAAACATAAAAGAGAGTTTTGGGAAATGGAAACACAACGTGTAATCGGCTGAAACAATATCATCATAGTTATTCTTAGTATTATCCTCTCCAAACATTCCTGAAGGAATATCAATTGAAATAATTTTTGCGCCTGATTGGTTTATTAGTTTTATTACATCTCCTGCCAGTCCCCCGACAGGACGGGTAAGACCGGAACCGAAAATAGCATCAATAATAATATCACCTGAATTAATATCAGGAAACTTGTCCGCTACGCTTAAATAATTAAGTGGAACTTTTGTCTCTGTTTTCAGACGCAGAAGGTTTGTTTTCCAATCTGGTGATGTTTTTTCAGTAAATTCAACATAATACACTTCAGGTTCATACCTGTTGGATTCCAGTAAACGAGCCAGAGCAAGTCCATCGCCTCCATTATTACCCGGACCAATAAAAATGAAGATATGGCTGATTCTTTCAAACTTCTGAAGATACCATCGGAGCAACTGTAGTGCGGCCCTTTCCATCAGATCGACTGAGGCCACCCCTTCTTCATTTATAGAGTACTCATCAATTTGTTTTATCTGATCACTTCTAAAAAGTTTCATCCCGGAAATATTTTTGTTTTACAAATTTACACTCTTAAGCCATTAATTAAAAGGATAAAGGCAATTTAGAATAAATACTGCCCGCATAACAGGTTTTTTACTTTCAAAAAGATTGATATATTTGTTTACAATCAGAATCAACATTTTAAATGTAATATTATGCTGAAGAATCATCCCAAGGGACTACTGGTAGCCTTTTTCTCAAATATGGGAGAAAGGTTTGGATTTTATACAATGATGGCAATTCTGGTTCTTTTTTTGCAGGCCAAGTTCGGACTATCTGCAGAAAAAGCCGGAGGAATTTACAGTTGGTTCTACTTCAGTATATATGCACTCGCACTCCTGGGAGGAATACTTGCTGATGCGACCAGGAAGTATAAGTTAGTCATCCTGTCAGGAATTATTATAATGTTTGCCGGGTATATTATTATGGCAGTCCCGGGTATGACCTTAACAATCACTATTATCGGACTTTTTACGATTGCCCTTGGTAATGGCCTCTTCAAAGGTAACCTTCAGGCTGTTGTTGGCCAGATGTACGATGATCCAAAGTACACTAAATTAAGAGATTCGGCTTTCATGATCTTTTACATGGGTATAAACATAGGCGCGTTATTTGCTCCATTTGCAGCAACAGGCATGAGGAACTGGTGGCTTAAGACAAACGGATTTGCTCACGACGGAAGTCTTCCGTCACTTTGTCACCAATTTATCAATGGAACCCTGACTGACACTTCAACATTTCAACAGTTGGCTGACAAAGCCAATCTTAGCGGTCATGTTACTGATCTTTCCATATTTGCACATAATTATATTGAAGTTTTTTCAAGAGGATATAATTATGCTTTCGGAATAGCAGCATGCACAATGGTAATTTCTCTTCTGGTTTATATCATCTTCAACAAGCACCTCCCAAATAAAGAATGGAAAGCAACTGAAGTTTCTGAAAAAGTTAATTTCAATCTGATGACTCTCCTTGCAGCAATCGGAGCCATGGGGATAACAGCATTTGGATTGCATTTTATAAAGCAGGTTGGCTGGACAGCAGGTTTCGCATTTGGCCTTTTTGCTGCATTTGTAACCTGGATAGTGCTCTCCGCTAAAAAAGAAGAGATGTCAAGGATTGTGGCGCTTATACTTGTTTTTGTTGTGGTAATATTTTTCTGGATGTCGTTCCATCAAAACGGATTAACACTTACTCTCTTTGCCAATGAATACAGCGATAAGTACGTAAACCCGTTCACAAACCTATTCTTTAATGTTATCTCACTGCTTGCCGTCTGTGGATCAATTGCCGGACTTGTACTCCTTATCAGAAAAAGCGTTGGTATAGTGCCCAGGCTGTTTGGAGGATTGCTATTTGTAGTAGCATTTACAGGTGCATATCTTATGTTCGCAAATGCAGAAAGCATGAATGCAATCTCCCCTGAAATATTTCAATCATTCAATCCTTTATTTGTTGTAGCACTTACCTTTCCTGTAATGGGATTCTTTGCATGGCTTAACAAGAAAAACATTGAGCCATCTGTCCCGAAAAAGATTGGATTTGGAATGATAATAGCTGCTATAGGGTTTATCATACTGTTAATCAGCTCACTAAAGCTTCCCTCACCTCACCTTCTCAATGGATCACCTGTTCCTGATGCTGACAGAGTTTCATCCTATTGGCTCATCAGTATTTACCTGGTGCTGACTGTAGCCGAACTTTTCCTTAGTCCTATGGGGTTATCTTTTGTATCAAAAGTTGCTCCATCCCGATTCCAGGGACTGATGCAGGGAGGTTGGCTTCTTGCCACAGCAGTGGGAAATAAGCTTCTTTTTGTAGGATCATTCCTCTGGGATAAAGTTGAATTATGGCAACTCTGGCTTGTGTTTATAGTATGTTGTCTGACATCAGCTGCATTTATTTTTTCGATTCTTAAGAGGCTTGAGAAAGAAGGACAAGGGTGAGCTGAAAAGTCCGGAATCGGATGGGAAAGTCAGTAGTTTGATATTACTTAGGACTATTGACATCTGACTTCACACAATTAAGCCCTTTTTGATTAATAATTTTAATTTAATATAACCTTTTACCTTATTATTACTATTTTTACAGCTTAATTTAATGCATCTTACGAGATGCATTTTCATTTTATATAGCTTTACATAATGAAAGTTCTGAAGTTTGGTGGTACATCAATTGGATCTCCTGAGCGGATCAGGGGTGTTAAAAAAATAATTGAATCGCAAAGTTGCCCTTGCCTGATTGTTGTATCTGCATTCCAGGGTATCACTGATGATCTGAAACTTTTAAGTGAACTTGCTTCAAACAGGGATGATGAGTATGAAATCCTGCTTGAAAAGGTAATCCTTAAACACATTGAATTTACTAAGCAATTGATTATCAAGGCAAAACAGGATAGTGTAATAGAAGATATCAAAAATATTTCTGATGATCTCAGAGAAACTTTAAGCGGAATATATCTTCTTCGTGAACTAAGCAAACATTCTCTTGATCAGACACTTGGAACCGGAGAAATTTTATCATCGCTTATACTAAGTAACGTAATAGATGATTGTCAACTGATTGATGCCCGGAATTTTATCAGGACCGACAGTAACTTCGGATTTGCAAATGTTGATTTCGTCAGAACTGATAATCTGATATCGAAGGGTCTTTCCGGAATGAAAAAACGGATTATAGTTCCGGGTTTTATTGCAAGTAATGAAAGAGGTGAAACGACCACATTAGGAAGAGGAGGATCAGATTATACCGCTTCTATTTTTGCAGCTGCCCTCAACGCAGAAGTTCTCGAAATATGGACAGATGTAGATGGCTTTATGACTGCTGATCCTAAAAAAGTCGAAAGAGCCTACGCAATCGAAAGCCTCACCTACTCAGAAGCAATTGAATTATCACATTTTGGCGCAAAGGTCATCTACACTCCTACCCTTCGTCCTGTTTATAAGAAAAACATCCCCATAATTGTTCTAAACACCTTCAATCCGGAATCAAAGGGAACCATAATCAGTAATAAATCGAATAATAATCACCCAAGCCCGATTAAAGGGATTTCCTCTATCGATCATATCGATCTGATCACCTTACAGGGAACGGGGATGGTTGGTGTTTCCGGCACATCAATGAGGCTTTTTGGAGCATTAGCAAGAAAAAGCATCAATATAATATTGATAACCCAGGCCTCTTCAGAGTATTCCATTACATTTGCTGTAAGTCCCTCAGACTCAGTAATTGCATCAGATGCAATAAATGATGAATTCAAAATCGAAATTATTAATAATAAGGAATTAAAAATTCTGGTTGAAAAGAACCTTTCAATTATCGCAATTGTAGGTGAAAAGATGAAAAATACCCCCGGAATATCAGCAACCCTTTTCAAATCACTTGGCAGGAACGGAATAAATGTTATCGCCACGGCACAAGGTTCTTCTGAACTTAATATATCGGTAGTAATAAAGAATGAGAGTCTTAAAAAAGCGTTGAATGTTATACATGATGGTTTTTTCCTTTCCCGTTTTAAAGAGATGTATCTTTTTATTGCAGGTACAGGATTAGTTGGGACCAGTCTGATGAAACAACTTCATGAACAGTATTCTACGCTTATCAGTGAACATAACCTGAAAATAAACCTTATAGGCGTAACAAACTCCAGGAAAATGCTTATCGATAAAAAGGGAATTCCATTGGAGAATTACAGAGAAGTTCTTAAAACATCAGGTGAAAAAGGAGACATATCGGTTTTCATTCAGCAAATGACGAAATTGAATCTCCGGAATTCTGTTTTTATCGATTGCACAGCAGATGAAGATGTGGCTTCTCGATATGAAGATATTCTTTCAAGATATGTTTCAATAGTTACTGCTAATAAAATTGCATGTTCCTCAAAGCAGGATTATTATGAGAAACTTAAAAGTATAGCAAATGAGCGTGGAGTAAAGTTTATGTATGAAACAACAGTCGGTGCCGGGTTACCGATTATCAAAACAATTAATGATCTGGTTCTGACCGGAGATAAGATACTCAAGATTGAAGCTGTCCTGTCCGGAACTATGAATTTCATATTTAATGAACTAAGCCCGGAAATGCCGTTAAGCAATGCTATCAGAAAAGCACGGGAAAAAGGTTATTCGGAACCCGATCCTCGTGTTGATCTTAGCGGAACAGATGTAGTCAGAAAAATAATGATCCTGGCTCGGGAAGCCGGTTATACCATTGAAAAAGAAGATGTTATTGTTAATAAATTCCTTCCTGAAGAATGTTTTAGAGGCGATCTTAATGAATTCTTTGAAAAAGTTAAAGAGTATGATGCAGACTTCGAAATAAAGAGAAAAGAGCTGACCAAAAAGAACCTGAAGTGGCGGTTTTTTGCAACTATGGAAATGGGCAGAGCAAGGGTAGAACTGCTTACTATAAGTTCAGAACATCCATCATTTAATCTTGAAGGAAGCAATAATATAATTCTCCTGACCACCAACAGATACAATGAGCTGCCAATGGTGATCAAGGGCTATGGCGCAGGAGCTGAAGTTACTGCTGCAGGTGTGTTTGCAGATTTGATGCGGGTTGTAAATGTTTAGGACAAAAGACAAAGGTCAAAATATAAAAGACAAAAGTAAAAAAGGGTAAAGCCCCCCATTTGGGGGGTTGGGGGGTAAAAAGGCAAAATTAAAACCTATTAATTGAGAAGGAAACCAATAAAATACTATTCAACAAACCTAAAGTCACCTGAGGTTACTTTTAGTGAGGCTCTCCTCAAAGGGCTGGCTCCTGATGGTGGATTGTATCTTCCATCATCATTACCGCTGATATCACCCAGTGAGCTCATGAGTTTTACATGTAAGGAGTATCATGAAATAGCTTTTAATATACTCAATAAAATAATTGGTAATGAGATAGATAAAGAAGAATTATTAAAACTTTGTGCTGAAAGCTATAACTTTGAAGTACCACTTGAAAAAGTACTTGACCGTAAATACATTATGCGTCTCGATCATGGTCCTACAGCCTCCTTCAAAGATTTTGCAGCAAGGATGATGAGCAGGTTGATGCAGTATTTTTTATCGATCAATAATCAGCATCTTACAATTCTTACAGCCACATCGGGAGATACGGGAAGTGCAGTAGCCAATGCTTTTTATGGACTCAATAACATCAATGTAATAATTTTATTCCCAGTCAATGAGGTTAGCCTGATGCAACGAAAACAGATGACTTCTCTGCAAAACAATATAACTGTTATTGCTATTGACGGGAAGTTTGATGATTGCCAACGTCTGGTAAAAATGGCTTTTCTGGATCCGGCGCTTTCAGATATTTCACTCTCTTCAGCAAATTCAATAAATATAGGAAGATTACTGCCCCAATCGGTGTACTATTTCTATGCATATTCAAAGCTCACGACCAACATAATGGAGAAAGTCATTTTCAGTGTGCCGTCAGGTAATTTCGGAAATTTGATGGGCGGACTTATAGCGAAGAAAATGGGTCTTCCTGTTAAACAATTTATCATTTCAACAAATGAAAATAACGAAGTTCCGGAATATTTGCGTACCGGGAACTATAATTTAATTAATCCTTCAAGGAATTGTATTTCAAGTGCTATGAATGTTGGACATCCGAGCAATCTGGCAAGAATTGTAGCTTATTATGAAGGAATTATGGATGAATCAGGGAATATTATCAAAACACCGGATCTTTTAAAAATGCGTGAAGATCTTTTTGCAGTAAGCGTTACCGATGAAGAGACAAGAAGTACAATCGAAGAAGTATACAGAAAATACAATTTATTGCTCGAACCTCACGGAGCCGTTGCCTGGAGGGGAATGAGGGAGTATTTCGCATTAAATATAAATTCAATGCTGGGAAAACCACTTTGCATATCTCTTGAAACGGCTCATCCTGCAAAGTTTCCTGTTGAGATACGGCAAATTTTAAATTTTGAACCTCCTCTTCCTGCCTCTCTCGTTGGCTTAGAACAAAAGCCTGAACACTATTTTCCAATGGATAATAGTTACGGGTTGTTAAAGGATTTTATACTTAAGAATTATTAATAAGAATAACTATAAACTCATGTACATTGTTTGTTCAGACCTTGAAGGTGTATTTGTCCCGGAAATCTGGGTGAATGTATCGAGTCATACCGGAATTGATGAGCTAAAACTTACTACCCGGGATATAAGTGACTATAACATTCTAATGCATAGGCGATTAGAACTTCTTAAAAAATACGGATTGACTCTTCGCGATGTTCAGAATGTAATATCTCTGCTCAAACCTCTTCCGGGGGCATTGGAATTTATTGACTGGCTCCGGACTAAAACTCAGCTTATTGTAGTCTCCGATACCTTTACTGAATTTGCCGAGCCCCTGATCAGACAACTAGGAAGGCCTACCCTGTTTTGCCATCATCTTACAACTGATAGTGAAGGCAACATTACAGATTATAACCTAAGGCAGGAAGATGCTAAAAAGCATGTAGTAGAAGCGCTACAAACTCTTAATTATAAGGTAATTGCTATTGGCGATTCTTACAACGACATTTCTATGCTGAGGAAAGCAGACCATGGAATACTCTATAATCCTCCTCAGAATGTAGCTGATGAGCATAATGATTTAAAGGTCATTAAGACATACCTCAGTCTGAAACGGTTTATTTCACAAATAATCCAGTGCGAAGAATAAACAAATAATTTCCTATTTTTACCCCTACTCTAACTTAATCAATTAACCGGCCCTATGAAACTTCCACCCTCCTCTAAAAACTGGTTAACAATTATCGGTTCAATTATTGCCGGAATAAATCTGGCGTTAATTATTCTTCTCTTTATTATTTCAACAATATTCGATAAAGGGAACACTAACCTTGGTCTCTTCATCTATATTATTCTTCCCGTGTTTCTGATATTGGGACTTTTACTTATCCCTGTAGGCATGATTCGCGAGAGGAAAAGGGTCCGAAGAATCGGAGTTAAGGAAGAAGCCAGGTTCCCCCGTATAGATCTCAATGATCCAAGACACAGAAATGCGTTTATCATTTTTACGATCACAACAATTATAGTTCTTTTTCTTTCGACTCTGGGAAGCTTTCAGGCTTTTCATATAACTGAATCTGTAGAGTTCTGTGGTACATTATGTCATCAGGTTATGGAACCCGAGCATACTGCTTACCAGAATTCTCCTCATGCAAATGTTGCATGCGTAGAGTGTCATGTAGGATCAGGTGCATCCTGGTATGTAAAATCAAAATTATCCGGATTGCACCAGGTATATGCTGTGTTGACTAAATCCTATCCCAGACCTATAGAAACGCCACTTCATGATCTGCGCCCGGCGAGAGAAACTTGCGAAAAATGTCACTGGCCGCAAAAATTTTATGCCCGAACACTCTGGACCAACAAATATTTTCTTGCCGATTCATTGAATACTGAGTGGAACATAATGCTACAGATGAAAACCGGTCCGGAATACAGCGGAGTCGGTATGGTGGAAGGAATTCACTGGCACATTAATCCGGCTGTAAATATTGAATACATTTCGGAGAATGACAAACGTGAAAATATAACCTATGTGAAGTATTCCAATAAAACTTCCGGAGTAGTGAAAATATACAGGAATGACAGTAATCCGATTTCCGACAGTCTGTTGTCAGTATCTACATCAAGAACAATGGATTGCATTGATTGCCACAACCGGCCATCTCATAATTATAATTCCCCGACAGTCTATTTTGATAAGGCTATGATGACTGGTGCAATTTCGAAAAACATTCCATTCTTCAAGAAAGCTGCCATGGGAATATTGAAAGAATCATTCAGCGACAAGGATACTGCTTTGATAAAAATTAAAAACAGTATTACAGGATTTTACAAATCCGGTTATAATGATTATTATTCTACCAACAAGGATCTTATAGATAACTCGGTATCAGCAGTTCAGAAAGCTTTCATTGAGAATACTTTCCCGAAAATACATGTAACTTATGATCATTATCCGGAACATATCGGTCATCTTGAATCTGATGGATGTTTCAGATGTCATAATGATACTTTTAAAGCAGCTGATGGCAGCAAAATCTCCCGCGACTGTAATCTCTGTCATAGTATTGTTGGTCAGGGCAAACAGGGAATGATGGAATATACCAATATCAGGGAAAATCTAGAATTTAAGCATCCTATAAATATTGGGACAGCCTGGAAAGAAGCCAATTGTTCAGAGTGCCACAGAAACCTTTATGAATAAATAAAGACAACAGACAATCCACCTTCGCTACTCCCTTCACAAGCGTTTCGGCGGTCAAAGAAAGCTATGGTGGACGAACAAAGGAAAAAGGAAAAAGGAAAAAAGGGAAAAGTTGTTATTTGAGAATTTCTGTGGTGTAGCTATCTGCCACATCGGACTGATCTTTCGACAGTCCGGAAATAATAACAATCCTGTTATCTTTCCATGCAAGGAAAATCGTTCCGTTATAACCGTCCTTTAGCATATATCTCCCGATCTCTGAATCAACTGGTTCTGCTCCGGTAGAGGTAAGATAATCTCCAACTGATTTTCGTGTCTCCTCCGGAGAATTTTTCTGCATAATAAAGACAGAGAAGATATCATTTCCCGATTCATAAGTTGCTTTAAAGGCTTGGTTAAGAAATTTATGCCCAAGGACACTTTCATTTATATAGGTCTCTTCATTGATCTTTTTACCACTTTCAGGAAACAGCGAGAGCGCAGATGGCATTTCCGAACCACCTGTGAGCATATTTGCGACCTTAACAGACAGTGATTCAGCAGATTTCAAAGTATTAGCATTCTTAGAATATGTCCGGATCTTCACATAATAATTGCCCTTAAAGAAATTAATTGCCCCATCTGTAATATATCCCTGAGAACCCAGATTCAGAAAACGGAATGACGGTGAACGTTCAGTTGAATATATCCCAAAAGCCATTGTATTATCAGTCTGCTTGTAAATTTCAAGTTTGATTACATCTTTCCCTTTTTTATATTCTACAACATGAAGATCAACAAATCCGTATGAAAGATAGGTATCGGCTGCTCCATTAATAAAATCCCAAAGGTTTTCAGGAAGAAAGACAGGGTAGTTGATGGACTTTTTATAACCTTTTAAATCGGGCATACGAATATCCTGGGCTATTACTGAACCTGATAGAATAATCAGGCTAAATGCAATAAGAATTTTTTTATTCATTTTCAAAGGATTGATCTATTATTTCAGTATTCAGTATCATTCAAACCGGCTTTAACTTTTATCTTTTTACTTTCTTCGTCCACCGAAGCTTCTTTTGACCAGCATAACGACTTGAAGGTTGTAGCTAAGGTGGATTATCTTTTGTCTTTCGCCCTTACACCGTTTCACCTGTACTTAAGTCAGAAAATCAGCGGGAACATTTACCAATCGTGAAATATCTGCAATTTTCTCCTTAATGTCGAACTTTTTAGTACACTCCACCTTACATGAGCTGCACTCTTTACAAGGATTGTCGTTTGTCCCCAGCTCACTTAACAAAGAGTATGCCATTGACGGATTTGAATAACCATAGGCATACATATACGCTCTCATAAGATCCGGTACCGGAAGGTTCATTGTACAGGAATTAAGACAAATAGTGCAACCCGTACAATACAGCCCCTTTTCAGCGCTTGCGATCAAAAGATCTTTCTTTTCCTGATCAGTGATTGAGATGTCAGAAAGAATCTTAATGTTTAGATCAAGCTGATCAAAGTCAGTCATACCCGGAATTGTAGTAGTAATATCTGGATTTGATAATACCCATTTCAAAGCGGCAGTAGAGTTAATCGGTTTAGTTTTTTCTTTATCAAGAAAACCTCCTCCTGCCAATGTCTTCATTGCCACAATCCCTATTCCGGCCTGATTAGCCTTTTTAATGGCGCTATTCAATTCATTTATATAGGTTTGTTTAAAATTATATGAAGTAAGAATTACATCCCAGGTATCCATTGCAGCAGCAGCATCAATGACTACCGGTTCATTAGCATGCGTAGAAAAACCAATAAATTTTACCTTACCTTCTTTTTTAAGGTTTTTCATAGCATTAATAATCAGTTTATATTCAAGCATTTCCGGATTCCTGATATCATGAATGTAAAGAATATCAACATAATCCATCTTTAAACGCGACAGACTCGTATTGAATTTTGCAAGAAAATCCTCAGCTGTTGTCTGTTCAGACGGTTTTCCATCTCTGTCAACACCTGCAGGTTTAACTTTTGTTGCAAGATAAAATGAACTTCTCGGATAATCCTTAAGAAGGTTGCCAAGCATAATCTCATTATTTCCATTCTGATACCCATTTGCAGTATCGAAAAGCTTTATCCCTTTTTCATACGCAGCTTTGCAGAGATTCGGATTATCGGCTCTCATAACTCCGAAACTGATTACAGGAATTTTCATACCTGTTTTCCCAAGAGTTCTTGAGATAATATCATTATGCTGATCTGCTGTTGCAGCTGAGACAATGGACGGTGATAATGCCACTATGCCTGCAGCCCCTGCAATACCTGTCTTCAGAAAACCTCTTCTGTTAATATTTATCATAATAATTAATTGTTTTTAATGATGTGATTTAAATCTACCCAGATGTCATGATCCGGTTAAACCCGTGCTATTATTTTAGATTTCTGATCCGTACCGTAATGCCGGAATCCTTTAATAATTTAATTATTTCGTTGGTATCAGTTTCGCCAAAATGGTAAGGATAAAGGATTTTGGGTTTAAAGGCAAGCGCCGCATCGGCAACCATTGCAGGAGTCATTGTATAAGGTAGATTCATAGGCAGGAAAGCAACATCGATGTTCCTGAGCGCCTTCATTTCAGGCGTGTTCTCAGTGTCGCCTGCAATATAAATCTTTTTTCCTCCGATAGTAAGAACATATCCCACTCCTACTCCATTCGGATGATAAGGATGACCAGGAGAGCTTTGATTAACAATATTATAAGCAGGGACTGCTTCGATAATAATGTTATTGATTTCCTGTCTGTCGCCGGCTTTCATAGCCAGTCCCCATGGAATCTTTAAAGTGGAGTTTTGGTTACAAAACAATAGTGTTCCCTGTTTCTTTAGATTCGCTACTAACGCTGTATCAAGATGATCCCCATGTTCATGGGTCACCAAAATAATATCAGCTTTCGGAAGAAAGTCGTAATTTCCAGAGCTTCTGACAGGATCAATATAAATGACGAAACCGTTCACTTTAAACATCAGTGATCCGTGTCCGATAAAATGCATTTCAACTACTCCGGCTGAGGTAACAATCTTATCATATTCAGGAGTCTCCTGAGAATATCCGGGAACGATCATTGCAGTAAAACTTATTATTAAAAAAACTTTTTTAAGCGCGGTTATCGAATAGCTGTTCATATTATTAATTATAAATGCGACAATATACAAAGATCTGAAAAAATTGAATCATAATTAACCTTCTTTAAATTTTGTATCAACAAAAATAGTGTTAAAAAAGGATTTCTTAAAATGCTAACCTTTCTGGATTTTTTGTTAGATTTCAAATATAATAATACGAATCATAATATTTTTATCAAATATATTATGATCACATTCATAATATATTGATTTTTTAATAACTTGCCTGCAGAATTTAGGTCATTGTGTTAATTGATTAAAACTGATGCGTTTAGGGAAAGATAAACAGGCTGGAATATTAGCAGTTTTTCTGGTTTTTGCATCATCAGCCGCCAGCGGACAGACAGGAAAAAATTACAAATTCCGTCTTGATGGTAATATGAAGAAAATTGATGTAATAATTCAGAATCAATCTATCATCATAAACTATTCAATATCAGAGCTTAACATTGAAAGCTTAACAAATAGTGCCGGTTCATTCTATCGTATTTCTATACCCGGCCATATTCCGTCATCTGTTCCGGGTAAGCCAGAACTCCCGGTATTCAGCCGGTTAATCTCGATTCCTGAAGGATCAGGATTCAAGATAAAGATTTCTGATGTCAGATCATCCAGGATTAACCCTTCTGGTAAGAAGATAGAGGGTAAACTTTTCCCGGTTCAGGAGAGCGAGACAAAGGAAATACAGCAAACAAAACCACGATTTAAAATTGATAAGACAGCATATAGCGCCAATGGATTGATTTCGTCGGATACAGTAAGAATTGAATCTTTAGGCACATTAAGAAACAATAAACTTGCGAACTTGTATATTTCACCGGTGAGATATAATCCACATTCAAACTCGTTAGAGGTCATTACTTCGATGAGAATAGAGATAACATTTTCAAATTCAATCAATATCGTATCAAAATCTCTTTCCAACCAATCAGCTCTCTTCAATGAATCGCTTGACAAAGGAGTTCTGAATTTCAATCCTGTGCAGGTAATACCCGGCTACTCTGATCAGCCTGTTAAAATGGTTATATTAACGGATACTGCTTTCAAAAAGCAGCTTGAGCCATTCATTAAATGGAAAACCCAGAAAGGTTTTAAACTTGAGATCCTTTATAAAGGAACCGGGCTGGCCGGTAATGATTATTTACAATTGAAGGAAACACTTACCAAAATATACAAAGCTTCATCCATAAACAGTCCTCCACCGGAGTATCTGCTGATTATAGGGGATGTCAACAGAGTTCCATATTATGGTTCCGGGGGATCAGGAAATATCACGGATATGTACTATGGTGAGTTTGATGGTAATGGTGATTATATACCGGAAATGTATGTCGGACGTTTACCAGTGGCCGACACAACTGAGTTAAAAACTGTGGTTAAAAAAATAATCCAGTATGAGAAGTTTGCATTTAGCGATACAAATAAATTCTATTCCAGAGCTATAGCTTCAGCCGGTTATGATGCCAGTTATGCCAATACCATGAATGGACAGGTAAAATATGCGGTTACAAACTATCTCACTCCTGCAAATAAAATCAATGAACAACATTTTTACTATTTCTCAAAGTTAAATGTGGAAGCCTTATCTGTAAGAAAAGATTCACTGATTAAATCTATTAATAAAGGTGTCTCGTTCATTAATTATACCGGACATGGTGATGATGCCGGATGGTTACATCTTAATATAAAGTCTCCGGACATACAATCTTTTGAGAATAAAAACATGTATCCTTTTATAATCAGCAATGCCTGCGGAACCGCCCAGTTTAATCTTGCTTCTTCATTTGGAAATAATATGGTGGTGACAGCTGAAAAGGGATCAATCGGATTTATAGGATGCTCAAACGACTCTTACTGGGACGAGGATTTTTATTGGGCTGTCGGGCTTGCTCCCCCTTCTGCAGATCCCACCTATCTGACAACGGGGCTTGGAGCCTATGACCGGCTGTTTCATACCCACGGGGAATCTCCCTCAGACTGGTATTTTACAATGGGACAGATTAATTATGCCGGAAATCTTGCCGTCAGCGCCAGTACATCCCAATGGAAGAAGTATTACTGGGAGACATATAATCTTATAGGTGATCCAAGTGTTATCCCAATAATGGGAACACCCGGAAAATTTAATATTTCATTACCCGATACGCTGCCAAATGGTATTAAATCACTTTCATTAAACGTTGATCCATTTGC